>NZ_BSQE01000017.1:0-189147 GCF_030268185.1 Pseudomonas sp. NBRC 100443
CGAACTCAGCAGTGAAACGACGCATCGCCGATGGTAGTGTGGGGTTTCCCCATGTGAGAGTAGGTCATCGTCAAGCACCTATCCCAAAACCCCTGATCAGCCTGGCTGGTCGGGGGTTTTGCTTTTGGGGCGCGGAAAGCCGGGGTGATCCCATCCACGCCATTGCATTCCCCTTGTAGGAGCGCGCCCTGCGCGCGAATCGCGGGCAGGGCCCGCTCCTACACGTGAGGCATGGCCATGGCGATGGGTATCGCTTCGCTCAACGCCATCCTACGCGTCCCGCCGACGCCACCATCCTATGCGGGACCTGCACCCGTAGGAGCGGACCTTGTCCGCGATAGCCGGCGGTCCCGGCGCGTTTCGCGGATAAGATCCGCTCCTACGCCGCCCCACCTGCGCCATTCCCCTGTAGGAGCGCGCCCTGTGCGCGAAATCGCGGGCAGGGCCCGCTCCTACAGGTGGGTTCAGGCCTCGAAACCCTTCCTGCGAGGCGTTTCTTCGGCGCTCGTTGCGAATGAAATATTTCGTAATAAATACCGTCACATTTCTTCTCCGAGCCTGTCGGTTTTCATCTGGCTGTCACATTGCTTTCATAGAGTCTGCTCGCGCCCCATGAGAGCGGCGCCGAATTCCAGCCAGTCGGCCTTTCCTCAAGGAGCAAGGCATGAAACTCAAGCGTTTGATGGCGGCGCTGACCTTCGCCGCCGCCGGCGTGGGCGCTGCCAGCGCTTTCGCCGCGATCGACCCGGCGCTGCCGGACTACCAGAAGACCAGCGGCGTCTCGGGCAATCTCTCCAGCGTGGGCTCCGATACCCTGGCCAACCTCATGACCCTCTGGGCCGAGGAGTACAAGCGCCTGTACCCGAGCGTGAACGTGCAGATCCAGGCCGCGGGCTCCTCCACCGCCCCGCCGGCGCTCACCGAGGGCACCGCCAACCTCGGCCCGATGAGCCGCAAGATGAAGGACGTCGAGCTGCAGGCCTTCGAGCAGAAGTACGGCTACAAGCCCACCGCCGTGCCCGTCGCGGTCGACGCCCTGGCCGTCTTCGTGCACAAGGACAACCCCATCAAGGGCCTGACCATGCAGCAGGTCGACGCCATCTTCTCCGCCACCCGCCTGTGCGGCGCCAAGCAGGACGTGAAGACCTGGAGCGACCTGGGCCTGGGCGGCGACTGGGCCAACAAGCCGGTGCAGCTGTTCGGCCGCAACTCGGTGTCCGGTACCTACGGCTATTTCAAGGAAGAGGCCCTGTGCAAGGGTGACTTCAAGCCCAACGTCAACGAGCAGCCGGGTTCCGCTTCGGTGGTGCAGTCGATCAGCCAGTCGCTCAACGGCATCGGCTACTCCGGCATCGGCTACAAGACCGCCAGCGTGAAGACCGTGGCCCTGGCCAAGAAGCAGGGCGACCCCTACGTCGAGGACAATGAGCAGAACGCCCTGAACGGCACCTACCCGCTGGCGCGCTTCCTCTACGTCTACGTGAACAAGGCGCCGAACAAGCCGCTGGACCCGCTGGAAGCCCAATTCCTGAAGATGGTGCTGTCCAAGACCGGCCAGGAAGTCGTGGTCAAGGACGGCTACATCCCGCTGCCGGCCAAGGTCGCGGCGAAGGCGGTCAAGGAACTGGGACTCTAGGTAGCGCCCCCGCCGGCCCCATGGGCTGAGCGGTAGGTGACCCAGCCCGTTGGCAGGCAACTGCCGACGGGCTTCGTCTCGTCATCTCTGTGTCATGTTTCTGTCATAGACTGCCGCAAGCGTGTCGCCCCCATGAATGACCTGGCCACTTCGTCGATGAGCAATTCCACCCCCGAGCGGATCGATTTCAACACCCCGACCCTGCGTCGCAAACGCCGCATGCGCGCCCTCAAGGACCGCCTGACGCGCTGGTACGTGCTGGTCGGCGGGCTGTCCGTGCTGGTGGCCATCACCCTCATCTTCTTCTACCTGGCCTACGTGGTGCTGCCGCTGTTCCGCGGCGCCGAGCTGGACGCCCGCGCGCCCCTGGCCCCGGCCTGGCTGAAGGAAGTACAGGCGCCCCTGCTGCTGAGCATCGAGGAGCAGAACCAGGTGGCCATGCGCGTGGCCGCCGACGGCCAGGTGCTGTTCTTCGACCTGGACAGCGGCGCCGAACTCAGCCGCCAGGCGCTCAAGCTGCCGGCCGGCAGCCAGGTGGTCTCCATCGCCGAGGACCAGCCGGGGCACCCGATGGTGGCGCTGGGCCTGTCCAACGGCCAGGCGCTGGTGTTCCGCCACGCCTACCAGGTCACCTACCCGGACAACCGCAAGACCATCACCCCGCAGATCGACTACCCCTACGGCGAGGCGCCCATCAGCCTCGACCCGCAAGGCCGCGCGCTGGAGCACGTGGCCCTGGCCTCGGACGACGACGGCCTGCTGCTGGCCGGCTCCAGCGGCAGCCAGATGCTGCTGCTGAGTTTGACCAGCCAGGAGAACATGCTCACCGGCGAGACCACCCTGGAGCAGGAGGCCGTGAACCTGCCGCAGATCGCCGACCCGGTGAAGGCGATCTACATCGACCCGCGCAAGCAGTGGCTGTACGTCATCAACGGCCGCGCCCAGGCCGACGTCTTCGACCTGCGCACCCGCCAGCTCAACGGCCGCTACAAGCTGCTCGACCATGCCAACCGCGAGGTCACCGCCAGCGCCCAGCTGCTGGGCGGCATCTCGCTGATGATCGGCAACTCCGACGGCGGCATCAGCCAGTGGTTCATGGCCCGCGACACCGACGGCGAACCGCGCCTGGCACACGTGCGCGACTTCCAGCTGGGCAGCAAGCCGATCACTGCCATCGTTCCCGAGCAGCGCCGCAAAGGCTTCGTCGCCCTGGACAGCGCCGGCGAACTCGGTGTGTTCCACAGCACCGCGCACCGCACTTTGCTGGAACAGCAGGTGGCGCCGGCCAGCGGCGTGCTGGCCCTGTCGCCGCGGGCCAACCGCCTGTTGCTGGAGCAGGCTGGTCAACTGCGCGGCTTCGATCTGAGCAACCCGCACCCGGAGGTTTCCTGGAGCGCGCTGTGGAGCAAGGTCTGGTACGAAAGCTACGACAAGCCGCAGTACGTCTGGCAGTCCACCGCCGCCACCACCGACTTCGAGCCCAAGCTGAGCCTGGCGCCGCTGACCTTCGGCACCCTCAAGGCGGCCTTCTACGCAATGATCCTGGCCGCCCCGCTGGCCATCGCCGCGGCCGTCTACACCGCCTACTTCATGGCCCCGGCGATGCGCCGCAAGGTCAAGCCGGTGATCGAGCTGATGGAGGCGTTGCCGACGGTGATCCTCGGCTTCTTCGCCGGCCTGTTCCTCGCGCCCTACGTCGAAGGCCACCTGCCGGGCATCTTCAGCCTGCTGCTGCTCACACCCCTGGGCATCCTGCTCGCCGGCCTGCTCTGGAGCCGCCTGCCCGAGCGCATCCGCCTGGCGCTGCCGGACGGCTGGGAAGCGGCCATCCTCATTCCCGTGGTGCTCGGCGTCGGCGCCTTCGCCCTGTGGCTCAGCCCGCACCTGGAAACCGCCTTCTTCGGCGGCGACATGCGCCTGTGGATAAGCCACGACCTGGGCATCACCTACGACCAGCGCAACGCCCTGATCGTCGGCCTGGCCATGGGTTTCGCAGTGATCCCGAACATCTTCTCCATCGCCGAGGACGCCATCTTCAGCGTGCCCCGCAGCCTCACCTACGGCTCCCTGGCCCTGGGCGCCACGCCCTGGCAGACGCTGACCCGCGTGGTGATCCTCACCGCCAGCCCGGGCATCTTCTCGGCGCTGATGATCGGCATGGGCCGCGCCGTGGGCGAGACCATGATCGTGCTGATGGCCACCGGCAACACCCCGGTGATGGACATGAACATCTTCCAGGGCATGCGCACCCTGGCGGCGAACGTGGCGGTGGAAATGCCCGAGTCGGAGGTGGGCGGCACCCACTACCGCGTGCTGTTCCTCTCGGCGCTGGTGCTGCTGACCTTCACCTTCGTGATGAACACCCTGGCCGAACTGATCCGTCAGCGGCTGCGGAAGAAATACGCGTCGCTCTGACCGGCGTCTGAAGAGGCACTTTCCAAGTGAAACAGAAGCAGGAAACGCTGAAAGCCTGGTTCGCCAGCGGTTCTCCCTGGGTGTGGATGAACGCCGGCGCGGTTTCCATCGCGGTGATCATGACCCTCGGCCTGCTGGCCGTCATCGCCGTGCGCGGCCTCGGCCACTTCTGGCCGGCCGACGTGCTGGAGGCGCGCTACAGCGTGCCCGGGCAGGAGGCGAAGGTGCTGATCGGCGAAGAAGTGCAGGTCGAGGAAGTGCCGCGCGAACGCCTGCGCGGCGCCGGCCTGCCGGTGCCCGCCGAAGGCCCCGAGTTCATGACCCGCGAGCTGCTCAAGCTGGGCAACCGCGATCTCTACGGCAGCGACTTCTCCTGGGTGATCGGCGACTGGCTCGCCGAGCGGCGCTGGCCGCAGGAGCTGGTGACCCTGGAGCGCCGCGAGTGGGGCAACTACTACGGCTACCTGGTCAGCGTGAAACAGGACGGCCAGGTGGTGGCCCAGGGCGCCGGCGCCATGCCTGAACTGCAGCAGCGCCTGCGGCGGGTGGAAGGGTTGTACGACCAGCTCTACCAGCTGGAGAAGAAGGATATCGGCAGCATCAACCACGAGCTGGAGCGCCTGCGCCTGAAGGAGCGCCGCCTGCAACTGCACGGCGAGCTGGATGCCACCGCCCAGGCCGATCTCGCCGCCGCCCGCGCCGAGCTGCAGGGACGCTACCGCGAGTACGAAGACCGGCTGGGCGAGCTGCGCCAGCAGTTCAACCGCGACAGCGTGGTGATGCGCGAGGCCGGCGGCCGCGAGACCGAGATCAGCCTCGGCAAGCTGGTCCACGCCTACCAGCCCAACGCCATGGGCTTCGGCGCCAAGCTGTCGTTCTACTTCAAGAAGCTCTGGGAGTTCCTCAGCGAGGACCCGCGCGAGGCCAACACCGAGGGCGGCATCTTCCCGGCGATCTTCGGCACCGTGATGATGACCCTGGTGATGGCGGTGATCGTCACCCCGTTCGGCGTCATCGCCGCGGTCTACCTGCGCGAGTACGCGCGCCAGGGCCTGCTGACGCGGGTGATCCGCATCGCCGTGAACAACCTCGCCGGGGTCCCGGCCATCGTCTACGGCGTGTTCGGCCTGGGCTTCTTCGTCTACGTGCTGGGCGGCTCGATCGACCGGCTGTTCTTCCCCGAGGCGCTGCCGGCGCCGACCTTCGGCACCCCGGGGCTGTTCTGGGCCTCGCTGACCCTGGCGATCCTCGCCGTGCCGGTGGTGATCGTGGCCACCGAGGAAGGCCTGTCGCGCATCCCGCGGGCGATCCGCGAGGGCTCCCTGGCCCTGGGCGCGACCAAGGCCGAGACGCTGTGGAAGATCGTCCTGCCCATGGCCAGCCCGGCCATGATGACCGGCCTGATCCTCGCCGTGGCCCGCGCCGCCGGCGAAGTGGCGCCGCTGATGCTGGTGGGCGTGGTGAAACTGGCGCCGTCGCTGCCGGTGGACGGCAACTACCCCTACGTGCACCTGGACCAGAAGATCATGCACCTGGGCTTCCACATCTACGACGTCGGCTTCCAGAGCCCCAACGTCGAGGCCGCGCGGCCGCTGGTGTACGCCACCGCGCTGCTGCTGGTGCTGGTGATCGCCCTGCTGAACTTCTCCGCCATCGCCATCCGCAACCGCCTGCGCGAGAAGTACAAGGCGCTGGAAAACTGATCCGCGGCCGCCGCCTGCGCAGGCGGCGGCCCGAGCCTCCAACGGGAGAGACGAGATGCAACAAGAACCCCATCGCCATGGCATCGACCTCGCCGCCCTCGGCCGGCCGATCCGCGAGGGCATGCGCCTGGACAAGGAAACCGTGGCCCTGGAAGTGCCCGGCCTGAACCTGTTCTACGGCCAGAAACAGGCGCTGTTCGACGTCGCCATGCAGATCCCCAAGCAGCGCGTGACCGCCTTCATCGGCCCGTCCGGCTGCGGCAAGTCGACCCTGCTGCGCTGCTTCAACCGCATGAACGACCTGGTCGACGACTGCCGCGTGGAAGGCGAGATCCGCCTCGATGGCCACGACATCTTCGCCCGCGGCGTGGACGTGGCCGAGCTGCGCCGCCGCGTCGGCATGGTGTTCCAGAAGCCCAACCCCTTCCCCAAGACCATCTACGAGAACGTGGTCTACGGCTTGCGTATCCAGGGTGTGAACAAGAAGCGCACCCTCGACGAGGCCGTGGAATGGGCGCTCAAGGGCGCGGCATTGTGGGACGAAGTGAAGGACCGCCTGCACGAGTCGGCCCTGGGCCTGTCGGGCGGGCAGCAGCAGCGCCTGGTGATCGCCCGGACCATCGCGGTGGAGCCGGAAGTGCTGCTGCTCGACGAGCCCTGCTCGGCGCTGGACCCGATCTCCACGCTGAAGATCGAGGAACTGATCTACGAACTGAAATCCAAGTTCACCATCGTGATAGTCACCCACAACATGCAGCAGGCCGCGCGGGTGTCCGACTACACGGCGTTCATGTACATGGGCAAGCTGATCGAGTTCGGCGACACCGACACGCTCTTCACCAACCCGGCGAAGAAGCAGACCGAGGACTACATCACCGGGCGCTACGGCTAAGGGCCGGGCGGCGGCCGCATCATAAATCTGCAACCTTCGGCGCGTAGCCTGCAGCTTTCGCGGAGCGAAACCACATGATCAACAAAGAAAGTCTCAGCCATCACATCTCCCAGCAGTTCAACGCCGAGCTGGAAGACGTGCGCAGCCACCTCCTGGCCATGGGCGGGCTGGTGGAGAAACAGGTCAACGACGCGGTCACCGCGCTGATCGACGCCGACTCGGGCCTGGCCCAGCAGGTGCGCGAGATCGACGACCAGATCAACCAGATGGAGCGCAACATCGACGAGGAATGCCTGCGCATCCTCGCCCGTCGCCAGCCGGCGGCCTCCGACCTGCGACTGATCATCAGCATCTCCAAGTCGGTGATCGACCTCGAGCGCATCGGCGACGAAGCCTCGAAGATCGCCCGCCGCGCCATCCAGCTGTGCGAGGAAGGCGAGTCGCCGCGCGGCTACGTCGAGGTGCGCCACATCGGCGGCCAGGTGCGCAAGATGGTGCAGGAGGCGCTGGACGCCTTCGCCCGTTTCGACGCCGACCTGGCGCTGTCGGTGGCACAGTACGACAAGACCGTCGACCGCGAGTACAAGACCGCCCTGCGCGAACTGGTGACCTACATGATGGAAGACCCGCGGGCCATCTCCCGCGTGCTCAACGTCATCTGGGCCCTGCGCTCGCTGGAACGCATCGGCGACCACGCGCGCAACATCGCCGAACTGGTGATCTACCTGGTGCGCGGCACCGACGTCCGCCACATCGGCCTGACGCGCATGAAGGAAGAAGTGCAGGGCAAGTCCGATAGCTGAGCCGCACCTGGGCTCATGGCGGCGCTCGCCGAAACGCCAACCCTGCTGCGCCGAGCCGCTTTTCGTAGGATGGGTTGAGACTGCGAAACCCATGCGGTGGTGGCGATGGGTATCGCTTCGCTCAACACCATCCTACGAGGGGCCGTGCCCGTCCGTAGGGGGTAGCGGACCTTGTCCGCGATAGCCGGATGTCCCGGCGCGATTCGCGGATAAGATCCGCTCCTACGCTGCCCCACCCGCGCCATTCCCCTGTAGGAGCGCGCCCTGCGCGCGAAATCGCGGGCAGGGCCCGCTCCTACAGGTTGCCGGGAGGCACGGTATTTCTCCTTCGTAGGAGCGGACCTTGTCCGCGATAGCCGGATGTCCCGGCGCGATTCGCGGATGAGATCTCCTACGAAGCGCGCCGCGGTCTTGGCCCGCTCAGAAACTCAACCTCACCATCTCCGCCAACTGCCGGCCCGCGGGATCGCGGGCGCGGCTGTTGTCTTTCAGCGCCTGCTGCAGGCAATGGACGAAGTGCCGGGAGGTCGCGTCCAGCCCCTGGTCGCGCAGGCGGATGATGCTGATGTCCCCGTCCGGCAATGGTTCCTCCAGCGCCAGGGCCCGTGCGCCGCTGCGCAGCGGTTCGCAGAGCATCATCGGCTGCGGCGCGTAGCCGAGCAGGCCGGCGTCGACGATCAGGCTGCTGAGCATGCCCGCGGAATGGGCGCAGACGATGCGTTCGCGGGCGATCTGCAGGCCATGCTGGCCGAACAGTTCATGGGTGGTCTCGGCGTAGCGGTCGGCGGTGAAGTTCATCGTCCAGTCGTGCTCCAGCAACTGCCTCAGCGAGCGCGACGCGGCCAGTGGGTGGCCGTTGCGGGCCACCACCTGCATGCGGTAGTGCGCCAGCGGCTGATGCACGAATTCCGCGCCCTGGAGGATGCCCGCCGGGCCCAGGGCGAACTGCATGCGGCCCGTGCGCAGCAGCGGCAGGATCACCGCCTGCAGCCCCTCGTACAGCTCCAGGTGGACCTGCGGCATGTCCCTGCGGAAGGCCTGCAGGGCGTTGCCCAGCAAGGTCTGGCCGAACCAGGGGGTGACGCCGACGCACAGCGTTGCCGCGCCTTCGCCGCGCAGGGCGGCCAGTTCCTGGCGGGCGCTGTCGAGTTGGGTGGCGATCTGCCGGGCGCGGGGCAGCAGCACCTGCCCGGCGGTGGTCAGCCGGGCGCCGCCGGCGTGACGCATCAGCAGCGGCAGCCCCTGTTCCTCCTCCAGCTCGCGCAGGGCACGGGTCACCGCGGCCTGGCTGAGGCCCAGGCCACGGGCCGCGGCGCGGATGCCGCCGCCGTCGGCCACGGCTATCAAAGCCTGCAACTGATGCAGTTTCAACGCTCGCCTCCCCTCCGAACACCGGAGGTCGTCACGACAACATTTTTTTGGCTTATGCGCATGCGGCGCCGACGCTAGGGTAATCCACGCCCAGCATACCGGCCGGTCACGGGCATCGATCCAGTCCAATCCCACAAGAAAAACAGGAGCGAGCCGATGAACAGAGCCTGTATAGCGCCGGGCATAGCCGCCATCGTCCCGGAAATGGTCGAACTGCGCCGGGCCATCCACGCCGAACCCGAGCTGGGCTTCGAAGAGTACTCCACCCGCGAGCGTGTCATCGAACGGCTGCGCGCCTGGGGCTACGAGATCGCCGAGATGGCCGGCACCGGGGTGATCGCCACCCTGCGCAATGGCCCCGGCCCGGTGCTGGGCCTGCGCGCCGAGCTGGACGCGCTGCCGATCCACGAGCAGAGCGGGCTGCCCTGGAGCAGCCGGGTGCCCGGCAAGATGCACGCCTGCGGCCATGACGGGCACACCGCCATGCTCCTGGCCGCGGCCTGCGAGCTGGCCCGCGAGCGCAACTGGCGCGGCACCCTGCACCTGTTCTTCCAGCCCGCCGAGGAAGGCCATGGCGGCTCCGGGGCCAAGCGCATGCTCGACGAGGGCCTGCTGCAGCGTTTCCCCTGCGATGCCCTGTTCGCCATGCACAACCTGCCCGGCCTGGCCGAGGGGCGCTTCATGGTCATGCCGGGGCCGTGCATGGCCTCGGCCGACGACGTGACCATCCTCATCCACGGCCGCGGCGGCCACGGCGCCATGCCCGAGCAGACGGTGGACCCGATCCTCGCCGGCGCCGCGCTGGTCAGCGCCCTGCAGAGCCTGGTGTCGCGCAACGTGCCGCCGTCCGAGGCGGCGGTGCTGACCGTGGGCGCCTTCCTCGCCGGCGACGCCAGCAACGTCATCCCCGACAGCGCCGAACTGCGCCTGAGCGTGCGCGCGCTGAGCCCGCAGGTGCGCGAGCTGCTGTTGCGGCGCATCCATGAACTGGCGCAGCAACAGGCCGCCAGCTTCGGCGCCCGCGCGGAAGTCCTGGTGGCGGTGGACGGCTACCCGGTGCTGGTCAACGACCCCGGCTGCGCGGGGCTGGTCCGCGAGCTGGTCCTCGACTGGCTCGGCGACAAGGGCCTGGAGCCCGAGCCGCGGCCCATCCATGCCAGCGAGGACTTCGCCTTCTGGCTGGAACAGGCGCCCGGCTGCTACCTGATGATCGGCAATGGCGACGGCGAGGGCGGCTGCGCGGTGCACAACCCCGGGTACGACTTCAACGACCGCATCCTGCCGCTGGGCGCGACCTTCTGGGTCCGCCTGGCGCAGCGCTTCCTGGCCTGAATCCTTCCCGCGGGGAATCCCAGCATGACAACAAGAACGACATCCTTCGCTGCGAGTGCCGAACCTTCCCGTGCCGGGCGCACCCGCGCCATCGCCGCGGTGTGCCTGGGCAACGCCCTGGAGTTCTACGACTTCCTCGTCTACAGCCTGCTCGCCACGCTGATGGCGCGGCTGTTCTTCCCCTTCGGGGAAAACCCGCTGACTTCGCTGATGCTGTCCTTCGCGGTGTTCGGCACCGGCTTCGTCATGCGCCCGCTCGGCGGCCTGCTGATCGGCCTGTACGCCGACCGCGCCGGGCGCAAGGCGGCCATGCGCCTGACGCTGTGGCTGATGGCCCTGGGCGCGCTGCTGTTCACCGTGGCGCCGACCTATGCCCAGGCCGGGCTGGTCGGGCCGCTGGTGATCATAGTCGCGCGCCTGCTGCAGGGCTTCGCCGTCGGCGGGCAGGTGGGCACCGCCACCACCATCCTGATGGAGTACGCCGGCTCGGGCTCGCGGGCCTACTACTGCAGCTGGCAGGTGTTCAGCCAGAGCCTGGGCACCATCATGGGCGCGCTGGTGGTGCTGACGCTGAGCAACCTGCTGAGCCCCGAGGCCATGGACAGCTGGGGCTGGCGGGCGGTCTTCGCGGTGGGCATCCTGGCCATCCCGGTCAGCGAATACATCCGCCACCGCCTGGAGGAAACCCTGCCGGCCGCCACCCAGGGCGACAGCCGGCAGGCGCGGGAAGGCGGCCTGGCGCTGCTGTGCCGGCATCCGCGGCAGCTGCTCACCGGCGTGCTGCTGGTGATCGGCGTCTCGGTGCCGGTCTACATCACCCAGTTCTACCTGGCCAACCACGCCATCAGCGTGCTGGGCATGCCGCTGGGCGTCGCCACCTGGGCCGCGGTGGTGAGCAGCCTGCCGTCGCTGCTGCTGGCGCCCCACGCTGGGCGCCTGAGCGACCGCATCGGCCGGCGCCGCTCGATCTTCTGGCCGCTGCCGATCCTGCTGCTGGCGACCTACCCGGCGTTCCTGCTGCTCAACCAATGGCCCAGCATCGGCCTGCTGCTGCTGATCGTGGGGCTGCTCAACATCCCGCTGACATACGGCATGGTGGCGTCCCTGGCGATCCTGCCGGAGCTGTTCCCGGCGGCGATCCGCGCCACCGGCCTGTCGGTCACCTACTGCGTCGGCGTCGCGCTGTTCGGCGGCTTCGCGCAGTTCTTCGCCGCCGGGCTGATCGACCTCACCGGCAGCCCGAACGCGCCGGCCTGGTACCTGGTGGGCGCCATCCTGCTATGCCTGGCCGGGTTGCGGATGGCTCCGGAAACCGTAGGGCGAACGCTGGATTGATTGACGGATGTGTCCGACCGGTCACGTCGGCATGGCATCCTGCCAGTGCCCGAGGCTATCCTTCGCCTTGGCGTTCCAGGGAGTCGACGATGAGCAAGGTCAGTGTTCTGGTGGTGGATGATGCACCTTTCATCCGCGACCTGGTGAAGAAGGGATTGCGCGACCATTTTCCGGGGTTGCGCATCGAGGAGGCGGTGAACGGCCGCAAGGCCCAGCAGCACCTCGCCCGCCACGCGGTCGACCTGATCCTCTGCGACTGGGAGATGCCGGAGATGTCCGGCATCGAACTGCTCGGCTGGTGCCGCGCCCAGGCGCCGCTGAAGGACGTGCCCTTCATCATGGTGACCAGCCGCGGCGACAAGGAGAACGTGGTCCAGGCCATCCAGGCCGGGGTGTCGGACTACATCGGCAAGCCCTTCTCCAACGACCAGTTGGTGAGCAAGGTGCGCAAGGCCCTGAGCCGCGCCGGCAAGCTCGATGCGCTGCTGGCCTCGGCGCCGCAGCGCAGCCTGGCCAGCGGCCCGCCGAACGACTCCCTCGCCGCCCTCACCGGCGGCAAGGCCGAGGTGGTTCGCGCCCCGGCCGCTCCAGCCGCGGCCCCGGCGCCCGCCCGTCCGGCTCCTGCTGCCGCGCCGGCCCCCGCGCCTGCGCGCAGTGGCGCCCAGGGCAAGGGCCAGGGGCAGTTGCGCCTGCCCAATGCCAGCCTGCCCTGCGTGATCCGCGGGCTCAGCCTGAAGGAGGCGCAGCTGGTGGTGAAGCGCGGCCAGGTGCTGCCGCAGGTGCTGGAAACCGCGGTGCTCGACCTGGAGGAAGACAACGAGGTGGCGCGCCTGAACGGCTACCTGCACTCAGTGGCGGCGCTGGAACCCAAGCCCGACAGCGAGTGGCTGCTGCTGTTGCTGCGCTTCGTCGACCGCGACCCGCAGAAGCTCGACTACCTGTCGCGCCTGATCGCCCGCGGCAGCACCCAGAAGCACTACGTCCCCGGCGCCTGAGGCCTGCTTCACAGCCCGACGGCCGGCGGCTCGCCGCTGCCGGTCTCGGCTGCTAGTCTTGCTGGCGTCGAATACCTATAACCAGAGTCGACATGCTAGGGCGCTTTTTCTTCCTCTGCAGTCTATGGATGGCTGCGGGGCCGGCTGCGGCCGTGACCATCTACAAGTACGTCGACGCCAATGGCGTGGTCACCTACACGGACAAGGCCGTGGCGGGTGCGCAGGTGTTCGTCTTCCGCGACCGCATGGTCGAGCACCTGGAGCAGCAGGTGAAGCTGCAGACGCTCAGGCACGACGGCTTCGAAACCCTGCAGGTGCGCAACGACCTCTACGCCCCGGTGGAAGTGGAGCTGAGCGTGAGCGCCGCGCAGAACGCCGTGGGCGTGCCGGAGAAGCCGATCCGCTGGGTGCTGGCGCCGCGCAGCGCCATCCGCCTGGCCACGCTGAGCCCGCGCGACGCGTCGCGGCCGATGCAGTACAAGCCCAAGCTGCGCTACGCCCTGGGCGACCCGCGCCTGCAACCGGTGCCCTACGATTATCCGCTGCCCTGGCGTGGCGGGCCCTTCCGCCTGAGCCAGGGCGCCAACGGCAAGTACAGCCACTTCACCCCCAAGAGCCGCTACGCGCTGGACATCGCCATGCCCGAGGGTACGCCCATCGTGGCCGCCCGCGGCGGCACCGTGGTGAAGGTGGAGAACGCCCAGAGCGGGCGCGGCAACAACCCCTCCGGCAACTTCGTGCGCATCCTCCACGACGACGGCACCATGGGCGTCTACCTGCACCTGATGCGCGGCTCGGTGCTGGTCAGCGAGGGCCAGCGCGTCGGCGTCGGCACGCCCCTGGCGCGCTCGGGCAACACCGGCAACAGCAGCGGTCCGCACCTGCACTTCGTGGTGCAGCGCAACGTCGGCCTGGCGCTGGAATCCATCCCCTACGACTTCGCCCAGCCGGTGGGCACCCTGCCGAACTTCGCGGTGGTCAAGGAATAGCCAGCTTCCCGGCGAAGGCCGCGCGCAGGTCGGTGGTCGGCGGCGGGGCGAAGCGCAGGCGTTCGCCCACGCCGCGCAGGTAATTCTCCAGGCAGGCGCAGGCGCGCTCCGCGTCGCCTTCAGCCAGGGCTTCGAGCATCTCGGCCTGTTGCCGGCAGCTGTCCGCGGTATGGGCCTGGCCGCGGCCCAGGGCAATGCTCACGGCCAGGCGCTCCAGCAGCGGCCCCAGCAGATCGGGCAACAGGGGATTGGCCGACAGCTGGGCCAGGCGCAGGTGCAGGTTCCGGGCCCATTCCTGGGCGCCCAGCGCGTCGTCCGCCGCCAGGCAGCGGCGCTGGGTGGCGAGCATTTCCCGCAGTTCCGCCAGGTTTTGCCCGTCCAGCCTTCCGGCCAGGCGCCGGAGCATGTCGCTTTCCAGCAGCAGGCGGGTTTCCAGCAGTTGGCGCAGGCGCTGCGGATCGGGGCGGGCGACGCTGGCGATGCGCCGTGGCGCCAGTTCCACCGCGCCTTCCCGGGCCAGGCGCTGCAGGGCGCGGCGCACGCTGCTGGGGCCGGCGTGGAAGATCCGCCCGAGGGTTTCCTGGCTGAGCGGCGCGGCCGGCCGCAGGCGCCGCGAGAGGATGGCGGCGTGCAGGTCCTCGTAGATCCGCTGGGCCTGGCCGCGGCGGCGCGGGCCGGTTTCGCCGTTCATCGCCCGGTCCCCGCTTCCGGCACGCGCAGCGCCAGGTTCAGGCGCAGGCCTTCGTTGAGGATGTGCTGGCGCATGGCCTGGCTGGCGCCTTCGCTGTCATGCTGGCGGATGGCGCGGACGATGGCCTCGTGCTCGGCCAGCAGTTCCTCGGCGTGGGCGGCGTTGCGCTGGATGAGGTGGTCGCTCTGCTCCAGGGCGCCGGCGATCTGCTGCGAGACGCTGAGGAAGATCGGGTTGGAGGTCAGCGCCACCAGCTTGCGGTGGAAGCTGTTGTAGGCCTCGACCACGGCGGCGGCGCGGCCGTCCTCCACCGCTTCGCGCATGTCCAGCAGCAGCAGGCGCAGGCGGCCGAGGGAGTCGCCGTCGATGCTCTGCGCCACCAGCCCGGCGATGAAGGGTTCCAGGGCGTAGCGCAGTTGCAGCACGTCTTCCAGGGTGGCCGTGGCTGGGGCGCGGATCTCGCGCAGGGCGTTTTCGTCACGCTCCAGCACCATCACGCCCTTGCCGGGCAGCGAGCGCACCACGCCGAGGGTCTCCAGCACGGTGATGGCTTCGCGCAGGCTGGGCCGGCTGATTTCCAGCTGCTCGGCCAGTTCGCGCTGGCCCGGCAGCATCTGGCCGGCCGCCCAGCGCCCTTGCTCTATGGTCTCGAGCAGTTTCTGAACCACTGAATTGACCAGTTTGGATGAGGAAAACATGGTTGCTCCTGAGGCAGTTAAGGCGCGCGCCGCGCCTGTTGGAGCGGCGCGCGCGGCGGCTGTCGTCAGCCGCGCAGTTCGCCCTTGCCGGGCGTGGCGACCAGGGTCTTGTTCGCCCCGGGTTCGCCGTTGAGTACCGAACGTGTGCGTTGCAGGTCGATGTCGTTTTCCCAGCGGGCGATGACCACGGTGGCGACGCAGTTGCCGATCAGGTTGGTCAGCGCCCGGCCGATGCCCATGAACCAGTCCACCGAGAGCACCAGCACCAGGCCCGCAGCGGGGATGGCCGGCACCGCGGCGAGGGTGGCGGCGAGGATCACCAGGGCCGAGCCGGGGATGCCGTGGGCGCCCTTGGAGGTCACCAGCGACACCAGCAGGATGGTCAGCAGGTCGCTGATGGCCAGCGGCGTGCCGGTGGCGTGGGCGATGAACACCACCGCCAGGGTCAGGTAGATGGAGAAGCCGTCGAGGTTGAAGGAGTAGCCGGTGGGGATCACCAGGCCCACGGTGGAGCTGCGGATGCCCATGTTCTCCAGCTTGCGCATCACCTGCGGCAGCACGGCGTCGGAAGAGGCGGTGCCGAGGACGATCAGCAGTTCCTCGCGGAAGTAGCGCAGGAACGGCCGCAGGCGCACGCCGCTCAGGCGCAGCACGGTGCCCAGCACCAGGCATACGAAGAGGATGCAGGTGAGGTAGAACACCAGCACCAGCGCGCCCAGGTGGCTCAGCGACTCCAGGCCGTAGCGGCTGGTGGTGAAGGCCACGGCGCCGAACACGCCCAGCGGCGCCAGGCGCACGATCATGCCCATGATGCGGAAGACCACGTGGCTGAACTCGTTGATCAGCCGCGCCACGCCGCTGGCCTGCTCGCCCACCAAGTTCAGGGCGCTGCCGAACAGCACGGCGAACACCAGCACCTGGAGGATGTCGTTGTTGGCGAAGGCACTGAACACCGAAGTGGGAATCAGCCCCATGATGAAGTCCACCGGCCCGTGAATGTCCTTGGTGTGCGCGGCGTAGGTCGCGGCATCGCCGGCGGAGAGGCCGTTCAGGTCGATGTTGGCGCCGTTGCCCAGGCCGCTGCCGTAGGCCACCAGCAGGCCGAGGAGGAGGGCGATGGTGGTGAGGATCTCGAAGTAGACCACCGACTTCAGGCCGATGCGCCCGACCTTCTTCAGGTCGCCGGCGCCGGAGATGCCGTTGACCACCACGCAGAACACGATGAGCGCGATGAGCATCTTGATCAGCTTGATGAAGCCGTCGCCCAGGGGCTTGAGCTGGGACGAAAGCTCCGGCAGGCCGACACCGAACAGCACGCCGAGGGCCAGGCCGAGCACCACTTGCAGGAAGATCGAGCGGGAACAGCGGTGGATGAGCATTGAAGGTCTCCGTTGTCTGCGCCCGTCCGCATCCACGGGGGAGGGCTGAGGCGCGCAGTTATTGTTCTGGTATTACCGGTCAGACCAGTTCAACTTATGCCCATGTGGCGCCGCTGGCAAGAGCGAATGCGGCGATGGGGCGACGAGTGGTTTTGGGGAGTGGCCTTTGAGTAGGACGTGGAAGCTCTAGGACGGAGCTTCCAACGAGCTGCTGGGGGTGGGGATTTTTTAGCGGGCGATGGGGGAGGGCCCGTGGGTGGAACGCAACTGGTCAGGCCGGTGCGTTGGCTATCCCAATCGCGGACGGAGTCCGCTCCTACACCTTCCGACAAACCCAACACCCGTAGGATGGGTTGAGCGAAGCGATACCCATCACCGCAACAGCATGGGTTTCGCAAGCTCAACCCATCCTACGAAAAGCGCCCCGGTGCAGTGGACAAGACGGTCGCTCCTACGAAAGGCGCTTCGGCGCAGTTGGCAGCCGCGTCAGTCCAGCTTGACCACCTTGGCCAGGACGATCTTCGGGCCCTTCATCTTCTTCACGATGATGCGCAGGCCTTCGGCTTCCAGCACTTCTTCCTCTTCCGGCACGCGCTTCAGGGTCTCGTAGACCAGGCCGGCGAGGGTGTCCGCCTCGATGTGGTCGAGGTCGATGCCCAGCAGGCGCTCCAGCTTGAACAGCGGGGTGTCGCCGCGCACCAGCAGCTTGCCCGGCTGGTAGGCGAGGATGCCGCGCTCGGTCTTGCGGTGCTCGTCCTGGATGTCGCCGACCAGCACTTCCAGCACGTCTTCCATGGTCAGGTAGCCGATCACCTTGTGGTCGGCTTCCTCCACCAGGGCGAAGTGCGCGCCGCCCTGGCGGAACTGCTCCAGCAGGCGCGACAGCGGCATGTGCTTGGTCACCAGCTCCAGCGGGTGGGCCAGTTCGTCCAGGTCGATGGTTTCCGGCTGGCTGTCGGTGGTCGCCAGCTCCAGCAGCAGGTCCTTGATGTGCAGCAGGCCGGTGAACTCGCCCTTCTCGGCGTCGAACACCGGGTAGCGGCTGTACTTGTGCCGGCGGATGGTCGCCAGCACGTCGGCCAGCGGCGCGTGGCGCTCCAGGTAGACCAGGTCTTCGCGGGAGTTGGCCCAGTCCACCACTTCCAGCTCGCCCAGTTCCACCGCCGAGGCCAGCACGCGCATGCCCTGGTCGCTGGGGTCCTGGCCGCGGCTGGAGTGCAGGATCAGCTTGAGTTCCTCGCGGCTGTAGTGGTGCTCGTGGTGCGGCCCCGGCTCGCCCTGGCCGGCGATCTTGAGGATGGCGTTGGCGCTGGCGTTGAGCAGCCAGATGGCCGGGTACATCGCCCAGTAGAACAGGTACAGCGGCACCGCGGTCCACAGCGACAGCAGCTCCGGCTTGCGGATCGCCCAGCTCTTGGGCGCCAGCTCGCCGACCACGATGTGCAGGTAGGAGATGATGAAGAAGGCGCTGAAGAAGGACACGCCGCGGATGATTTCCTCGGAGTGCACGCCCACCGCGGCCAGCAGCGGCTCCAGCAGCTCGGCGAAGGCCGGCTCGCCGACCCAGCCCAGGCCCAGGGAGGCCAGGGTGATGCCCAGCTGGCAGGCGGAGAGGTAGGCGTCGAGCTGGTTGTGCACCTTGCGCAGGATGCTGCCGCGCCAGCCGTGCTGCTTGGCGATGGTCTCCACGCGGGTGGCGCGCAGCTTGACCATGGCGAACTCGGCGGCGACGAAGAAGCCGTTGAGCAGGACGAGGAGAAGGGCGAAGAGTACGAGGCCGAAATCGGCGAAATAGGTCAGCAATTCGCTACTGGGGGAAGGGTCCATGGTTCTGTTGGCTGATGAATGAGCGGGTAAGCATGGCGGCAGCGTGCGGCGCTGGCAAGATGACCTTGGTTCAGGCGACCTGCTGCCGCGGGAAGTGGCAGACGAAGCTGCTGCCCTTGCCCGGCACGCTGCTGATGTCCAGGGTGGCGCGGTGGCGGATCAGCACGTGCTTGACGATGGCCAGGCCCAGGCCGGTGCCGCCGGTGCTGGCGTTGCGGCTGGAGTCCACGCGGTAGAAGCGCTCGGTCAGGCGCGGCAGGTGCTTGGGGTCGATGCCGATGCCGCTGTCCTGCACCGACAGGTGCGCGCCCTGCTCGTCGCCCCACCAGCGGATGCGGATTTCGCCGCCCTCGGGGGTGTACTTGACCGCGTTGAACACCAGGTTGGAGAAGGCGCTGCGCAGCTCGGCCTCGCTGCCCTTGAGCTTCACCCTGGGGTCGGCCTCCAGGCTGATGCGGTGCTCGCGGGCGCCGGACAGCGCCTGGGCGTCGTTGCGGATGGCCAGCAGCATCAGGTCCACCGCCACCGGCTTGTTGTCCGCCGGGTAGTCGGTGGCTTCCAGCTTGGCCAGCAGCAGCAGGTCGTTGAGCAGGCCCTGCATGCGCGCGGCCTGCTGCTGCATCTGCTGCAGGGCGCGGGCCCAGCGCGGGTTGATGTTCTCGGCGTTGTCGAGGAAGGTCTCCAGGTAGCCGGCGATCACCGTCAGCGGCGTGCGCAGCTCGTGGGAGACGTTGGCGACGAAGTCCTTGCGCATCTGCTCCAGGCGCTGCACGCGGGTCACGTCGCGGACCAGCATCAGGTGCTCGCCGTTGCCGTAGAGGGTGATCTGGAACTGCAGCAGCAGCTTGTCGTCCACCGGCGAGGGCATGTCCAGCGGCTCCTGGTAGTCGCCGCGGGCGAAGTATTCCTTGAAGCGCGGGTTGCGGATCAGGTTGGTCACCGCCTGGCCGCCGTCCTGCGGGCTCTTCAGGCCGAGCAGGCGTTCGGCGGCGAGGTTCCACCATTCCAGGTTGCCGTCGGCGTCGAGCATGACCACCGCATCGCGCAGCGCCGCGGTGGATTCCTGCATGCGGTCGATCACCGCCTGCAGGCGCCCGCGGGCGCGCTGGTTGCGCCGCTGCAGGTGGTAGATGCTGTCGAACACCTCGCCCCACAGGCCGTAGCCGTCCGGCGGCGGTTCGTCCTCGCGGTGGTTCTTCAGCCATTTGTGCAGGCGCAGCACCTGCCAGAGGGTCCAGCCGAGGTAGACGCCCAGGCAGCCTGCCAGGGTCCAACCGTATTGCCCGCTCACCGCGCCGATCAGCGCGGCGGCGACTATCAACAACAGCAGATGGCGGATCAGGGCGCCACGCCAGTCTTGGTTCACCAGGTCCTTTCCTTGTGAATATCAGGCGCGGGGGGCGCGGTCAGCTCTTGGTGGAGAAACGATAGCCGGTTCCGCGGACCGTCTGCACCAGGTTCTCGTAGACCTCGCCCAGGGCCTTGCGCAGGCGGCGGATGTGCACGTCGACGGTGCGTTCCTCCACGTAGACGTTGCCGCCCCACACCTGGTCCAGCAACTGGCCGCGGGTGTAGGCGCGCTCCTGGTGGGTCATGAAGAACTGCAGCAGGCGGTACTCGGTGGGGCCCATCTCGGCCGGCTTGCCGTCGATGGTGACGCGGTGGCTGATGGGGTCGAGCAGCAGGCCGCCGACCTCGATCGGCGTCTCGCTGTCGCCGGCGCCGGTGCGGCGTAGCACGGCCTTCAGGCGGGCCACCAGCTCGCGCGGCGAGAAGGGCTTGGTGATGTAGTCGTCGGCGCCGACTTCCAGGCCCTGGATCTTGTTGTCCTCCTCGCCCTTGGCGGTGAGCATGATGATCGGGATGCCCTGGGTCATCTCGTCGCGCTTCAGGCGCCGCGCCAGCTCGATGCCGGAGGTGCCCGGCAGCATCCAGTCGAGCAGGATCAGGTCCGGCTTGCGGTCGACGATGGTGGCGTGGGCCTGCTGGGCGTTCTCCGCCTCCAGGCATTCGTAGCCGGCCATCTCCAGGGCCACGGCGATCATCTCGCGGATCGGCGCTTCGTCGTCAACGATGAGGATTGTCTTGCCAACCATGGTCTTGCCTCGGGAATTCTGTACTGCGCCGCATTAGATAACGGAATTATTACAGCGATGTGACGCGGGCATGTTAGCCGAGGCAGGCGCCCGGCGGGGAACGGGGCGCTCTACTATGCTGTCGTGACCGCCCTGTTCCGGGCGGCCCCATGCGCGCCACCGGGGCCGTTGTGACGGCCTGCCCGACCTGCCGCCGTTCCCGCCGCGCCTTCCTTGCGAGTCCTACCTCAGAAGAGGAGATTCACGATGAACTGCAAACACCTGGCGCTGGCCCTGGGCCTGGCGCTGCCGGCCCTGGCCGCGCAGGCAGCGGAACCGGCGATGACCAAGAACGGCATGCTGGTCGATGCCAAGGGCATGACGCTGTACACCTTCGACAAGGACAGCGGCGGCAAGTCGGTGTGCAACGACAAGTGCGCGCAGAACTGGCCGCCCCTGGCCGCCGAGACCGGCGCCATGGCCAGCGGCGACTGGAGCGTGATCACCCGCGACGACGGCACCCAGCAATGGGCCTACAAGGGCAAGCCGCTGTACACCTTCGTCCAGGACAAGGCCGCGGGCGAAGTGAAGGGCGACGGCAAGATGAACGCCTGGCACATCGCCAAGCCGTGATACGGAAGGGATCCGTGTAGCGGGCCCTGCCCGCGATTCGCGCGCAGGGCGCGCTCCTACAGGGAGCCGTTTCTTGCCCGTAGGGTAGGCGCCCGGATCAGCGCAGCGCGTAATCCACCACGGTGCCGACGAAGATCGCCAGGCCCGCCCAGTGGTTGTGCAGGAATGCCTTGAAGCAGGCCTGCGGGTCGCGGTCGCGGGTGGAGTGGAATTCCCAGGCGAAGCAGCCGGCGGCCACCGCCAGGCCGGCGTAGAACCACAGGCCCATGTGCAGCTTGCCGGCGGCCAGCACCAGCAGCAGGAGCATCAGGCCCTGCAGCGTCAGGTTGATCACCCGGTCGGCGTCGCCGAAGAGGATGGCGGTGGATTTCACCCCGATCTTCAGGTCGTCCTCGCGGTCGGTCATGGCGTAGTAGGTGTCGTAGGCCACCGTCCACAGCACGTTGGCGAAGAACAGCAGCCAGGCCGCGGCCGGCAGGGTGCCGCTGGCGGCGGTGAAGGCCATGGGGATGCCCCAGGAGAAGGCCGCGCCCAGCACCACCTGCGGGTAGTAGGTGTAGCGCTTCATGAAGGGATAGAGCGCGGCGATGGCGGCGCCGCCGAAGGACAGCCAGATGGTCTGCTCGTTGGTGCACAGCACCAGCACGAAGCTGCTGGCCAGCAGGGCGAAGAAGGCGATCCAGGCCTCGCTCACGCTGATCTTGCCGGTGGCCAGGGGGCGGGCCTTGGTGCGCGCCACGTGGCCGTCGAAGTCGCGGTCGGCGAAGTCGTTGATCACGCAGCCGGCGGCGCGCATCAGCACGGTGCCGAGGACGAAGATCACCAGGTTCTTCAGGCTGGGCAGGCCGCCGCTGGCCATCCACAGCGCCCACAGCGTCGGCCACAGCAGCAGGTAGATGCCGATGGGCTTGTCCATGCGCGTCAGCAGGATGAAGTCCCAGGCGCGGGGGTGCAGGCGGGCGAGGGGTTTGATCAGGGCGGCGAACATGGCGGGCTCCGGCGGTCGACCGGAGGGATTATACGGCCTCGACTCCGGCTGCGCGCCACAGGCGCGGCAGGAACACCTCGGCCACCAGCACGCCCAGGCGCTCGCGGCGGAAGCACGAGCGGCGGCCCCAGAGCAGCGCGCGGCGCACCTCCAGGGGCAGGAAGGGCGCGGGGTACAGGCACACCTCGATGACGTCGCGGCGGAAGGCGCTGTCGCTGAACAGCAGCTCGCCCAGGGAGCGGCTGCCGAGCTGCGCCAGGTCGAAGCCCGAGGCCTCCAGGGCCGAGCGGGGCGCCACGCTGCGGGCGAAGACCCACGGCTGGCCGTGGCCGCGCAGGTAGACCTCGCGCACCCAGCCCTGGCTGTGGCTGGGCACGCCCAGCGCCTTGCATTCGTCGTCGCGCAGCACCTGCCAGCCTTCGGCCAGCGGTTCGACGCTGAAGGCGCCTTCGGCGAGGGCGGTGAGGCGGCGGGTCAGGGAGCCCTGGTCGAACAGCCAGTCGTGCACGGCGGGCTCGACGTTGGCCGGCAACTGGTCTTCGTTGAGCCAGTTCGGCAGAGGTACGGAAAGGTCGGACACGGGAATTCAACGCTGACGTAGGACCGCCGCAGGGTACCACGGAACGCCGATCGTTAGCCTGCGACCTATCGCCCCGAGCCCCGCCCGCGGCTCATTCCCAGCCCTGCAGGCGCATGGTGGCGCGGACCAGGCGCTGCTCCTCCTGCTCGATCTCGCGCAGGTTGTCGCGGATGCTGTGGATATGTTCGCGGGCGGCGCGCTGGGCCTGGTCCGGCAGGCGCTCGGCGATGGCGTTGTACAGGCGCGTGTGCTGGCGGTCGATCTGCCGCTTCTGCACCGGCCGGTGGTAGAGGTTGTTCACCGAGGCGAACACGGTGCTGAGCATCAGTTCGCTGAGCGACTGCAGGGTGTGCACCAGCACCGGGTTGTGCGAGGCCTCGCTGATGGCGCGGTGGAAGGCGTGGTCGCGGCGGGCGTGTTCGCGCGGGTCCGGCGGCGGCGTCTCGCTCTGCGCCAGCAGCATCTCCTCGTAGCGGCGCTTGAGCAGGATCAGGTCGGCGTCGGTGGCGCGCAGCGCGGCCAGGCGCGCGGATTCGCCCTCCAGCAGGGCGCGCACCTCCAGCAGGTCGTAGAGGGTGCGCGGCTGCGAGGCGAACAGATGCATCAGCGGCGTGGCGTCGTTGGCCCGGCTGAGGTCGGCGACGAAGGAGCCGCGGCCCTGCTCGGTGTCGATGATGCCGCGCCCGCGGAGGATGCGCAGGCCCTCGCGCAGCGCCGAGCGCGAGCAGCCGAGCTTGTCCACCAGGCGCCGCTCCGAGGGCAGCGCCTGGCCGACCTTGAGCACGCCGTCGACGATCAGCCGCTCGATGCGCTCGGCCACCTGGTCGGCTACCCGGGCGCGGGTGGCCGTGCTTTCGCCTTCCATTCGTCCTCCAACTGGTCCTACCAGTTCGAATGCCTGGCGCCACTGTAGAACACCCTGAGCGCTTTGATAAGGCCGCTGAGCGGCGTCTTGACCGAAAGTCCAGGGACTAAACTGGTAGGACCAGTGCTGCGGCAACTGGACGCAGCCCCGCCCGGCGGTCCAGTCTGCGCCGACCTGAGACCCGTCAGTCCAGCAGCCACCCGGCCCGCCGGGCGGCGCCACCCATAAGAAAAACCACCATGTGAGACCCGATGAACATCCTCTACGATGAGCGCCTCGACGGCGCACTGCCGAAGGTGGACAAGGCCGCGCTGCTCGCCGAACTGCGCGCCGCGCTGCCGGACCTGGAGATCCTCCACGAGGCCGAGGACCTGCGCCCCTACGAGTGCGACGGCCTCTCCGCCTACCGCAGCACGCCGATGCTGGTGGTGCTGCCCGAACACGTCGAGCAGGTGCAGAGCCTGCTGCGCCTGTGCCACCGCATGCAGGTGCCGGTGGTCGCCCGCGGCGCCGGCACCGGGCTGTCCGGCGGCGCACTGCCGCTGGAGCAGGGCGTGCTGCTGGTGATGGCGCGCTTCAAGCGCATCCTCGAAGTGAACCCCGAAGGCCGCTACGCCCGGGTGCAGCCCGGCGTGCGCAACCTGGCCATCTCCCTGGCCGCCGCGCCCCACGGCCTGTACTACGCGCCGGACCCGTCCTCGCAGATCGCCTGTTCCATCGGCGGCAACGTCGCCGAGAACGCCGGCGGCGTGCACTGCCTGAAGTACGGGCTGACCGTGCACAACCTGCTCAAGGTGGAAATCCTCACCGTCGACGGCGAGCGCCTGACCCTCGGCTCCGACGCCCTCGACAGCCCCGGCTTCGACCTGCTGGCGCTGTTCACCGGCTCCGAAGGCATGCTCGGCGTGGTGGTCGAGGTGACCGTCAAGCTGCTGCCCAAGCCGCAGGTGGCCAAGGTGCTGATGGCCAGCTTCGACGACGTCGAGAAGGCCGGCCGCGCGGTGGGCGACATCATCGCCGAGGGCATCATCCCCGGTGGCCTGGAGATGATGGACAACCTGTCGATCCGCGCCGCCGAGGACTTCATCCACGCCGGCTACCCGGTGGACGCCGCGGCCATCCTGCTGTGCGAGCTGGACGGCGTGGAGTCCGACGTGCACGAGGACTGCGAGCGCGTCGACGCCGTGCTGCGCAAGGCCGGCGCCACCGACGTGCGCCTGGCCCGCGACGAGGAGGAACGCGCCAAGTTCTGGGCCGGGCGCAAGAACGCCTTCCCGGCGGTGGGGCGCATCTCCCCGGACTACTACTGCATGGACGGCACCATCCCGCGCCGCGAGCTGCCGCGGGTGCTCAACGGTATCGCCGAGCTGTCCGACGAGTACGGCCTGCGCGTGGCCAACGTGTTCCACGCCGGCGACGGCAACATGCACCCGCTGATCCTCTTCGATGCCAACGTCCCCGGCGAACTGGAGCGCGCCGAAGCCCTGGGCGGGAAGATCCTCGAACTCTGCGTGGCGGTGGGCGGCAGCATCACCGGCGAGCACGGCGTGGGCCGCGAGAAGATCAACCAGATGTGCGCCCAGTTCAACAGCGACGAGCTGACGCTGTTCCACGCGGTGAAGGCCGCTTTCGACCCGCAGGGCCTGCTCAACCCGGGCAAGAACATCCCGACCCTGCACCGCTGCGCCGAATTCGGCGCCATGCACATTCACCATGGCCAATTGCCGTTCCCGGAACTGGAGCGCTTCTGATGGACAAACAGCACTTCGATCCCCGGGCCGGCCACGACCGCAGCGCCGAACTGCTCGAACAGGTGCGCCAGGCCCTGGCGGAAAAGACCGCCCTGGCCATCCGCGGCGGCTCCAGCAAGGCCTTCCTCGGCCGCTGGGTGGAGGCCCGCCCGCTGGACGTGGCCGGGCACACCGGCATCGTCTCCTACGACCCCACCGAACTGGTGATCACCGCCCGCGCCGGCACCCCGCTGCGCGAGCTGAACGCCGCACTGGACAGCGCCGGGCAGATGCTCGCCTGCGAGGCGCCCTGCTTCGGCGAAAACGCCACGGTCGGCGGCATGCTCGCCGCCGGGCTGTCCGGCCCGCGCCGGCCCTGGGCTGGCGCGGTGCGCGACTTCGTCCTCGGCACCCGGCTGATCAGCGGCCTGGGCACCCACCTGCGCTTCGGCGGCGAGGTGATGAAGAACGTCGCTGGCTACGACCTGTCGCGCTTGCTGGCCGGCAGCTTCGGCTGCCTGGGCGTGATCACCGAGGCCTCGTTCAAGGTCCTGCCCAAGCCGCGCTGCCGCATCAGCCTGCGCCAGGCAATCCCCCTGGAGCGCGCCCTGCTGCGCCTCGGCGAGTGGGGCCAGCAGCCGCTGCCGTTGAGCGCTGCCGCCCATGACGGCGAGCACCTATACCTGCGCTTCGAGGGCAACGAGGGCTCGGTGCGCGCCGCCTGCGACCGCATCGGCGGTGACGCCCTGGATGACGCCTGGTGGGACGACCTGCGCGAACAGCGCCTGGACTTCTTCCGCGACCCGCGGCCGCTCTGGCGCCTGTCGCTGCCGGCGCTCAGCGCGCCGCTGGCGCTGCCCGGCGAGCAGCTGCTGGACTGGGGCGGCGCGCAGCGCTGGCTGAAGTCCGAGGCCAGCGCCACGGAAATCCGCCAGGCCGTGAGCGCCGTCGGCGGCCACGCCAGCTGCTTCACCCCGGGCCACGTCGACGAGCCGCTGCACCCGCTGCCGGCGCCCCTGCTCAAGCTGCACCGCTCGCTGAAGCGCCAGCTCGACCCGCAGGGCATCTTCAACTCCGGGCGCATGTACGCCGACTTCTGACGCGGATAGACCTATGCAGACCAACCTGAGCGAAGCGGCCAAACGCCTGGCCCACGCCGAGGAAGCCGAACGCATCCTGCGCAGCTGCGTGCATTGCGGCTTCTGCAACGCCACCTGCCCGACCTACCAGGAGCTGGGCGACGAGCTGGACGGCCCGCGCGGGCGCATCTACCTGATCAAGCAGTTCCTCGAACAGGATGAGGTCAGCGAGAAGACCCAGGAACACCTGGACCGCTGCCTGACCTGCCGCAACTGCGAAACCACCTGCCCTTCCGGCGTGGAGTACCACAAGCTGCTGGACATCGGCCGCGCCGCCATCGAAGTGCGCGTGCCGCGGCCGCTGGGCGAGCGCCTGCTGCGCGGCGGCCTGCGCGCCATAGTGCCGCGCCCGGCGCTGTTCAAGGCGCTGGTGAACACCGGCGAGGCGTTGCGGCCGATCCTTCCCGTGGCCCTGCGCAGCCACTTGCCGCGGGCCATCGCCCCGGCCGGCGTGCGCCCGGCCCAGCGCCACAAGCGCCGCGTGCTGATGCTCGAAGGCTGCGTGCAGCCGGCGCTGTCGCCCAACACCAATTCGGCCACCGCGCGGGTGCTGGACCGCCTCGGTATCAGCATCACCGCGGCGGCCCAGGCCGGCTGCTGCGGCGCCGTGGACTACCACCTCAACGCCCAGGACACCGGCCTGGAGCGCGCCCGGCGCAACATCGACGCCTGGTGGCCGGCCATCGAGAACGGCGCCGAGGCTATCGTGCAGACGGCCAGCGGCTGCGGCGCCTTCGTCAAGGAATACGGCTACCTGCTGCGCGACGACCCGCAGTACGCGGCCAAGGCCAGGCGCGTCAGCGAACTGGCCAAGGACCTGGTGGAAGTGATCCGCGCCGAACCGCTGGAAAGCCTCGGCCTGAACTGCGACCAGACCCTCGCCTTCCACTGCCCCTGCACCCTGCAGCACGCGCAGAAGCTCGGCGGCGCCGTCGAGGCGGTGCTCAAGCGCCTGGGCTTCAACCTCACCGCGGTGCCGGACAGCCACCTCTGCTGCGGCTCGGCCGGCACCTATTCACTGACCCAGCCGGAACTCTCGCACAAGCTGCGCGACAACAAGCTGGACGCCCTGGAAAGCGGTCGGCCCGACCTGATCGCTACCGCCAACATCGGCTGCCAGACCCACCTCGACGGCGCCGGACGCACCCCCGTCCGACACTGGATCGAACTGGTCGACCACGCCCTCAGCACCGGAAACTGACGCCATGCAAAGCAAAGCCGTACTCACCCAGCAAGAAGTCACCCGCATCCTCGCCGCCGCCCGCGCCGAGGCCCAGGCCAACCAATGGGCGGTGGCCATCGTGGTCGTGGACGATGGCGGCCACCCGCTGGCGCTGGAGCGCCTGGATGGCTGTGCGCCGGTCGGCGCCTACATCGCCACCGAGAAGGCCCGCAGCGCCGCCCTGGGCCGCCGCGAAACGCGCCTGTACGAAGAAATGATCAACAACGGCCGCACCGCCTTCCTCTCCGCCCCCGTGCTGCAGGGCACCCTGGAAGGCGGCGTGCCGGTCATCCATGACGGCCAGGTGATCGGCGCGGTGGGTGTCTCCGGCGTGCAGGCCGCGCAGGATGCCCAGGTGGCCAAGGCCGGCGTGGCCGCGCTCTAAGCACTCGACGAAACACAGGAGAACCTTGCGATGACCCAACGAATCACCCGCCAGCGCCTGCAGGTCGCCGACGTGCTGCAACGCTTCATCGAGGAAGAAGCCCTGCCGGGCACCGGCGTGCAGGCCGAGGCCTTCTGGAAGGGCTTCGACGCCCTGGTCCACGAGCTGGCGCCGAAGAACCGCGCGCTGCTCGCCGAGCGCGACCGCCTGCAGACCGAGTTGGACAACTGGCACCGCGCCCACCCGGGCCCGATCCAGGACATGCCGGCCTACCGCGCCTTCCTCGAATCCATCGGCTACCTGCTGCCGGCCCCGGCTTCGGTGCAGGCCAGCACTGCCAACGTCGACAGCGAGATCACCCAGCAGGCCGGCCCGCAGCTGGTGGTGCCGGTGATGAACGCCCGCTACGCGCTGAACGCCGCCAACGCCCGCTGGGGCTCGCTGTACGACGCGCTCTACGGCACCGACGCCATCAGCGAGGACGACGGCGCCGAGAAGGGCAAGGGCTACAACCCGCGCCGCGGCGAGAAGGTCATCGCCTTCGCCCGCGCCTTCCTCGACCAGGCCGCGCCGCTGGCCCAGGGCAGCCACGCCGACGCCAGCGCCTACCGTATCGAGCAGGGCCAGTTGCGCGTGACCCTGGAGGACGGCAGCGTCAGCGGCCTGGCCGAGCCGGCGAAATTCGTCGGCTACCAGGGCGAGCCGCTGTCGCCCAAGGCCGTGCTGCTGAAGAACAACGGCCTGCACTTCGAGATCCAGATCGACCCCACCAGCCCCATCGGCCAGACCGACGCCGCCGGGGTGAAGGACGTGCTGGTCGAGGCTGCGCTGAGCACCATCCTCGACTGCGAGGACTCGGTGGCCGCGGTGGATGCCGAGGACAAGACCCTGGTCTACCGCAACCTGCTGGGCCTGATGAAGGGCGACCTCAGCGAAGCGGTGGAGAAGGGTGGCCAGAGCTTCGTCCGGCGCATGAGCCCGGACCGCCAGTACACCGCCGCCGACGGTTCCAGCCTGACCCTGCACGGCCGCTCGCTGCTGTTCATCCGCAACGTCGGCCACCTGATGACCACCCCGGCGATCCTCGACGAAAGCGGCGCGGAAATCCCCGAGGGCATCATGGACGCGGTGCTGACCGGCCTGGTCGCCATCCACGACCTGCAGCGCAAGGGCAACTCGCGCACCGGCAGCGTCTACATCGTCAAGCCGAAGATGCACGGCCCGGCCGAAGTGGCCTTCGCCGACGAGCTGTTCGGCCGCGTCGAGGACGTCCTCGGCCTGCCGCGCAACACCCTGAAGATGGGCATCATGGACGAGGAGCGGCGCACCAGCGTCAACCTCCAGGCCTGCATAGGCGCCGCCGGCGCGCGGGTGGTGTTCATCAACACCGGCTTCCTCGACCGTACCGGCGACGAAATGCACAGCGCCATGGAAGCCGGCCCGATGCTGCGCAAGGGCGACATGAAGGGCACCAAGTGGATCGCCGCCTACGAGCGCAACAACGTGCTGGTCGGCCTGGCCTGCGGCCTGCGCGGCCGGGCGCAGATCGGCAAGGGCATGTGGGCCATGCCGGACCTGATGGCGGCCATGCTGGAACAGAAGATCGGCCACCCGAAATCCGGCGCCACCACCGCCTGGGTGCCGTCGCCCACCGCCGCCACCCTGCACGCGCTGCACTACCACCAGGTGGACGTGCAGGCGGTACAGGGCGAGTTGCAGAAGGTCGACCTGGCCAGCGTGCGCGACGAACTGCTCGACGACCTGCTGACGATTCCAGTGGCCGCGTCCGCCGACTGGAGCGCCGAGGCGCGCCAGGAAGAGCTGGACAACAACTGCCAGGGCATCCTCGGCTACGTGGTGCGCTGGGTCGAACAGGGCGTGGGCTGCTCCAAGGTGCCGGACATCCATGACGTCGGCCTGATGGAAGACCGCGCAACGCTGCGCATCTCCAGCCAGCACATCGCCAACTGGCTGCACCACGGCGTGGTCGGCGAGGCCCAGGTGCGCGAGACCCTGGAGCGCATGGCCAAGGTGGTCGACCAGCAGAACGCGGGGGATCCGGCCTACTGCCCGATGGCTGCGGACTACCAGGGTTCGGCGGCCTTCCAGGCGGCCAGCGACCTGGTGTTCAAGGGGCGCGAGCAGCCCAGCGGCTACACCGAGCCGCTGCTGCATGCCTGGCGCTTGCGGTACAAGGCGCAACACTGAGTTCGCCCCTGTAGGTGTAGGAGCGAGCTTGCTCGCGAACGGTGCTCACCTGAAATGCCGGTGTTTTGGGGTGGCTCCGCTCCCTCTCCCTGAAGGGAGAGGGGACCGTTCGGCGTGCTTGGATGCTCTGGAGTCAGCCGGCAACACCGAAGGCTTCCATTTGAAACCTTCTTTCTCTCGGCACGGACCAGCCCCCTCTCCCGCTTGCGGGAGAGGGTTGGGGAGAGGGGCTCTTCACGCTCTTGCCTGCCGCCTGCCGCCGCCCTAATGCACACCCAGCCGGCAGAACACCATTCGCGAGCAAGCCCGCTCCTACGAAAAGCCAACCCCCACCCACGCACCACCCATCTTTGGTTGGCCCCCAACGCCCGCCCAACCGCTCGATGGCGTCTTGGCGCACGCCGGGAATTGCGTTAGCGTGCGGCCGCAACCGTGGTAACCCGCCCGAGGGGTAGACAATGAAAAAGTGGCAATGCGTAGTCTGCGGACTCATCTATGACGAATCCCAAGGCTGGCCGGAAGAGGGCATCGCAGCGGGCACCCGCTGGGAAGACGTGCCCGAGGACTGGCTGTGCCCGGACTGCGGCGTCGGCAAGCTGGACTTCGAGATGATCGAAATCGGCTGAGCCGTCCCGGCATCCCTGCGAGCGGCGGCCAGTGGCCGCCGTTTTCGTGTCCGGCCCCGTGCTTGAGCGCTTCGCGCGCTTGGCCGGGCTGCCGCCGGGCGCCGGCAACCCTGCCCTTGGCGGGGGGCGGAAAAGTGCGCTAGGTTGCCCTGGCAACCCGCAGGAGGTTCGACGATGCGCAAATGGCAATGCGTGGTCTGTGGCTTCATCTACGACGAGGCCCTCGGCCTGCCCGAGGAGGGCATCGCCCCCGGCACCCGCTGGGAAGACATTCCCGCCGACTGGGTCTGCCCCGACTGCGGCGTGGGCAAGATCGACTTCGAAATGATCGAAATCGCCTGACAGGCCCCGCGAAACCCTGAATTCCACCGAGCCGGCCAAGCCGCTCGGTCCCGTTCGATGTGGAGAATCCAATGAGCGAGAACGCACCGCTGGTGATCATCGGCACCGGCCTGGCCGGCTACAACCTGGCGCGCGAATGGCGCAAGCTGGACGCGCAAAGCCCGCTGCTGCTGATCACCGCCGACGACGGCCGCTCCTACTCCAAGCCGATGCTCTCCACCGGCTTCTCCAAGAACAAGGACGCCGACGGCCTGGCCATGGCCGAGCCCGGCGCCATGGCCGAGCAGCTGAAGGCGCGCATCCTCACCCACACCCGCGTCACCGGCATCGACCCGGGGCACAAGCGCATCTGGATCGGCGAGGAGCAGGTCGAGTACCGCGACCTGGTGCTGGCCTGGGGCGCCGAGACGATCCGCGTGCCGGTGCAGGGCGACGCCCTGGACGCCATCTTCCCGATCAACGACCTGGAGGACTACGCGCGCTTCCGCGCCGCGGCCGCCGGCAAGCGCCGCGTGCTGCTGCTGGGCGCCGGCCTGATCGGCTGCGAGTTCGCCAACGACCTGTCCGCCGGCGGCTACCAGATCGACGTGGTCGCTCCCTGCGAGCAGGTCATGCCCGGCCTGCTGCACCCCGCCGCCGCCGCGGCCGTGCAGGCCGGCCTGGAAGGCCTGGGCGTGCGCTTCCACCTGGGCCCGGTGCTCAACCGCCTGGAGCGCGCCGGCGAGAGCCTGGAGGCGCACCTGTCGGATGGCCAGGCGATCCCCTGCGACCTGGTGGTCTCGGCCGTCGGCCTGCGCCCGCGCATCGACCTGGCCGCCGAGTCGGGCCTGGAGGTCAACCGCGGCGTGGTGGTGAACCGCGAGCTGCGCACCTCCCACGCCAACATCTACGCCCTGGGCGACTGCGCCGAGGTCGACGGCCTCAACCTGCTCTACGTGATGCCGCTGATGAGCTGCGCCCGCGCCCTGGCCCAGACCCTGGCGGGCAAGCCGACAGCAGTGTCCTACGGCCCCATGCCGGTCACCGTGAAGACCCCGGTGTGCCCGCTGGTGGTCTCGCCGCCGCCCCGCGGCAGCGATGGCCAATGGCTCGTGGAAGGCTCTGGCGCGGACCTCAAGGTGCTATGCCGGGATACCGCCGGTCGCTTGCTCGGATACGCCCTGACCGGCGCGGCAGTCAGCGAAAAACTCTCGCTGAACAAGGAGTTGCCGGCACTTCTGGCTTGAAAGTCCTCGGTTATGGCGCTTCTGTCGTGGGAATGTATCCGCAAATTGTCAGACGATACTGGCGTACCAGCCTGCGGCGTGCCATCCTCCCCCCGTCTGCCGCAGCCTAGAGCCTGTAGGGCCTGGGCCGCGGTGCCTTAGGCGCTGTTGGGAAGACAGCACGGACACAAAAACAACAAACCGTCAAAGAGGCATCTATGCGTAAACCAGAACTCGCCGCCGCGATCGCCGAGAAGGCCGACCTCACCAAAGAACAAGCCAACAAGGTGCTGAACGCGCTGCTGGATGAGATCACCGGCGCGCTGAACCGCAAAGACAGCGTCACCCTCGTTGGTTTCGGCACCTTCATCCAGCGCCACCGTGGCGCCCGCACCGGCAAGAACCCGCAGACCGGCCAGCCGGTGAAGATCAAGGCCAGCAACACCGTTGCCTTCAAGCCGGGCAAGGCCCTGAAGGACGCCGTCAACTAAGGCTGTTCCCAGCCCCGGAGCCAGAGCGGCTCCGGGCTACTCCTGCCGTTACATTTCCCTTCGAAAGTACGGATGTAGTCCTTTCGGCTAATCGCTACAATGCGCAGTCATTTGTCTCGAACGCCGAGGTCTGTGCATGAAATTCCGTCTTCTGTTGTGGTTCCTCGGCCGTATGATGGCCAAGTCCTCGCGCGACAACCCGACCTTCCGCCAGCAGCTCGAAGGCAAGGACCTGGTGTTCCAGCTGCACAGCCTGGACGGCAAGGTCGCCCGCCACTACATCGTCCGTGACCAACGCGTCAGCGCCCGCCGCGGCGTGCACCCGCAGCCGGCCTTCGCCATCGGCTTCCGCGACAGCGCCTACGGCTTCGCCACCTTGACCTCGAAGAACCCGCAACTGGCCTTCATGCAGGGCATCCAGAGCAAGGACATCCAGATCCAGGGCAACCCGGCGCTGGTGATCTGGTTCCAGGGCCTGGTGAAGTACCTCAAGCCGAAGAAGAAGGCCGCGGCCAAGGCGGTGGAGAAGGAAGCGGCCTGAGGCTGCCCTTGTCCCGCGAGGCACGGTATTCCCCCTGTAGGAGCGGACCTTGTCCGCGATAGCCGGACATATCGGCACGATTCGCGGATGAGATCCGCTCCTACGCTGCGCCACCCACACCGTCCCCATGTAGGAGCGCGCCCTGCGCGCGAAATCGCGGGCAGGGCCCGCTCCTACAGTTCGCTGGGATGCATGGCATTCCCCCTGTAGGAGCGGACCTTGTCCGCGATAGCCGGACATATATCGGCGCGGATCGCGGATGAGATCCGCTGCGCCACCCGCGGCATTCCCTGTCTTGCCGGCTGCGCCAAGGCGCTTTTCGTAGGATGGGTTGAGCCTTGGCGAAACCCATGCGGTCGTGGCGATGGGTATCGCTTCGCTCAACGCCATCCTACGGGTCTTGTGTTTGCCGGAGGGCGCGCTTCTACAGGTCTGTCCGCAGCCAGATCAGTGCGGGCTGTTCATCTGCGAAGCCAGCTCGCGTAGCACGGCTTCGGCGTCCAGTACCTTGCGCACCGCGTCCTCGGCCCTTTCCCGGGGGATGTCCAGGCGGTCGAGCAGGGCTTGCGGCACGCCCTGTTGCGGGCCGCTGCCGATGCCGTTCTGGCGCAGCAGGCGGGTGGCCAGGCACACCAGGTTGGCGTAGGCGGCATTGGGGCCGGCGTAGTCCGGGTCGTGCTGGAAGCGCAGCGCGGTGTAGATCTCCTCGGGCATGTCCCAGGCGCGCATCAGCCAGGCGCCGATCTGCTCGCGGGTGATGCCCAGCAGGTGCTGCTCGACGAGGTTGTGCGGCACGTGCGGGTTGACCTCCAGGTGGCGGCAGATCAGCGAGAAGTGCGGCGGGAAGATGTGCGCCAGGACCAGGTAGCCGATGCTGTGCAGCAGGCCGCCGAGGTAGGTCAGGCCGGCCTCCGGGCGCTCGGCGCGGGGCACGGCGCGGGTCAGGCCCTCGATCACCGCGGCGGTGTAGATCGCCTGCTGCCAGTAGGGCGTGGCGTGCTGCGGCTGGTCCTTGGGCAGGCTCAGGGTCTTGCCCAGGGCCAGGCCGAGGGCCAGGTTGATCACCAGGTCGAAGCCCAGCACGCGGACGATGGCGTCTTCCACCGAGCGGATCTTGCCGGGCGCGGCGTAGTAGGGCGAGGCGGCCCAGCTGACCACCTGGGCGGCCAGCGCCGGGTCGGTCTCGACCACGCCGGTGATGTCGTCCACGGTGGCGTTGGGGTCCACCCGCAGCTTGATGATCTTCTGCGCGGTCTTGGGCAGCGGCGGAATCTCGATGGTCTCTTCCAGGCGCTGCTGGATGCGCCGCGCGGTGAAGGCCTGCACCGCCTGGGTGATCTCGGCGCGATCGTCGTTGGGGCGGTCGAGGTTCGGCCGGATCTGCTCCAGGGACACGCCGAAGCGCGCCGCGCTGGCCTTCTCCAGCACCTGGCGGAAGTCGCTGGTGGCGATCTCCAGCAGGGTGCCGGGGTTGCCGGATTCGATCAGCAGCTGCGGCTCCTGCAGCAGGCACTCGTCGTACAGGCAGGGCGAGCTGGTCAGCGGCGGCAGCGCCGGCAGGCGGCTGAGCTGGTGCTTGCCGAGCATGCGCTCCAGGCGCTCCGGCTTGATCGCCAGCAGCTTGCGCCCGGTCAGCTCGGTCAGGCGGTTGAGGTCCAGCAGCTGGTTCTGCGGGAAGAGCACCAGCAGGGTGCCCACCGAGTCTTCCAGCAGGCTCGCCTGCACGCGGCGGGCGCTGGGCAGTTGGTCGTCGTCGGGCAGCTCGCGGCAGGGCACGCCGAGGCGGTCGAGCAGCTGGAGGATGACCGACGGGGCGGGGAGGACTTCGGCGAGTGCGGCTTCGCTCATGGGCTTTGTGATCCGGTTAGCAACTGCAGCCGGGAGTATACCCAGCGGCTATTCGTGACTGGCCAGTCATCCGACCGGTGAAATTGAAGCAGGTCACACTTGGCCGTATTGCTGGCCATGTCGGAGCCAACGCTCCAGCAGCGGGCCGACGTGCTGCGGCCAGCGCGCCAGCAGGGCCTGGGCGGCGTCGCGCACCGCCGGCAGCAGGTCGGCGTCGCGCATCAGGTCCGCGACCTTGAACTGTAGCAGACCGGTCTGCCGCGTCCCGAGCATCTCGCCGGGGCCGCGCAGTTCCAGGTCGCGCTCGGCGATGACGAAGCCGTCGCAGGTCTCGCGCATGATCGCCAGGCGTTCGCGGCCGATCTGCGACAGCGGCGGATGGTAGAGCAGCACGCAGTGGCTCGCCGCGCTGCCGCGGCCGACGCGCCCGCGCAGCTGGTGCAGCTGGGCCAGGCCGAGGCGCTCGGGGTTCTCGATGATCATCAGGCTGGCGTTGGGCACGTCCACGCCGACCTCGATCACCGTGGTCGCCACCAGCAGTTGCAGCAGGCCTTCCTTGAAGGCCTCCATCACCGTGGCCTTCTCCGCCGGCTTCATGCGCCCATGGATCAGGCCCACGCGCAATTCGCCCAGGGCCGCGGCGAGTTCCTCGTAGGTGGTCTCGGCGGCCTGGCAGGTGAGTTCTTCGGATTCTTCGATCAGCGTGCACACCCAGTAGGCCTGGCGGCCTTCGCGGCAGGCGGCGCGGACGCGCTCGATCACCTCGATGCGGCGGCTGTCGGCGACCAGCACGGTGTTCACCGGGGTGCGCCCGGGCGGCAGCTCGTCGAGGATCGAGGTGTCCAGGTCGGCGTAGGCGCTCATCGCCAGGGTCCGCGGGATGGGCGTGGCGGTCATGATCAGTTGGTGCGGGCAGAGCCGGCCGTCGACGCCCTTCTGGCGCAGGGCCAGGCGCTGCTGCACGCCGAAGCGGTGCTGCTCGTCGATGATCACCAGGGCCAGGCGCTTGAACTTCACCTCGTCCTGGAACAGCGCGTGGGTGCCGACCACCATGGGCACGCCGGCGGCGATCTGCTCCAGCGCGGCGGCGCGGGCCTTGCCCTTGAGCTTGCCGGCCAGCCAGGCGACCTCGATGCCCAGCGGCTGCATCCACTTGCTGAAGTTGAGGTAGTGCTGTTCGGCGAGGATTTCCGTGGGCGCCATCAGCGCCACCTGGTAGCCGGCCTCCAGGGCCTGTAGCGCGGCCAGGGCGGCGACCACCGTCTTGCCGGCGCCGACGTCGCCCTGCACCAGGCGCAGCATGGGTTCGGGCTGCGCCAGGTCGTAGGCGATCTCCGCGCCCACGCGCTGCTGCGCGCCGGTGGGGGCGAAGCCGAGGTTGGCCAGGAAGCGCTGCGGCAGTTTCTTCGCCGGCGGCAGCTCGGGCGCGTGCTGGGCGCGCAGGCTCTCGCGCAGGCGCTGCAGCGACAGCTGGTGCGTCAGCAGTTCCTCGAAGGCCAGGCGGTGCTGGGCCCAGTGGCGGCCCTCGGCGAGCTCTTCGAGGTTGGCGTCCGGCGGCGGCCGGTGCAGGTAGCGGATGGCTTCGTCGAGGGGCGCCAGGCGGTAGTCGCGGGCCAGCTCCTCGGGCAGCCAGTCGGGCAGGCTGTTGGGCCCCAGGCGCGCCAGGGCCTGCTGGCTGAGGGTGCGCAGGCGCTGCTGGGTGAGGCCTTCGGTGGTCGGGTAGATGGGCGTCAGGGTCTGTTCCACCGGTGCCGGCGCGGCGTCGTTCAGCGCGCGGTACTCGGGGTGGTAGATCTCCAGACCCGAGGCGCCGGGGCGGGCCTCGCCGTAGCAGCGCAGGTGGGTGCCGCGCTTGAGGCCTTCCTTCTGCGCCTGGCTGAAGTGGTAGAAGCGCAGGCTCAGGGTGCCGCTGCCGTCCTGCAGGCGCACCAGCAGGCTGCGGCGCTTGCCCATGACCACGTCGGCGCCGGAGACCACGCCCTCGACCACCGCGTCCTGGCCCGGGCGCAGCGCGCCTATGGGGGTGACGCGGGTGCGGTCCTGGTAGCGCAGCGGCAGGTGGAAGAGGATGTCCTGGAGGTTCTCCAGGCCCACCCGCGCCAGCTTTTCCTCCAGCGCGGCGCCGACGCCCTTGAGCGCCGTGACCGGGACGTTGGCCAGCTCGGTCATGCCGGTTGGGCGTCGCCCTTGGCGGTCGGCCGGGCCACCGAGCACAGGCGGATGGAATCGGCCAGCACTTCGATGGCGCGCGGCCGCGGGAAGCTGGCGCGCCAGGCGATGGCCACGGTGCGCAGCGGCGCCGGCGGGGTGAACGGGCGGATCTCGATCACCCCGGGGGCGTAGTGGTGGCTGTCCACCGCCGAGAACGGCAGCACCGACACGCCCAGGCCGGAGGCGACCATGTGGCGGATGGTCTCCAGCGAGCTGGATTCCACGGTGGTGTGGCGGTTTTCCTCGCCCCGGCGGGTGGTCGGGCAGGCTTCCAGCACCTGGTCGCGGAAGCAGTGGCCCTCGCCGAGCAGCAGCAGGCTCTTGTCGTTGAGCATCTCGGCGTCGATGGTCTGCCGGGCGGTCCAGGGGTGGTCGGCCGGCATCAGCACGTAGAAGGGCTCGTCGAACAGCGGCAGGGTGAGGACGTCGGCCTCCTGGAACGGCAGGGCGATGATGATCGCGTCCAGCTCGCCGGTGCGCAGCTTGTCGCGCAGGATGTGGGTGAAGTTCTCTTCGATGTACAGCGGCATCTGCGGCGCCACCCGGTGCAGCTGCGGGATCAGGTGCGGGAACAGGTAGGGGCCGATGGTGTAGATGGCGCCGACCTTCAGCGGCGAGGTCAGCTGGTTCTTGCCGGCCTGGGCCAGCTCGCGGATGCCCTGGGCCTGCTCCAGCACCTTCTGCGCCTGGGCCACGATGCCTTCGCCCACCGGGGTCAGGCGCACCGCGCTCTTGCTGCGCTCGAAGATCAGCACGCCGAGCTCGTCCTCCAGCTTCTTCACGCCGACCGACAGGGTCGGCTGGCTGACGTGGCAGCGCTCGGCGGCGCGGCCGAAATGCTGCTCCTGGGCGAGCGTGACGATGTAGCGCAGTTCGGTGAGGGTCATGGCGACTAATCCGTTGAGTTGGGCCAAGCATAGCGGCTGCGCGGTTGCGAACCAACCGCGCTAAACTCCGGGGCCCTGTCTTTAGGAGGCGAAGATGCCTGCGAATGTTCTGATCGCCGGTTGCGGCGACGTCGGCAGCCGTCTCGGCCGCCAGTTGGCCGCTGAAGGTTGGCGCGTGTATGGGCTGCGCCGCGATACCTCCGCGCTGCCCGCGGGCATCCTGCCGGTGGCCGGCGACCTGGGCAGCGCCGAGTGCCCGCCGGCCTGGCCCGAAGGCGAACTGGACTATGTGGTTTACGCCGCCGCCGCGACCCAGCACGACGAGGCCGGCTACCGCGCCGCCTACGTCGACGGCTTGCGCCACTGCCTGGGCTGGCTGCAGCAGCGCGGGCAGCGGCCCCGGCGTGTGCTGTTCGTCTCCAGCAGCGGCGTCTACGCCCAGGCGGACGGCGAGTGGATCGACGAGACCTCGCCCGCCGAGGCCCGGCAGTATTCCGGGCGGATCATGCTCGACGCCGAGCGCGTGGCGCTGGACAGTGGCATCCCCGCTACCGTGGTGCGCCTGACCGGCATCTACGGCCCCGGCCGCGAGTGGCTGCTCAAGCAGGTGCGCGAAGGCTACCGGGTGGCCGTCGAGCCGCCGCTGTACGCCAACCGCATCCATGCCGAGGACGCCGCCGGGCTGCTGGCCTGCCTGCTGCGCGCCGATGCCGCGGGCAAGCCGCTGGAAGACTGCTATATCGGCGTGGACGACGCACCCGCGCCGCTGGCCGAGGTGGTGGGCTACCTGCGCGGGCTCATGGGCGTCAGCCACTGGGCGGACGAGCAGAGCGTGCGCCGCACCGGCAGCAAGCGCTGCAGCAACGCCCGCGCCAGGGCGCTGGGCTGGGTGCCGCGCTACCCCAGCTACCGCGAGGGCTACGCCGCCATCCTCGCCGGGCGCAGGGACTGAGGTGGACGCCAACCGGTTGCTGGCGCGCCCCTGGCTGCCCGGGGTGGAGCTGTTCCATGCGGACTTCTCCGGCCAGCCGTTCGGCCGCCACAGCCACGACGCCTTTGCCATCGGCGCCATCCTCCACGGCGCCGGCGGCTACCAATGCCGCGGCGCGCGCCACGTGCTGCCGGCCGGCACCCTGTCGCTGATGAATCCGGAGGAGCCGCACACCGGCAACGCCGAGAGCGAGCGGCTGGTCTACCGCATGCTCTACATCGAGGAATCGCGTTTGCTACCGCTGCTGGGTCGCAAGCAGTTGCCGCGCGGCTTCCAGGAATTGAACCCGGGCGACGATGGCTTGGTCGCGCAAGCCCTGGCGCGGGTGGCCGGCGAATTCGAGCGCAACGACGCGTTGGGCCTGGAAAGCGAGCTGCTGGCGCTGCTGGAGTTGGTCTTCGTGCGCCACGGCGGCATGCGCCCGGCGGCTTCGGCGAACCGCGACGGCGGCGTCACCGCGCGGCTGCGCGACTACCTGGAAAGCCATTACCGCGAGGCGGTGAGCCTGGAGCAACTGGCCGCCCTGGTGCAGCGCCACCCGCGTCACCTGATCGAGAGCTTCCGCCGCGCCTACGGCGTGCCGCCGCACACCTACCTGCTGCAGCGCCGGGTGCGCGAGGCCAAACGCCTGCTGGTGGAGGGCGCCACGCCCATCGAGGCGGCGTTGGAGCTGGGCTTCTGCGACCAGGCGCATTTCTCCGGCACCTTCCGCCGCTTCACCGGCGTGACCCCGGGGCGTTTCCGCAGCGCCACGCGCACCTGAGTTTCCTACAAGACCGCCGCCGCGCCGTCTGGCCAGACTGGCCTCCCGCCACTTCCGGGAGAACGCCATGTTCGCCGCCTTCGCGCTGGTCGCCAGCACCCATTTTGCCGCCCTGCTGTCGCCGGGGCCGGACTTCTTCCTGCTGATCCGCGCCGCCTTGCTGCGCGGTCGCCGCCATGCCGACGGCTGCGCCAGCGGCATCGCCCTGGCCAACCTGGCGAGCATGGGGCTGGTGCTGCTGGTCCTCGGCCAACTGCCCGACCTGGCGAACCACGGCCTGCGGGTGGTGCAGCTGCTGGGCGGGGCCTACTTCGTCTGGCTGGGCGCCCAGGCGGTGTTGGCGCGGCGCGAACTGGAGATTCCCGGGGAAAGCGCTGGGCAGCGCGCTGGAGGTTTCTTCCACGGCCTGCGCGAAGGCTTCCTGGCCAGCAGCCTGAATCCCAAGCTGCCGATCTTCTACACCGGGCTGTTCGGCGTGCTCGGGCCCTTCCACCTGCCGGGTTGGGCGCTCGGCGCCTGCGTGCTGTGGATGGGCGCGGTGGTGCTGTTCTGGGACCTGGCCCTGGTGCGCCTGCTGGATCGGCGGCGCTGGCGCGGCTGGCTGCAGCGCCGGGTGCGCGCGCTGGACCGTACCTGCGGCGCCCTGCTGCTGGCGCTGGGCGGCTGGTTGCTGTGGCTGGGCGTGCGCTGAAGGCGCCGCGCGGGGCGGCGCCGGCGGTTCAGTCGCGTTCCAGCAGCCAGACGCGCTTGCCCGGGGCGTATTCGGGCATCTCGTCGGCCTGGGCGCGGTTCACCGCTTCGAAGAGTTCCAGCTTGTCGTCCTCGCGCTGGAACAGGTATTCGCGGCCCTGGCGGCCCTGTTGCAGCCAGATGCTGTCGCTGTCGCCGCTCATGGCCGCGCAGTCGCCGGCCAGGCACAGGGCGTAGCGGTCGGCGCTGGGCATGCCCTCCACGCGGCCGTCGGCCTGGAAGGTCACCTTGCTGCCCTGGCCCGGGCCTTCCTGGATCACCCAGGTGCCCTTGAGGAAGCTGCCGTACAGGGCGCGCTGGAAGCTGGCGCCGATGGGCGCCGGGCCCTGCTGTTCGGGGCGGGCGAAGCGCTGTTCCGGCCAGTTCTCGCTGCCCACCTGCAGCAGTTGCTTGCCGTCCACCGCCAGCTCTTCCTGCTTGCTGCCGTAGAAGGCCACCTGCCAGTGCTTCTTGTCCGCCGGGTCCTGGCTCAGCTGGCCTTCGCCCTGTTCGAAGCCGTTGCTGAAGGTGGCTTGCTGGCGCTTGGTGTCGAGCCGCCATTCCAGGTTGGGGCCGTAGGCCAGCAGCGCCTCGCGCAGCTTGCCGCTCTTGCTGGCGGCGTCGATGGCGGCCTGGTTGATCCAGGTGCCGGACGGATCGGGGGTGCCGGCGCAGCCGGTCAGCAGGCCAAGCAGGGCGCTCAGGACGAGGGCGCGACGCATGCGGGTGCTCCTTGCGGACGAACGGGGAAAAACGAACGGGGCCGCGAGGGCCCCGTTCGGGAGTGGAGGATTACTCCAGGACGACGATGGCGTCCATCTCGACCTGGGCGCCCTTGGGCAGGGCGGCCACGCCGATGGCGGCGCGCGCCGGGTAGGGCTGGGTGAAGTAGCGGCCCATGATCTCGTTGACCTTGGCGAAGTGCGACAGGTCGGTGAGGAAGATGTTCAGCTTGGCCACGTCGTGCAGGTAGCCGCCGGAAGCCTCGATCACCGCCTTGAGGTTCTCGAACACCTGGACGACCTGCTCCTCGAAGCCCTCGACCAGTTCCATGGTCTGCGGGTTCAGCGGGATCTGCCCGGAGACGTAGACGGTGTTGCCGGCCTTGATCGCCTGGGAGTAGGTGCCGATGGCCGCGGGGGCCTTGTCGGTGTGGATAACGGTCTTGGTCATGTCGACTCCTTGCGAGGGGTGGGATCAGCTGCGCACGCGGGTGATCCGGACCACCCCCTTGAGCGCGCGCAGCTTCTTGATGACGCGGGCCAGGTGCACGCGGTCGTGCACGCTGACCACCAATTGGACCACGCTGACGCGACCGTCGCGCTCGTCCATGCTGATCTTCTCGATGTTGCCGTCGGCGGCGTTGACGCTGGTCGCCAGCAGGGCGATCAGGCCGCGCTGGTGTTCCAGCTCGACGCGCAGCTCGACGTTGAACTCGCCGGTGACATCCTTGGCCCAGCTGAGCTGGATGCATTTTTCCGGGTTGTTGCGGATTTCGCTGATGTTCCTGCAGCTTTCCAGGTGCACCACCATGCCCTTGCCGGCCGACAGGTGGCCGACGATGGGGTCGCCGGGGATCGGCGTGCAGCACTTGGCGTAGCTCAGCACCAGGCCCTCGGTGCCGCGGATCGCCAGCGGCCCTTCGGCGTTGGTGGCGGCGGCGTCGCCTTCGCTGGAGAGCAGGCGGCGGGCGACCACGTAGGCCATGCGGTTGCCCAGGCCGATTTCTTCGAGCAGGTCCTCGAAGACTTCCATGCGGTACTCGTTGAGCACGCCCTGGATGCGTTCGGCGGGGATTTTCTCCAGGTGGCTGTCGAAGCCGGCCAGTGTCTTGTTCAGCAGGCGCTCGCCGAGGCTGATGGACTCGGAGCGGCGCTGCTGCTTGAGCGCGTGGCGGATGTGCGTGCGCGCCTTGCCGGTGACCACGAAGTTGAGCCAGGCCGGGTTCGGCCGGGTGCCCGGCGCGGTGACGATCTCCACCGTCTGGCCGCTCTGCAGCGGTTCGGACAGCGGCGCCAGGCGGCGGTTGATGCGGCAGGCGATGCAGCTGTTGCCCACGTCGGTGTGCACCGCGTAGGCGAAGTCCACCGCCGTGGAGCCCTTGGGCAGCTCCATGATGCGGCCCTTGGGCGTGAAGATGTAGACCTCGTCCGGGAACAGGTCGATCTTCACGTTCTCGATGAATTCCAGCGAGTTGCCGGCGCGCTGCTGCAGTTCGAGGATGCCCTTGACCCACTGGCGGGCGCGGGCGTGGGTGCCTTTCTGCACCTCGTCCTCGTTGGACTTGTACAGCCAGTGCGCGGCGATGCCGTGGTTGGCCATCTCTTCCATCTCGCGGGTGCGGATCTGGATTTCGATGGGCACGCCGTGCATGCCGAACAGCGTGGTGTGCAGCGACTGGTAGCCGTTGGCCTTGGGAATCGCGATGTAGTCCTTGAAGCGACCGGGGAACGGCTTGTACAGGTTGTGCACGGCGCCGAGCACGCGGTAGCAGGTGTCGACCTTGTCGACGATGATGCGGAAGGCGTAGACGTCCATGATCTCGTTGAACGCCTTGCGCTTGCCGCGCATCTTCTTGTAGATGCTGAACAGGTGCTTCTCGCGGCCCAGCACCTGGCCTTCCATGCCCTCGCGGGCCAGGCAGTTGACCAGCGATTCCTGGATCTTGCCGACGATCTCGCGGCGGTTGCCGCGGGCCTTCTTCACCGCCTGGCGGATGCGCTCGGAGCGCATCGGGTGCATGGCCTTGAAGCCCAGGTCCTCGAATTCCACGCGCATGCTGTGCATGCCCAGGCGGTTGGCGATGGGCGCGTAGATTTCCAGGGTTTCCTTGGCGATGCGCCGGCGCTTCTCGCCGGACAGCACTTCCAGGGTGCGCATGTTGTGCAGGCGGTCGGCCAGCTTGACCAGGATCACGCGGATGTCGCGGGCCATGGCCATGGCCATCTTCTGGAAGTTCTCGGCCTGGGCCTCGGCCTTGGACTCGAAGTTCATCTGGGTCAGCTTGCTGACCCCGTCCACCAGTTCCGAGACGGTTTCGCCGAACTGCGCGGTGAGCGCTTCCTTGGCGATGCCGGTGTCCTCGATCACGTCGTGCAGCATGGCCGCCATCAGGCTCTGATGGTCCATGTGCATGTCGGCGAGGATGTTGGCGACGGCGAGCGGATGGGTGACGTAGGCCTCGCCGCTGCGGCGGCGCTGCCCGTCGTGGGCCTGCTCGGCGTAGTAGTAGGCACGGCGGACCAGGTTGACCTGGTCCGGACCGAGATAGCTCGAGAGCCGGTCGGCGAAGGCGTCTATGCTCGGCAAGGCATCACCCCCTGCCGAGTGGACGGCGCCTGTGGTCGTCGGCCGGTCATCGAATTACAGGGCCTCGTTGTTGGCCTCGTCTTCGAAGGCGGCGAACAGCGGTTCTTCTTCAACCACGTCCTCCTGCTGAACGACTTCAGCATCGACCAGGCCGGAAGCGATCTCGCGCAGGGCGACTACGGTGGGCTTGTCGTTTTCCCAGGCTACCTTCGGCTCCTTGCCGCCGGTGGCCAGCTGGCGCGCGCGCTTGGTGGCGAGCATGACCAGCTCGAAACGGTTATCGACGTTGTCCAGGCAGTCTTCGACGGTGACGCGGGCCATGGTGTTCCTCGTTGCGGAAAATGGAGCCCGGGTTTCCGGGCGGACTGAATAGTCTAAAAAATCGCCAATCTTTATGGAAGGGCCGTTTGTTATGCCGACGGCTGCAACAGCTCCTCGAGCAACCGCTCGTGGCGCTTCTGCTGGGCGTCCTGGCGCAGCTGGCGGGCACGGAAGATCGACTTGAGGTCTTCCAGAGCATGGGCGAAATCGTCGTTGATCACCAGATGATCGTATTCGACGTAGTGACTCATTTCGTTGACCGCCTCGCGCATGCGCCGCTCGATCACCTCGTCGCTGTCCTGGCCGCGGTTGGTCAGGCGCTGGCGCAGGGCGTGCTGGCTCGGCGGCAGGATGAAGATCGACTGCGCGTGGGGCATCAGCCGGCGCACCTGCTGGGCGCCCTGCCAGTCGATCTCGAGGATCAGGTCGAGGCCTTCGGCGAGGGTCTTTTCCACCCAGCGCTGCGAGGTGCCGTAGAGGTTGCCGAAGACTTCGGCGTGCTCGAGGAACTCGTCGCGTTCGAGCATGGCGGTGAAGGTGTCGCGGCCGACGAAGTGGTAGTTCACCCCGTCCACCTCGCCCGGGCGCATGCCGCGGGTGGTGTGGGAGACCGAGACGCGCACGCTGGGCATGGCCTCGAGCAGCGACTTCACCAGGCTGGTCTTGCCGGCGCCGGAAGGCGCGGAAACGATGTAGAGGGTGCCGGACATGACTGAATCCTGGGGCTATGGGTGGAAAGCGAGCGCGCGGCTCACTCGATATTCTGGACCTGCTCGCGCATCTGTTCGATGAGCACCTTGAGGTTCACCGCGGCCTGGGTCGAGCGCGGGTCGAAGGCCTTGGAGCCGAGGGTGTTGGCCTCGCGGTTGAGTTCCTGCATGAGGAAATCCAGGCGGCGGCCGGCGGCGCCACCGGCCTTGAGCACCCGGCGCACTTCGGCGACGTGGGTGCTCAGGCGGTCGAGTTCCTCGGCGACGTCGCTCTTCTGCGCCAGCAGGACCATTTCCTGCTCCAGGCGCTGCGGGTCGGCTTCCAGCTTCAGTTCGGCGAAGCGGTCGAGGATCTTCTGCCGCTGGTTGCCGAGCATCTGCGGCACCAGTTCGCGCAGGTTGGCCACTTCTTCCTGCATGGCGCCCAGGCGCTCGTCGATGATCCGTGCCAGTTCCGCGCCTTCGCGGGCACGGCCGGCCTTGAGCTCGTCCAGCGCCTGGTTGAAGGCGGTCATGGCCTCGGCGTTGAGCGCCTGCGGGTCGGCGGCATCGCCCACCAGCACGCCCGGCCAGGCCAGCACGGCCAGCGGGTCGATCGGCGCCGGCTGCCTGATCAGCGCGGCCACGCCCTCGGCGGCGGCCACCAGCTGCGCGGCGCGCTCGCGGTCGACCTGCAGCGGCTTGCCGGCGGTGTCCTCGTTGAAGCGCAGGGTGCATTCCACCTTGCCGCGCGACAGGCCCTGGCGCAGCGCCTCGCGCACCGGCCCTTCGAGGTCGCGGAAGGTTTCCGGCAGGCGCAGGTTCGGCTCCAGGTAGCGGTGGTTCACCGAGCGCAGTTCCCAGCTCAGGGTCCCATTGGTCCCGGCCCGTTCGACGCGGGCGAAGGCGGTCATGCTGTGAACCATGGGGCTACCTCGCTGTGATTCGACTGAAAGCGATGAAATGTCATCGTGAACCGGCAATTGTACCCCAGCGGGGCCGGCCGCCGCACGCCGGCGGTGGTTGCCTGGCTGCCGGGGCCTCTATAATGGCGGCCAGTATCCGATTCAATCTCGCATAGGAAGTCTCGATGAACCGTCCCAGTGGCCGCGCCGCCGACCAGTTGCGCCCGATCCGCATCACCCGCCACTACACCAAGCATGCCGAGGGTTCGGTTCTGGTGGAGTTCGGCGACACCAAGGTGATCTGCACCGTGAGCGCCGAGAGCGGCGTGCCGCGCTTCCTCAAGGGCCAGGGGCAGGGCTGGCTGACCGCCGAGTACGGCATGCTGCCGCGCTCCACCGGCGAGCGGAATGCCCGCGAGGCCAGCCGAGGCAAGCAGGGCGGCCGCACCCTGGAGATCCAGCGCCTGATCGGCCGTTCGCTGCGCGCCGCGCTGGACCTGACCAAGCTGGGCGAGAACACCCTGTACATCGACTGCGACGTGATCCAGGCAGACGGCGGCACCCGCACCGCGTCCATCACCGGCGCCACCGTGGCGCTGATCGACGCCCTGGCGGTGCTGAAGAAGCGCGGCGCGCTCAAGGGCAACCCGCTCAAGCAGATGGTCGCCGCGGTCTCCGTGGGCATCTACCAGGGCGTGCCGGTGCTCGACCTGGACTACCTGGAGGATTCCGCCGCCGAGACCGACCTGAACGTGGTGATGACCGACGCCGGCGGCTTCATCGAGGTGCAGGGCACCGCCGAGGGCGAGCCGTTCAAGCCGGCCGAGTTGAACGCCATGCTGGAACTGGCGCAGCAGGGCATGCAGGAAATCTTCGAACTGCAGCGCGCCGCGCTGGCCGACTGACGCAGGAGGGGCGGGGATGAACGACGAACTGCAAGCGCGACCGAGCCAGGAAGCCCGGCAGTGGGCGATGTTCTGCCACTTCTCCGCCTTCCTCGGGCTGGTCTTTCCCTTCGGCAACCTGCTGGGGCCGCTGATCGTCTGGCAGATCAAGCGCGAGTCCGATCCCTTCGTCGACAGCCAGGGCAAGGAAGCGCTGAACTTCCAGATCACCGTCAGCCTGGCGATGCTGGTCAGCTTCTTCCTCTGCCTGCTGGTGATCGGCTTCCTGCTGCTGGCGCTGGTCTGCGCCGGCGCCCTGGTGCTGACCGTGATCGCCGGGGTCAAGGCCAACGAGGGCCGCGACTACCGCTATCCGTTCACCTGGCGGCCGTTGAAGTAGCTGCTAGAAGCTGGAAGCGTGGCGGCTTTTGCTTCCAGCTTCAGGCTTCTAGCTTCCAGCTCTCAAATACTGAGCGTCCAGTCGTAGTCGATGATCAGCGGCGCGTGGCGCGAGAAGCGCGGCTGCCGCGGCAGCTTGGCGCTGCGCACGAAGCGGCGCAGACCCGGGGTGAGGATCTGGTAGTCGAAGCGCCAGCCCAGGTTCAGCATCTCGGCCTGCTCGCTGTCCGGCCACCAGCTGTACTGGTCGCCTTCGCGGTTGACCTCGCGCAGGGCATCGACGTAGCCCATGTTGCCGAACACCTCGTCCATCCAGCCGCGCTCGGGCGCGAGGAAGCCGGGCATCTGCTGGCATTCGCGCCAGTTCTTCACGTCCAGCTTGTTGTGGGCCAGGTACAGCGACCCACAATAGATGTACTCGCGGCGCTTGCGGCGCTGCTTGTTCAGGTAGGCGGCGAAGTCTTCCATGAACTTGAACTTCTGGTTCAGGTTCTCGTCACCCTCCTGCCCGCTCGGCAGAAGAATGCTGGCAATACTCACCTTATCGAAATCGGCTTGCAGGTAGCGCCCGTAACGATCGGCCATCTCGAAACCCAGCCCGCTTATGACGGCCTTGGGTTGCAGACGACTATAGATTGCGACGCCACCCTGGCTGGGCACTTCGGCGTCGCAGGCGTACAGGAAGTAGCCGTCCAGCTGGTAGGACGGGTCGTCCAGATCGAAAGCGGAGGCGCGGGTATCCTGCAAGCAGATCACGTCGGCATTCTGGGCTTGCAACCAGCTGAGCAATCCCCGCTCGGCTGCAGCCTGAATACCATTCACGTTCACACTGATGATCCGCATAAATGGCCCCCAAAATCACGTGTGTGTATGATACCCGAGCTCAAACGGTTTAGCTAAATTCATACCGGCCGGTTCTATTCCCATGCAGGCATATCAACGCGATTTCATCCGTTTCTCCATCGAGCGCGGCGTACTGCGCTTCGGCGAATTCACGCTCAAGTCCGGGCGCACCAGCCCTTATTTCTTCAATGCCGGCCTGTTCAACAGTGGCCTGGCGTTGGCCAAGCTGGGGCGCTTCTACGCCGCCGCGGTCGTCGACAGCGGCATCGATTTCGATGTCCTGTTCGGCCCGGCCTATAAAGGAATCCCGCTGGCGGCCGCTACAGCGGTGGCGCTGGCCGAGCAGCACGGGCGCGACCTGCCCTGGTGCTTCAACCGCAAGGAAGCCAAGGACCACGGCGAAGGCGGCACCCTGGTGGGCGCGCCGCTGGCCGGCCGGGTGCTGATCGTCGACGACGTGATCACCGCCGGCACCGCGATCCGCGAGGTCATGCAGATCATCGAGGCCCAGGGCGCCAGGGCCGCCGGCACGCTGATCGCGCTGAACCGCCAGGAGCGCGGCCGCGGCGAGCTGTCGGCGATCCAGGAAGTGGAGCGCGACTTCGGCATGCCGGTGGTCAGCATCGTGTCCCTGGAGCAGGTCCTCGAATACCTGGCCGGCGACGCCGAGCTCAAGCGTCACCTGCCGGCGGTCGAGGCCTATCGCGCGCAGTACGGAATCTAACCAGAACAGGGTGTCCGGCATGGCCAAGCAGGGTGCTTTTCGCCGTGGTGCATTGATGGGGTTGCTGGCCTTCGGGCTGGCCGGGCCGGCGCTGGCGGCGAATTCCGCCGGCAAACCCTCGTCCGGCGGCGCCGTCGAGATGTACCGCTACGTCAACGACAAGGGTGTGACCGTCATCGATCGTCTGGGCGTGCCGTCGCAGTACATCGGCAAGGGCTACGAGGTACTTAACGAGCAGGGGCGGGTGATCCGCGTGGTGCCGCCGGCGCCGACCGCGGAGGAAATCCAGCAGCGCAAGGCCGCCGCCGCCCAGGCCAGTTCCGATGCCCAGCTGCTGCGCCTGTACACCAGCGTCGAGGACGTCGACCGCGCCCGCGAGCGCAAGCTGTCCGAGCTGGATGGCCTGAGCAGCGTGGCCCGGGGCAACCTGCAGTCGCTGAAGACGCAGCAGGGCAACCTGCAGGCCCAGGCCGCCGACGCCGAGCGCGCCGGGCGCCAGGTGCCGCAGCAGTTGGTCGAGCAGTTGGCCAACCTGAAGGACGAGGAGCAGCGCCTGCTGCGCGACATCGCCCACTACCAGCAGCTGCGCGCCCAGGCCAAGGCCGCCTTCGAGGCGGACCGCGCGCGCCTCGCGCAATTGCTCGGCGCCTCCCGCTAGTCCGTCAGTCGACGGGCAGGTGCTCGAATTTCGCGATGCGCTCGCGCAGCCAGCCCGGCAGGGGCTGGCTCTGCCGCTGGTCGTTGGCGTAGGCGTAGATCAGCTCGCCGAGGGTCAGCGGCTGGCCCTCGCACCAGATCGCCACCTGGAAGGTCAGGCTGCTGCGTCCCAGGCGCGCGACGCGCACGCCCATGTCCAGCCAGTCGTCGTAGCGCGCCGGGGCGAAGTACTCCAGGCTGCTCTTCACCGCGAACAGGTCGCCGCCGCCGCGCAGCAGGTCGGCCGGGTAGCGGATCTCCAGGTTGCGGTAGTACTCGGTGGTGGCGACGTCCGCGTAGGTCAGGTAGTTGCCGTTGAAGACGATGCCCTGCGGGTCGACTTCCGACCAGCGCACGCGCAGGCTGTGGAAGAAGTGGAACTGGTGGCGTTCAGGGAAGGCTGAAGGCATTGCGGCCTCCGGAAGGAAGAGGGGAACCGCCACGGCGGGCGCCGTGGCGGGTAGTGCTCAGTGGCGCGGCTTGCGGTTGCTGATCAGGGTGCCGACACCGCTGTCGGTGAAGATTTCCAGCAGCACGGCGTTGGGCACGCGGCCATCGATGATGTGCGCGCTGGTCACGCCGCCCTGCACCGCTTCCAGGGCGCAGCGGATCTTCGGCAGCATGCCGCCGTAGATGGTGCCGTCGGCGATCAGGCTGTCCACCTGCTCGGTGGTCAGGCCGGTGAGCACCTGGCCCTGCTTGTCCATCAGGCCGGCGATGTTGGTCAGCAGCATCAGCTTCTCGGCCTTCAGCGCCTCGGCCACCTTGCCGGCCACCAGGTCTGCGTTGATGTTGTACGACTCGCCGTTGGCGCCCACGCCGATGGGCGCGATCACCGGGATGAAGTCGCCCCTGACCAGCATGTTCAGCAGCTCGGTGTTGACCCCGGTGACCTCGCCGACGTGGCCGATGTCGATGATTTCCGGCTTGGTCATCTCCGGCGTCTGGCGGGTGACGGTGAGCTTCTTCGCGCGGATCAGCTCGGCGTCCTTGCCGGTCAGGCCGATGGCGCTGCCGCCGTGGCGGTTGATCAGGTTGACGATGTCCTTGTTCACCTGGCCGCCGAGGACCATCTCCACCACGTCCATGGTCTGCGCGTCGGTGACGCGCATGCCGTCGATGAAGTGGCTCTCGATGGACAGGCGGTTGAGCAGGTCGCCGATCTGCGGGCCGCCGCCGTGCACCACCACCGGGTTGATGCCGACCGCCTTCATCAGCACCACGTCGCGGGCGAAGCTGTTCTTCAGCTCGTCGGTCTCCATGGCGTTGCCGCCGTACTTGATGACCAGCGTCTTGCCGACGAAACGGCGGATGTAGGGAAGCGCTTCGGCAAGGACGCGGGCTACCTGGGCTGCGTCATCGCGGCTCTGGGACATGGTGCTGGGCTCCGGCATGGTCAGGTCAGAAGGGGATGGTCAGGGCGGGGTCGACCGCCTTGAGCTGGTTGCGGAACACGTCCTTGATGCGTTCCAGTTCGGCTTCGGAATCCGCCTCGAAGCGCAGCACCAGCACCGGCGTGGTGTTGGAGGCGCGTACCAGGCCCCAGCCCTTGGGATAATCGACACGCACGCCGTCGAGGGTGGTGAGGTTGGCCTCGCCCCACTGGCCGTCGCGCTGCAGCGCTTCGATCAGGGCGAACTTGCTCTCGTCGGTGACGGTGATGTTGATTTCCGGTGTTGAGACGTCCAGCGGGAAGGCCGAGAACACATGCTCGCTGTCGCGTTTGTCGAGGCTGATGATCTCCAGCAGGCGGGCGGCGCTGTAGATGCCGTCGTCGAAGCCGTACCAGCGCTCCTTGAAGAAGATGTGGCCGCTCATCTCGCCGGCCAGCAGCGCGCCGGTTTCCTTCATCTTCTTCTTGATCAGCGAGTGGCCGGTCTTCCACATCACCGGGCGGCCGCCGTAGCCGCTGATGAGGGAGATCAGGCGGCGGGTGCACTTGACGTCGAAGATGATGTCGGCGCCCGGGTTGCGCGAGACCACGTCCTTGGCGAACAGCATCAGCAGGCGGTCGGGGTAGATGATGGTGCCTTCGTTGGTCACCACGCCCACGCGGTCGCCGTCGCCGTCGAAGGCCAGGCCGAGGTCGGCGCCGGTTTCCCTGACCTTGGCGATCAGGTCTTCGAGGTTCTCCGGCTTGCCCGGGTCCGGGTGGTGGTTGGGGAAGGTGCCGTCGACGTCGCAGTACAGCGGGATGACGGTGCAGCCCAGGGCCTCGATCAGTTGCGGGGCGATCACGCCGGCGACGCCGTTGCCGCAGTCCACCACCACTTTCAGCGGCTTGGCCAGGGCGATGTCGTCGCGGATCTGCTGGAAGTAGCGCGGCAGGATGTCCACCTGCTGCACCTTGCCCACGCCGCTGGCGAGGTCGTTGTTCTCGATGCGCTCGCGCAGGGCCTGGATCTGCTCGTTGGCCAGGGTCTCGCCGGCGACGACGATCTTGAAGCCGTTGTAGTCCGGCGGGTTGTGGCTGCCGGTGAGCATCACGCCCGACTTGCCTTCCAGGACGTTGGCCGCGTAGTACAGCACCGGGGTCGGCACCATGCCGATGTCGGTGACCTGGCAGCCGCAGTCGAGCAGGCCCTGGATCAGTTGCTGGACCAGCTCCGGGCCCGACAGGCGGCCGTCGCGGCCGACGCTGACGCAGGGCTCGCCACGGGCCAGGCTCTCGGAACCGATGGCGCGGCCCACCCAGTAGGCGGTCTCGGCGGTCAGGGTGTCGCCGACCACGCCGCGGATATCGTAGGCGCGGAAGATGCTGGCGGGCAGTTGCGGGGCTTTGGGCGTGCTCATGGCGGGGGTTTGCTCCAATCCCAGGAGGTCCTGGTCTTCATCAAGAATGTCGATGTCCAGAATGTCAGTGTTCTGGAACAGTGGGTCGACCAGCTGCGTCTCGGCGCTGGCCGGCTTGTCGATCTTCGCCGCCACCGGGCGGGGCTCGGGGGCCGGTGCGGGGCTGGCGGGGGCCGGGGGCTCGGCCTTGCGCCTGGGCTGCCGCGCCAGCGCCTGGGCCAGCGGTTGCAGTGCGGCGAGGCCGACTTCAGGTGCTTTGGCAGTGCGCTGGCCACCGAGTTCCTGCAAGTACTGACCGATGGCCTGGGCGTCCTGGCGCAGGCGCCGTTGCAGGGCGCTTTGCGCGAGGTACACGCCCAGCAGCGCGCCGGCCAGCGCCAGCAGTGCGGCGCAGCCCAGCAGAGCCGGGGGATACAGCGCGGCGGTCAGGGCCGGGCCGGGGGTGAAGCTGAGTTTCCAGTTCGGGTTGCCGCTGGCCAGGTTCAGCGGCGCGGCGTTGCCGGCCTCGCCGCGTTGCAGCAGGACCTGCGCCGGCGAGCTGCCGAACTGCTGGGCCAGCTGCAGCTGGCCGGTGTCGGCGGGCATGTCCGGCAGGGCCTTGAGCAGGCGCTGCAGGTCGAAGACCAGCATCAGGCTGCCCTGGATGGCGTTGTCCGGGCCGCGCAGCGCCGTGGCGCTGTAGAGCAGCCAGCGCTGGCCGACGCGGTAGGCCTCGGGGGCGACGTTCTGCCCGCTCTCGGCGCGGCGCAGCATGTCCAGGGCGGCGTAGTTCAGCGGGCCGGGACGCTGGTTGTCCTGGCTGGCCTGGCCGCTGGCGTTGAGGTGGACGTCCACCAGGCCGTCCTGGTGCCAGTGGGCGAGGGTGGCCTCCAGGGCGCGGGCGCTGTTGGCGTCGGCCAGCGCCGGCAGCAGCGCGGGGTTGGCGGCGGCGCTACGGGTGTCGGCGGCGAGCTGGAGCAGGGCCTGGCGCAGGGCGCCGGACTGGCTTTCGCCCCAGGCGCCGGCCAACTGCTGGCGGTGCATCTGCTCGGCGCTGCCGAACAGCGTCAGCCACAGCAGGGCGCCGGCGGCGGCCACGCCGAGGGTCGCCACACCCAGGGCCGGCAGCAGCGACTTGAGTTCCGGCCGGGCCGCCGGGCCTGCCGAAGCCTTCGGCGGCGGGGCGACTTCCGGCAGGTCGGCCGTTCCCTTGGCACTGCGTTGGAAAAGTTTCATGCAACATCTCCTCGGCGAATCGTCCTGGAGGATTGTGTCAGTGGCTGCCCGAGTGCCCGAAACCGCCGGCGCCACGCTGGCTTTCGTCGAAGCTGTCGACCAGCTCGAAATGCGCCTGCACCACCGGCACCAGCACCAGCTGGGCGATGCGCTCGCCGATGGCGATGGTGAAGGGGGTGTTGCCGCGGTTCCAGCAGGAGACCATCAGCTCGCCCTGGTAGTCCGAGTCGATCAGCCCGACCAGGTTGCCCAGCACCACGCCGTGCTTGTGGCCAAGGCCGGAGCGCGGCAGCACCAGCGCGGCCAGGCCCGGGTCGGCGATGTGGATGGACAGGCCGGTGGGGATCAGCAGCGTCTGGCCGGGTTCGAGGACGGTGTCCTGCTTGAGCATGGCGCGCAGGTCCAGGCCGGCGGAACCGGGGGTGGCGTACTGCGGCAGGGGGAATTCGGCGCCCAGGCGCGGGTCGAGGATCTTGGCTTGCAGGGAATGCATCGGGTTCTCAGTGTCGTTTCAGGCGGTCGGCGATGAAGGCGATCAGCTGGCGGGCGATCTTGCCCTTGCTGGTCTGGGCGAAGGCAGTTTCGTGCAATTCGCGGTCGATCACGGTGATCGCGTTCTCTTCGCTGTTGAAACCGATCGAGGGGTTGGCCACGTCGTTGGCCACGATCAGGTCGAGGTTCTTGTCCTTGAGCTTGCGCGAGGCGTACTCCAGCAGGTTCTCGGTCTCCGCGGCGAAGCCCACGCTGAACGGCCGGTCGGCGCGCTGGGCGAGGGTGGCGAGGATATCCGGGTTGCGCACCAGCTGCAGCAGCAGGCCGTCGCCCGTGGTCGGGTCCTTCTTCAGTTTCTGCGTGGCGACCAGCTCGGGGCGGTAGTCGGCCACCGCGGCGGCGGCGATCAGCAGGTCGGCCGGCATCGCGGCTTCGCAGGCGGCGAGCATGTCGCGGGCGCTGACCACGTCGACGCGGCTCACCCGGTCGGGCGTCGGCAGGTGCACCGGGCCGGTCACCAGGGTCACCCGCGCGCCGGCTTCGGCGGCGGCCTCGGCCAGGGCGAAGCCCATCCTCCCGGAGCTGTGGTTGGTGATGTAGCGCACCGGGTCGATGTTTTCCTGGGTCGGGCCGGCGGTGATCAGCACGTGCTGGCCGGTCAGCGAGAGGAACTGGAAGCAGTCGGCGGCGCGCTGGGCCAGCTCCTCGGCCTCGAGCATGCGCCCGGGTCCGACGTCGCCGCAGGCCTGGCTGCCGGCGGCCGGGCCGAAGAAGTGCAGGCCGCGGCCGCGCAGCAGTTCGGCATTGGCCTGGGTGGCCGGGTCGCGCCACATGGACTGGTTCATCGCCGGGGCCAGGGCGACCTGGGCATCGGTGGCCAGCACCAGGGTGGTCAGCAGGTCGTTGGCCACGCCCTGGGCCAGGCGCGCCATGACGTCGGCGGTGGCCGGGGCGATCAGCACCAGGTCGGCCCAGCGGGCCAGCTCGATGTGGCCCATGGCCGCTTCGGCGGCGGGGTCGAGCAGGTCCAGGTGCACCGGGTGGCCGGACAGCGCCTGGAGCGTCAGCGGGGTGATGAACTCACGGCCGCCCTGGGTCATCACCACGCGGACTTCCGCGCCCTGGTCGCGCAGGCGGCGGACCAGTTCGGCGCTCTTGTAGGCCGCAATACCGCCGCCCACGCCGAGGACGATGCGTTTTCGATAGAGCCGCTGCATAGGCCCGCCTTATCTTCGGAATTGGATGACGCGCGTCAGGGCCGGAGACGCCTCCCCAGGCCTCCGGTCGCGCGAAAGGGACGGGCTAAGATAGCACAGCGCCCGCCCCGGCACAGCGGGCGGCTCGACAGGGAGGTTGCATGAGCATTCGTCACTGGCCCGCGGCAGAACGCCCGCGGGAAAAACTCCTCGAGCGCGGCGCGGCGAGCCTCAGCGACGCCGAGCTGCTGGCCATCTTCCTGCGCACCGGCGTGGTCGGCTGCAGCGCGGTGGAGCTGGCGCGGCGTCTGCTCCATGAGTTCGGCAGCCTGCGCGCGCTGCTGGAGGCGGACCAGGCCAGCTTCAGCAGCCACCTGGGCCTGGGCCGCGCCAAGTACGCCCAGCTGCAGGCGGTGCTGGAGATGGCCCGCCGCCACCTGGCCGAGCAGCTGCGCCGCGATTCCGCCCTGGAGAGCCCGCAGGCGGTGCGCGACTTCCTCAAGGCGCGGCTGCGCCACGAGGCCCACGAGGTGTTCGCCTGCCTGTTCCTCGACGGCCGCCACCGTGTCCTGGCCTTCGAGGTGCTGTTCCACGGCTCCATCGACAGCGCCAGCGTCTACCCGCGCCAGGTGGTCAAGCGCGCCCTGGCGCACAACGCCGCGGCGCTGATCCTCAGTCACAACCATCCCTCGGGCATCACCGAGCCGAGCCAGGCCGACCGCAGGCTGACGCAGCGCCTGAAGGACGCCCTGGCGCTGGTGGACGTGCGCGTGCTCGACCACTTCATCGTCGGCGACGGCGAGCCGCTGTCGATGGCGGAGATGGGTTGGGTGTGAGGCTCGCCGTGGGGCCGGTATCGCGCCGGCCCCACGTTGAACGGCGCCTCAGAGGCTGACCTTGGAGAAATCCTGGCGGCCGAACGGGTTCACGGCGTAGCCCTTGACCTCCTTGCGCAGCAGCACCGAGGCCGTGGGGTGCGCCAGCGGCAGCCACAGGGCCTGGTCGTGGATCAGCTGCTGGGCGTCGTGGTAGAGCGCGCTGCGCTTGTCCTGCTCGCTCAGCGCCTTGCCCTGGCTGATCAGGCCGTCCAGCTTCGGGTCGCAGAAGCGCGCGAAGTTCAGCCCGGACTTCACGCTGGCGCAGGAGAATTGCGGGGTAAGGAAGTTGTCCGGGTCGCCGTTGTCGCCGGCCCAGCCCATGAACAGCAGGTCGTGCTCGCCGGCCTTGGCGCGGCGGATCAGTTCGCCCCACTCGATCACGCGGATCCCGGCCTGGATGCCGACCTTGGCCAGGTCGGCCTGCAGCAGCTGCGCGCCCAGGCTCGGGTTGGGGTTGAGCAGGCTGCCGCTGGGGCGCGTCCAGATGGTGGTCTTGAAGCCGTCCTTCAGGCCGGCCTTTTCCAGCAGTGCCTTGGCCTGGGCGGGGTCGTGGGGGTAGCCGGGGATGTCCTTGGCATAGCTCCAGGTGTTCGGCGGGTAGACGCCCTCGGCGGCAGTGGCGCTGCCTTCGAACACCGACTTCAGGTAGGTCTGGCGGTCGAAGGCGAGGTTGATCGCCTGGCGCACCTCGGGCTTGTCCAGCGGCGGGTGCTGGCTGTTCAGGGCGACGAAGGCGGTCATGAACGCCGGCGTCTGCTCGATGCGCAGGGCCGGGTCCCTGGCCGCGGCCTCGATGTCCAGCGGCTTGGGCGACAGGGCGATCTGGCATTCGCCGCGCTTGAGGCGCTGCAGGCGCACGTTGGCGTCTGGGGTGATGGCGAACAGCAGGTTGTCCACCGCCGGCTTGCCGGCGAAGTAGTCCGGGTTGGCGGTGTAGCGGATCTGCGCGTCCTTCTGGAAGCGCTTGAAGACGAAGGGGCCGCTGCCGATGGGCTGGGCGTTGAGCTTCTCCGGGGTGCCGGCCTTCATCAGCTGGTCGGCGTACTCGGCGGAATAGATGGAGGCGAAGCCCATGCTGAGCATGGGCAGGAAGGTGGCGTCGGGGTGGCTCAGGGTGAAGCGCACCTGGTGCTCGTCGACCTTCTCCACGGCTTTTATCAGGGCCGGCAGCTGCAGCGACTGGGCGTGGGGGAAGCCGCTCTGCGCCACCTTGTGCCAGGGGTTGGCGGGGTCGAGCATGCGCCGGAAGCTGAACAGCACGTCGTCGGCGCCCAGTTCGCGGCTGGGGCTGAAATAGTCGGTGTGGTGGAACTTCACCCCGCCGCGCAGCTTGAAGTCGTAGGTCAGGCCGTCGGCGGAGACCGTCCAGCTCTCGGCCAGGCTCGGCACCACCTTGCCCTGCGCCGCGTCGAACTCCACCAGGCGGTTCATCAGCACGTCAGCCGAGGCGTTGGTGGTGGTCAGGGCATTGAACTGCACGACGTCGAAGCCGTCGGGGCTGGCCTCGGTGCAGACACTGAGGGTGCTGGCGCCGGCCAGGGCGGGGGCCAGCAGCAGGGCGAGTGGAAGCAGACGCATGACGGACTCCGGAAATGGTGGGAAAATGCCCGTCCCGTGGGCTGGGCGCAGTCATGCAAGGCCGTTGTCGGCCTTGAACCGGCTACCCTAGACCAAGCCGCGGCGGGCGACAACGGTGAAAGTCGACGAACGGCAAGGGCGCCGGGCCGCGGCCGCGCTGCGCCGGCATGTGGATAAGCCGCTTGCTCCCTTGCGGCACTAAGCGGCTTTCTGATATAAAGCTGCGCTCTTTTCTGGGGCCCTGCCCCGTCGACTCGGAATCGAGTGGCGGTCGGGCAGGTAAGACCCGGGTGGAAACCAAGTATCAACGAGTTCAAGCAGCCAACCCATGCCGGGTTTGGCATGTGGTTTATAGAGGGCTGAGCCATGTCGAGAGTTTGCCAAGTGACCGGTAAGGGTCCGGTTACCGGGAACAACATTTCCCACGCACACAACAAAACCCGCCGCCGTTTCCTGCCGAACCTGCAGCACCACCGTTTCTGGGTTGAGTCCGAGAAGCGCTTCGTACGCCTGCGCGTTTCCGCCAAGGGCATGCGTATCATCGACAAGCGTGGCATCGAGGCCGTCCTGAACGACCTGCGCGCCCGCGGCGAAAAATTCTAAGGAGCTGCAATCATGCGTGAACTGATCCGTCTGGTGTCCAGCGCCGGTACCGGCCACTTCTACACTACCGACAAGAACAAGCGCACCAAGCCTGAGAAGATCGAGATCAAGAAGTTCGATCCGGTCGTTCGCAAGCACGTGATCTACAAGGAAGCCAAGATCAAGTAATTGATCCCGGCCCTTGCGAAGAAACCCGCCGATTGGCGGGTTTTTTCATGTCTGCGCGGCGGGGCTGGTGGGGCCGTTCGTGCCACCGGGGCGTCCGGCGTGGCCGGCGAATCCCATCGCGGACGAAGCCCGCCTACCGCATGAGCGAGCGTGGCTTTTCGTAGGATGGCGTTGAGCGGAGCGATACCCATCAGCGCAACCGCATGGGTTTCGCAAGCTCAACCCATCCTACGAAAAACGCCTCGGCGCAGACAGTTGCTCCTACGCCCGTGCAACGCCATTGGCGTTATCCGCCCTGCAATGACAGGGCAGCCCCCAACAAAACAAAAACGCCGCTTTGGAGAAAGCGGCGTTTTTTCGTCAAACAGCTATCAAGCCTTCTGTTCGAAGATCACATAGACCTTGCGGCAAGGCTCCAGCACCTCCCAGGTGCCCTTGAAGCCGGCCGGGATGACGAAGCGGTCGCCGGTGCGCACGGTCTTGGCGCCGCCGTCGGCGTCGCGGATCACCGACACGCCCTGGAGGATCTCGCAGTATTCGTGCTCGGTGTAGTTGATGGTCCAGTGGCCGACCGCGCCTTCCCAGATGCCGACGTTGAACTGGCCGCAGGGGCTGGCGTAGTGGTTGCGCACGCTTTGCTCGGGATCGCCCTTGAGGACCTTCTCCGGCGCCGGGCGGTAGTGCTCGGCGGCGGTGCCGGCCTGGGCGAAGTCGACGATCTGCTCGATGTTCATGCTGACTCTCGTTTTATTGTGGGTTGTACGAGTGCTCCGCCACTGCGGGGGGGCCCGGACGGAGGCGGAATCGATCGAGTCTATGTTTAATAAAACGAACGTGACAAGGCGTTTTGGCGCCAAAGTGTCAAAAATATTGAAAATTCGCCCATCCCGGTTTAGGGTGGCGGACAGCGTGGCCCTCGCGCCGCCTTGCAGAATTTCTGACAGCGCGCCCATCCCCGGGGCGCCGGGACTTCGATAAGTAATTCAATAAGAGGACAAGTTGTCATGAGTACCCTCACTCGCGCCGACTGGGAAGCTCGCGCCCAGAACCTGAAGATCGAAGGCCGCGCCTTCGTCGACGGCCAGTACGTCGATGCCGCCGACGGCGCCACCTTCGACTGCATCAGCCCGGTGGATGGCCGCTTCCTGGCCAAGGTCGCCAGCTGCGACGCCGCCGACGCCGAGCGCGCCGTGCAGGTTGCCCGTGCCGCCTTCGAGTCCGGCGTGTGGTCGCGCCAGGCGCCGGCCAAGCGCAAGAAGGTCATGATCCGCTTCGCCGAGCTGATGATGCAGCACGCCGAAGAACTGGCACTGCTGGAAACCCTGGACATGGGCAAGCCGATCAGCGACGCGCTGAACATCGACGTCGCCAGCGCCGCCAACAGCATCCGCTGGAATGCCGAAGCCATCGACAAGGTCTACGACGAAGTCGCCGCCACCCCGCATGATCAGCTGGGCCTGGTCACCCGCGAAGCCGTGGGCGTGGTCGCCGCCATCGTGCCATGGAACTTCCCCCTGCTGATGTCCTGCTGGAAGCTCGGCCCGGCCCTGGCCACCGGCAACTCGGTGATCCTCAAACCGTCCGAGAAGTCGCCGCTGACCGCCATCCGCGTCGCCCAGCTGGCCGTCGAGGCCGGCATCCCGAAAGGCGTGCTGAACATCCTGCCGGGCTTCGGCCACACCGTGGGCAAGGCCCTGGCCCTGCACATGGACGTCGACACCCTGGTGTTCACCGGCTCGACCAAGATCGCCAAGCAGCTGATGGTCTACGCCGGCGAGTCGAACATGAAGCGCGTATGGCTGGAAGCCGGCGGCAAGAGCCCGAACATCGTCTTCGCCGACGCGCCTGACCTGAAGGCCGCCGCCGAATCCGCCGCCAGCGCCATCGCCTTCAACCAGGGCGAAGTGTGCACCGCCGGTTCCCGCCTGCTGGTGGAGAAATCCATCAAGGCCGAGTTCCTGCCGCTGGTGGTCGAAGCGCTGAAGGCCTGGAAGCCGGGCAACCCGCTGGACCCGGAAACCAACGTCGGCGCGCTGGTCGACACCACCCAGATGAACAACGTGCTGAGCTACATCCAGGCCGGCCACGACGACGGCGCCAAGCTGGTGGCCGGCGGCAAGCGCACCCTGGAAGAGACCGGCGGCACCTACGTCGAGCCGACCATCTTCGACGGCGTGACCAACGCCATGCGCATCGCCCGCGAGGAAATCTTCGGGCCGGTGCTGTCGGTGATCGAGTTCGAGGACGCCGAGGAAGCCGTGCGCATCGCCAACGACACCCCGTACGGCCTGGCCGCCGCGGTCTGGACCAGCAACCTGTCCAAGGCCCACCTGATCGGCAGGGCCCTGCGCGCCGGCAGCGTGTGGATCAACCAGTACGACGGCGGCGACATGACCGCGCCCTTCGGTGGCTTCAAGCAGTCGGGCAACGGCCGCGACAAGTCGCTGCACGCCTTCGACAAGTACACCGAGCTGAAGGCTACCTGGATCAAGCTGTAACAACGTTCGGCGGGGCTGCGCGTCGGCCATGCTGCGTTGTGATCGGATTCGGCCTGCTCATTTACTGGCGTAAACTGCGCGTCCGAATCCGATCACGCCTTGCCTGGCTCTAGCTCGCGCCCTCCGTGGCGAAGTCCAGAGTCAAAAGGCTTGCTAGGTCGGCCCCCTCGCCGGGGCGGCTCTGACAAAGAGCCATACCCGCGGCCGGGTTTCCCTTGGGGAGCCCGGCCGCTTTGCATTGCGCGCCGGGCTCGGCCTCTGGCTCGGAGTGCGCTCCGGATGGAACGGGAGAACGACAATGCGTTGGGGTGCCTATTTCGCTGTCTGCCTGTCGGTCATCAGCATCGGCCTGGCCCTCGGCCTGACCATGCCCCTGGTGTCCTTGCGCCTGGAAAGTTGGGGCTACGGCAGCTTCGCCATCGGCGTGATGGCCGCCACGCCGGCTGCCGGCGTGCTGCTCGGCGCGCTCATCTCCGGGCGCCTGGCCGCCCGCCTGGGCACGCCGCGGCTGATGCGCTGGTGCCTGCTCAGCGGGGCCTTTTCCGTCGGCCTGCTGGCGCTGCTGCAGAACTACCCGGTGTGGCTGGTGCTGCGCCTGCTGATCGGCGTGCAACTGACCGTGGTGTTCATCCTCGGCGAGAGCTGGATCAACCAGCTGGCCGTGGAGAAATGGCGCGGCCGCCTGGTGGCCCTGTACGGCACCGGCTATGCGCTGAGCCAACTGTCCGGCCCGGTGCTGCTGACCTTCATCGGCACCGCCGACGACCGCGGCTTCTGGCTGGGCGTCGGCCTGCTGGTGTGCGGTTCGCTGCTGCTCGTCGGTCGCGGCGGCGCGCCCAGGGTGGACCCGCACAGCGCCTCGGGGCGCGGCCTGTTCGCCTTCTGCGCCAAGCTGCCGGCCATCGCCTGGGCGGTGGTGCTGTTCGCCGGTTTCGAGGCGATGATCCTCACCCTGCTGCCGGTCTACGGCGTGCGCCAAGGCTTCACCCAGGCGGTGGCGCTGACCATGGTCACGGTGGTGGTGGTGGGCGACGCGCTGCTGCAGCTGCCCATCGGCTGGCTGGCCGACCGGGTGTCGCGGCAGACGCTGTTCAAGGGCTGCGGCATCGTCCTGCTGCTGAGCAGCCTGGGCATCCCGCCGCTGCTGCACGGGCCGGCGATCTGGCCGGTGCTGGTGCTGTTCGGCGCGAGCGCCGGGGGGCTCTTTACCCTGTCGCTGATCCTCATCGGCGAGCGCTACCGCGACGATGCGCTGGTCCGCGCCAACGCGCACATCGCCCAGCTGTGGGGCATCGGCTGCCTGATCGGACCGCTGACCACCGGCGCGGTCAGCCAGTGGGTGAGCGGCCATGCGCTGCCGCTGATGATGGCCCTGGGCGCCTTCGGTTTCGTCGTGCTGGTATGGCGCAAGGGCTTGCCGCCGGTGGAACTGGAGGGCGATGAGCTGCCGGAAGCGAGCGGGCGCTGAGGCCTGCTGCTCTTCGTAGGATGGGTTGAGCTTGCGATACCCATGCGGCCGCGGTGATGGGTATCGCTGCGCTCAACGCCATCCTACGGGGCGACTCCTGCCACGTAGCGGGACTCCGTCCGCGATGGGCCGAGCCCACGCACGGTGATCGCGGATAACGCCTATAACATTCTCTCCAGCCCGATGGCGCCGGCTATCCAGGCGTTGAAGCGGCGCCACAGGCTGCCCGGCTCGTGGTGCAGCACGTGCGGATGGCCGTCGCGCTCGTCGACCCAGGTCAGCCGCGGGCGGCTGCCGCTGCGGTCGATGCGCACCTGGTAGCTGACGCTGGGCGACATCCCGGCCAGCGCCAGCTTGCGCGTCTGCTCCGCCAGTTCCGGGCTGTCGACGATGATGCCGACCTCGGTATTCCAGATGATCGAGCGCGGGTCGAAGTTGAAGGAGCCGATGAACACCTGGCGCCGGTCGAAGACGATCGCCTTGCTGTGCAGGCTGGCGCTGCTGGAGCCGCGCACCGTCCAGGGCGCGCCGGCCAGGCGCTGGTCCGGCTGGGCGCGCAGTTCGTGGAGCTGCACGCCGTGCTCCAGCAGGGCCATGCGGTAGGGCGCATAGCCGGCGTGCACGGCGGGCACGTCGGTGGCTTCCAGGGAGTTGGTCAGCAGGCGCACGCTGACGCCGTTGTCGGCGCGGCCGGTGAGGTAGGTGACGCCGCTGTCGGTGGGCACGAAGTAGGCCGAGACCAGGATCAGTTCCTTCGACACCTGGCGGAACAGCGGTTCGAGCTGGGTGCTCAGCTGTTGCTGCGGGCGGCTCTGGCCGCCGTCCAGGACCTTCAGCGGGTCGTCCCAGATGGCGCGGCCCGGGGCCCAGACCAGGTCGTCGAGCCAGCTGTCCAGGTTCGACGAGGCGCCGCGCAGGTGCAGGCGCTGCAGGTAGGCGGAGTGGCGCACCCGGCTCTTCTCCAGGTAGCTGTCCAGGCCGCGCCGGGCGCGTTCGAGGTCGGCGCGCTCGGGCTTGCCCCACAGGTAGTCCTCGATGGGGCGGCTGATGGCGCTGTTCCAGTACTGGTCGAAGCTCTGTCCCAGCTCCTTGGCCACCGGGCCGACGCCGAGCAGGTCGAGGTCGCTGAAGTTCATTTCCGCCTTGGCGCCGAAGTACTCGTCGCCCAGGTTGCGCCCGCCGACGATGGCCACGCTGTTGTCGGCCAGCCACAGCTTGTTGTGCATGCGCCGGTGCTGCTCGGCGAGGTTGAACAGGCGCCCGAGGTTGCGCGTGATGCCGGTGCTGCGGCCCAGGTGCAGCGGGTTGAACAGGCGCACCTGGATGTTCGGGTGGGCGGCCAGCACGCCGATCTCGTAATCCCAGCCGTCGCTGCTGGTGTCGTCGATCAGCACGCGCACGCGCACGCCGCGGTCGGCGGCCTTGAGCAGCTCGTGGATGAGCGCGCGGGTGGTGAGGCCGTCGTGGACTATGTAGTACTGGATGTCCAGGCTGCGCTGGGCGGCGCGGATCAGCTCGGCGCGGGCGAGGAAGGCGTCGCTGCTGGAGGCCAGCAGGCGGAAGCCGGAGGCGCCGGGGTGCGCCGCCGCGCGCTGCTGCACGGCGTCGCCGAGGGCCGTGCCGCCCGGCGACAGGGCGTGCGAGGGCGTGGGCAGGGGAACGCTGGCGCAGCCGCCGAGCAGCAGCAGCGCCAGCCACAGGAAGCGTGGTAGCAAGCGGGAATCTCCAGGCCGCCCGCCGTAGCGGGACTGCGGAGATTCTAGCCGCTCAGCGCCTCCTTGAAGCGATACCAGGCCATGCCCAGCGCCAGCAGCGGCGAGCGCAGCAGCTTGCCGCCGGGGAAGGTGATGTGCGGGACCTTGGCGAACAGCTCGAAACCGCTGCCCTGCTGCCCGGCGATGGCCTCGGCGAGCAGCTTGCCGGCCAGGTGGGTGGCGTTCACCCCGTGGCCGGAATAGGCCTGGGCGAAGTACACGTTGGGCTGGCCGGGCAGGCGGCCGATCTGCGGCAGGCGGTTGGCGCCGATGCCGATCATGCCGCCCCACTGGTAGTCGATGCGCACGTCGGCCAGGTGCGGGAACACCTTGAGCATCTTCGGCCGCATGTAGGCGGCGATGTCCGCCGGGTCGCGCCCGGAATAGTGGCAGGCGCCGCCGAACAGCAGGCGGTTGTCGGCGGAGAGGCGGTAGTAGTCCAGGGCCACGCGCTGGTCGCACACCGCCATGTTCTGCGGCAGCAGCTCGTGGGCGAGGTCCGCCGGCAGCGGCTCGGTGGCGATGACGTAGCTGCCGGCCGGCAGCACCTTGCCGTCGAGGTAGTTGTTCAGGCCGTTCTGGTAGGCGTTGCAGCCGATCACCAGTGTCTTGGCGCGCACGCTGCCCTTGGCGGTGCGCACCCGCACTTCGGCGCCGTAGTCGATGTGGGTGACCTGCGAATCCTCGAACAGGCGCACGCCCAGGGACTGCGCCGCAGCCGCCTCGCCCAGGGCCAGGTTGAGCGGGTGCAGGTGGCCCGAGCCCATGTCCACCATGCCGCCGACGTAGCAGTCGGCGCCGACGATGCTGCGCATTTCCGCCTGCGGGACCAGGCGCAGCTCGTGGGTGTAGCCCAGGCTCTTGAGCTCCTCGTAGTCCTCGCGGAAGCCCTCGACGTCCGAGGCCTTGTTGGCCAGGTCGCAGTAGCCCCAGGTCAGGTCGCAGTCGATGCCGTACTTCTCCACGCGCTGGCGCACGATCTGCACGGCCTCAAGGCCCATCAGCTTGAGCTGGCGCACGCCGTCCTTGCCGATCACCGGCTCGAACTGCTCGACGCCATGGCCGACGCCGCGGATCAGTTGGCCGCCGTTGCGCCCGCTGGCGCCCCAGCCGATCTTGCGGGCCTCCAGCAGGACCACCGAGAAGCCGCGCTCGGCCAGTTCTATCGCGGTGTTCAGCCCGGAGAAGCCGCCGCCGATGATGCACACGTCGGCCACTTCCTCGCCGGCCAGGGGAGGGCACTGGATGCGACGGTTGAGGGTCGCGGCGTAGTAGGAAGGGGCGTGCTGGTCGGTGTGCACCGGGAGGCGAACGCGGGCGTTCATGTGCGATATCCTGATTATTGTGTTGTTAAAATTTTACGCAGGATAAACGCCGGCTTCCCGCCACGCCAAGGGGGGAAGCCGTAAAAACTCGACAAGCTGTTGCGATCAGTCGGGAATCGGCAGGGTCAGGCTCTCCTTGACCTCTTCCATCACGATGTAGCTCTTCGACTCGCGCACGTGGGGCAGCTTCAGCAGGATGTCGCCCAGCAGCTTGCGGTAGGAGGCCATTTCCGAGATGCGCGCCTTCACCAGGTAGTCGAAGTGGCCGGACACCAGGTGGCACTCCAGCACGTGGGGCAGCTTGAGCACGGCGCGGCGGAAGTCCTCGAAGGTGTCGCCGGACTTGTAGTCCAGGCTGATCTCGACGAACACCAGCAGGCTGGCCTTGAGGTACTGCGGGTTCAGCCGGGCGTTGTAGCCCATGATGATGCCTTCGCGCTCCAGGCGCCGCACCCGCTCGGTGCAGGGGGTGGTGGAGAGGCCGACGCGCTCGCCCAGCTCGGTGAAGGAAATGCGCCCTTCTTCCTGGAGGATGCGCAGGATGTTGCGGTCGATCTTGTCCAGTTCGCGGCGGCTTTGGTGCTGGGTTCTCATGGAGGCTGCTCGGGGGCGGTGCTTATGGTTGGTGATTGTCGCCAAATATAGACGTTAAGCCAGTGGATATCACTGCCCCTTGATCTTCTGCGGGCACGCCGCCAGCCTGTTCCCAGGTCCGCGCCGGATGCGCGGGCCTTCCACTTCGCCGCCGGAGCCTGGCATGCGCTCGACCCGTACCCGAATCCTGCTGTTGCTGGCGTTGCTCATCGCGCTGCTCGCCGTCTGGGCGGGGCAGGCCTGGCAGCGGCTGCTCGCGGAGCAGGGCATCGCCGGCCTGAACTGGCAGGGGCCGGGCATTTCATTGGACGGTCTGACACTGCAACGGCTGGCCGTAACGCGGGAAAAGTCCGCTTCGCGCCTGGAAATCCAGGCCGATCAGCTGCGCCTGGGCTGGCCGCGGCGCATCGACGGGCGCTGGCGCCTGGGTGGCCTGGAGCTACAGCGCTTACGCGTGGGTTCCTGGCCCGCCGCCGCGACGACGGAAGAAGAGGCGGGGGAGTGGCCGACGCCCGACCAGGTGGGCCTGTGGCTCGGCCTGCTGCCGCAGCGGGCCGTCCTGCAGCGCGCCGAGTTCGAACTGCCCTGCGCCGGGCAGCAGCGCTGCACCCTGGTCGGCAGCCTGCACTGGCAGCAGCTGCCCGGCAACGCCGCGTCCCTGGCCGCCGAACTGCAGCAGGGCGCTCAGCGCCTGGCCCTCGACGGCACCCTGCACCCGGAACAGGACGCCTGGCGGCTGGCATTGAAGGCCGATCTGGATGGCGAACGCCTGGCCGACCTCGACGCCAGCTGGGCGCCAGCCGAGCGCCACTGGCGCGGCAGCCTGGCCAGCCCTGGAGTGCCACCGCTGGACGCCGTGCGCGCCTGGCTGGCGCCCTGGTTGCCGACGCCGACCCTGCCGGTCTCCCTACCCGAGGCCGGGCGCCTGCGCCTGAGCTGGGACAGCACCCTCGGCGGCGATGGCCCCTGGCCGGACTGGCCCGCACTGCGCGACAGCCAGGGCGAACTGGAGCTGGCCATGCAATTGCCGCAGCCCTGGCCGCTACCGGGCCTGGGCACCTTGCAGGGCGACCTGCAACTGCAGGCGGCCGCGACCGCGCCGGGGCAGTGGCGGCCGCGGGTGTTGGACGGCGACCTCTACCTGGCCGACCTTTACGGCGACTGGCTGCAGGCGCTACCGGTGGGCCTGCGCCCGGCCAACCTGCGCCTGGGCCTGCAACCCGACGACAGCGCCCCCGGCGCGGTACGCCTGGACCTGCGCGGCAAGGGCGCCAGCGACCTGCGCCTGCAAGGTGTGCTGGCGCTGGTGGAGGGCGAAGCCTTGTCGCTGGCCCTGAGTCAGGCCCGCTTGCAAGCCCAGGTAGCGGACCTGCAACTGCCCGGCCTGCGCCTGGGCAAGGCGGCGCTCGACCTGCCGCTGGACGGCGAGATTGGCCAGGCCGCGGCCAGCCTGCGCCTGGGCAAGGGCGCCAAGCTGAACCTGGGCAGCCTGGCCGGGCCCCAGGGGCTGAAGGCCGCCAAGCTCGGCGCGACGGCGGACAAGGCCAGCCTGGCGCTGGGCTACGCCGCCGGCCAGCCCTTCAGCCTGGGCTTCGACGGCGCCGTGCAACTGTCGGCCGGCGAGCTGCGCCAGGCGCACCTCAAGCCGCTCGCCTGGAGCTACCAGGGCCAGCTCGGCGCCGGCCTGGCGCAGCAGCAGCTCAAGGGCCGGCTGCAGAATAGCGGTGGCCTGGCCGCCGACGTCGAGTTGCGCCACCAGGCCGACGGCAGCCTGGAGCTGACGGCGCAACTGCCGGAATTCTTCCTGCGCAGCGGCAACCCGCTGGCGGCCAGCCTGGCCGACTGGCCGGCGCTGCTCAGCCTGAACAACGGCCGCCTGCAGGCCCGCGCGCAGTGGCGCCTGCCACCGGGGCAGGGCGCCCAGCAGCTGGACCTGACGCTGAACGGCCGGGGCCTGGAAGGCGTCTACGACCGCAGCGAGATCCACGGCCTGGACGGCGAGGCGAAGCTGCAACTGCGCGGCTCGCAACTGACGCTGCAGTTGCCCGGCCTGCGCGTGGAACAGCTCAACCCCGGCGTGCTGCTCGGGCCCCTGCAGTTCCAGGGTGGCTACAGCGCCGGCCTGGACCAGCCGCTGGCCGGCCGCCTGGACTGGCGCCAGGCCGAGCTGAAGCTGTTCGGCGGCCGCGCCTGGCTGGACGCCGGCACGCTGCAACTGGCCCGCGAAAACCCCGCGCAGAGCCTGCACCTGCAAGGCGTGCTGCTGGAGGAAATCCTCAAGGCCTATCCCGCCGAGGGCCTGGCCGGCAACGGCATTCTCGACGGTGAGCTGCCGCTGCTGCTCGGCCCGGGCGGGCTGCGCATCCAGGGCGGCCAGGTCGCCGCGCGGCAGCCGGGCACCCTGCAGTTCCGCTCGGAGAAGATCCGCGCCCTCGGCCAGAGCAACCCGGCCATGCAGCTGGTGGCGACCATGCTCGACGACTTCCGCTACGAGCGCCTGGCCAGCCGCGTGGATTATGCTGAGGGCGGCCGCCTGCTCCTGGCCCTGGCCATCAGCGGCCGCAACCCGGCGCTGGAGCAGGGGCGGCCGGTGAACCTCAACGTCAACCTGGAGGAGAACATCCCGGACCTGCTGACCAGCCTGCAGCTGAGCGACCGGGTCAGCGACACCATCCGCAAGCGCGTGCAGGAACGCCTGCGCAACCAGCCACCTGCCGCGCCCTGATCGCAAGGAGAACACCGCATGCGCCCATGCGCACTCATCGCCGTCCTGGCCCTGCTCGGGCTCAGCCAGGGCTGTACGCCGACGGTACAGCTGGCGGCGCCCAAGGAGCCGATCAACATCAACCTCAACGTGAAGATCGAGCACGAGATCTACATCAAGGTCGACAAGGCCCTGGATGGCATCATCAACGAGAACAGCGGTCTGTTCTGAGGAGCTTCTAGATGACACTGCGCAGCAAACTCGGCGTCGCCCTGCTGGCCCTTTGCGTCAGCCTGCCGGCCCTGGCCATGAGCCTGGAGCAGGCCATGTCGGCCCTGGGCGGGGCCAAGGCCCAGGGCCTGGTCGGCGAGCAGCCCGACGGCTACCTCGGGGTGGTCAGCAACAGCGGCCAGGCGGCGGACATCGCCGCCCAGATCAACGCCGCGCGCCGCGCCGAGTACCAGAAGGTGGCCGGCCAGAGCGGCGCCAAGCTCGGCGACGTGGAAGCCCTGGCCGGCAAGAAGGCCATGGACCGCACCCCGTCCGGGCAATACATCCAGCTCAATGGCAAGTGGGTGCGCAAGTAAGGGGATTTCCCTGGCGCCGCCTGTCGGGCGGCGCCTGCGACCTGCCGTCGCGGCAGCGCTTATTCCTGTCGGCCCCGGCTCTGGCGGGAGTAAATCCCGCGTTCGCCGAAGCGCGCCGAATTAGTTGCTGAAAACCGCGATCCGACATGCTTGCATGGCTATGGATTTTTCAGGTGTTTTTGCTGGTTATCTGGTGGATGCGCCTCCGTGAAAGGCGTTTTCACCAAGAATTTCCTTCAATTACCGTCTGTTAAATAGTGATTATTTCTGTGGTCGAATTCCTATACTGCGCGCAACTGACGTTCAAAATAAGAAACGTCGCGTGCCCCACGCGACGTGGGAGGCAGCGATGCGCGTTCTGGTTCTCGGCAGCGGTGTGATCGGCACCGCCAGTGCTTACTATCTGGCCCGTTCCGGTTTCGAAGTGGTGGTGGTCGACCGCCAGCCCGGCCCGGCCCTGGAAACCAGCTTCGCCAACGCCGGCCAGGTTTCCCCCGGCTACGCCTCGCCCTGGGCCGCCCCGGGCATCCCGCTGAAGGCCATGAAGTGGCTGCTGGAGAAGCACGCGCCGCTGGCCATCAAGCTCACCGGCGACCCCAGCCAGTACGCCTGGATGTGGCAGATGCTGCGCAACTGCAACGCCGCCAGCTACGCGGTGAACAAGGAGCGCATGGTGCGCCTGTCCGAGTACAGCCGCGACTGCCTCGACGAACTGCGCGCCGAAACCGGCATCGCCTACGAAGGCCGCACCCTGGGCACCACCCAGCTGTTCCGCACCCAGGCCCAGCTCGACTCCGCCGCCAAGGACATCGCCGTGCTGGAAAGCTCCGGCGTGCCCTATGAAGTCCTCGACCGCGCCGGCATCGCCCGCGTCGAGCCGGCCCTGGCCAAGGTGGCCGACAAGCTGGTCGGCGCCCTGCGTCTGCCCAACGACCAGACCGGCGACTGCCAGATGTTCACCACCAAGCTGGCCGAACTGGCCCAGGGCCTGGGCGTGGAGTTCCGCTTCAACCAGAACATCCAGCGCCTGGACTTCGCCGGCGACCGCATTAATGGCGTGTGGATCGACGGCCAACTGGTCACCGCCGACCACTACGTGCTGGCCCTGGGCAGCTACTCGCCGCAGATGCTCAAGCCGCTGGGCATCAACGCCCCGGTCTACCCGCTCAAGGGCTACTCGCTGACCGTGCCGATCACCAACCCGGACATGGCGCCGACCTCGACCATCCTCGACGAGACCTACAAGGTCGCCATCACCCGCTTCGACCAGCGCATCCGCGTCGGCGGCATGGCCGAGATCGCCGGTTTCGACCTGTCGCTGAACCCGCGCCGCCGCGAAACCCTGGAAATGATCACCACCGACCTTTACCCCGAGGGCGGCGACGTCAGCCAGGCGACCTTCTGGACCGGCCTGCGCCCGGCCACCCCGGACGGCACCCCGATCGTCGGCGGCACCCGCTACCGCAACCTGTACCTGAACACCGGCCACGGTACCCTGGGCTGGACCATGGCCTGCGGCTCGGGCCGCTACCTGGCCGACCTGATGGCGAAGAAGCGCCCGCAGATCAGCACCGACGGCCTGGACATTTCCCGCTACAGCAACGCCTCGGAGGCTCAGAATGGCCATCCAGCGCCTGCACACTAATGGCCGCATGAGCCAGATCGTCGTCCACAACGGCACCGTCTACCTGGCGGGCCAGGTGGGCGACGACATGGCCGCCGGCGTCGAACAGCAGACCCGCGAAGTCCTGGCCAGCATCGAGCGCCTGCTCGAAGAGGCCGGCACCGACAAGACGCGCATCCTCTCGGTGACCATCTACCTGAAGGACATCGACGCGCACTTCGCCGGCATGAACGCCGTCTGGGACCAGTGGTTGCCGCAAGGCACCGCCCCGGCCCGCGCCACCGTGGAAGCCAGGCTCTGCGAGCCGGAGATCCTGGTGGAGATGTCGGTGGTCGCGGCCCTGCCGTAAACCCTTTGCGTGGGGCCTGGTCGGATTGCCAGGCCTTTTTTTGCTTCACGGCCTTCGTCGGCGCGGGTTCGCCCGTGGCTGCGCCGTACCCGAATAACAGAGAGTTCCCGCCATGCGTCCAGCCCGTGCCCTGATCGACCTCCAGGCCCTGCGCCACAACTACCGCCTGGCCCGCGAAGTCAGCGGCGCGCGTGCGCTGGCGGTAGTCAAGGCCGATGCCTACGGCCACGGCGCGGTGCGCTGCGCCAAGGCCCTGGAGGCGGAAGCCGACGGCTTCGCCGTGGCCTGCATCGAAGAGGCTCTGGAGCTGCGCGAAGCCGGCATCCGCGCGCCCATCCTGCTGCTGGAAGGCTTCTTCGAGGCCAGCGAGCTGGAGCTGATCGAGCGCCATGACTTCTGGTGCGTGGTGCACTCGGCCTGGCAACTGGAGGCCATCGAGCGCGCCCGCCCGGCCAAGCCGCTGACGCTGTGGCTGAAGATGGACTCGGGCATGCACCGCGTCGGCTTCTTCCCGCAGGACTACGCCGCCGCCCTGGCGCGCCTGCAGGCCCTGCCGCACGTGGCCAAGGTGGTGCTGATGAGCCACTTCGCCCGCGCCGACGAGCTGGACTGCGCACGCACCGAGGAGCAGGTCGCCGCCTTCGAGGCCGTGCGCGCCGGCCTGGGCCAGCCCTACGAGGTCAGCCTGCGCAACTCCCCCGGCATCCTCGGCTGGCCGAGCGTGCCCAGCGACTGGGTGCGCCCGGGCATCATGCTCTACGGCGCCACCCCCTTCGAACAGGCCCAGCCGCTGGCCGACCAGTTGCGCCCGGTGATGACCCTGGAGTCGAAGATCATCGGCGTGCGCGAACTGCCGGCCGGCGAGCCGGTAGGCTACGGCGCGCGCTACGTCGCCGAGCGCCCGGTGCGCGTCGGCGTGGTCGCCATGGGTTACGCCGACGGCTACCCGCGCCACGCGCCGGACGGCACCCCGGTGTTCATCGACGGCCAGGCCAGCCGCATCATCGGCCGGGTGTCCATGGACATGCTCACCGTCGACCTCACCGACCTGCCCGGCGCCGGCCTGGGCAGCCGCGTCGAGCTGTGGGGGCCGAACGTCCCGGCCAGCCAGCTCGCCAGCCTGTGCGGCAGCATCCCCTATCAATTGTTCTGCAACCTCAAGCGCGTACCGCGGGTCTACAGCGGCGACTGAGCGACGAACTGCGTAAAGTTTGCGCAGTATCCGAGGCCGATCTGTTGTAAATACTGAACGGTGTTGCCATGATACGGGCACTTCGGAACCCGCTCGCCGCAAGGCGCAGGCGGGTTCCGCCCGTTAGAGCCTGGCAGAACAAGAAATAAGATAAGGAGGACCCCACCCTTGGACGTTGGCGCTCGCCTGCAAGCCATCCGTAAACTCAAAGGGCTGTCCCAGCGTGAACTCGCCAAGCGCGCGGGCGTCACCAACAGCACCATCTCGATGATCGAGAAGAACAGCGTGAGTCCGTCGATCAGCTCCCTGAAGAAGGTGCTGGGCGGCATCCCCATGTCCCTGGTGGAGTTCTTCTCCCTGGACATCGAGCAGGACAGCAACACCCAGGTGGTCTACAAGGCAGACGAACTCAGCGACCTGTCCGACGGCGACATCATCATGAAGCTGATCGGCAAGGCCTATCCCAGCCGCGCCATCACGCTGCTCGACGAGACCTACCCGCCAGGCGCCGACACCGGCGACGACATGTACTCCCACGAAGGCGAGGAGACCGGCGTGCTGGTCGAAGGCCGCCTGGAGCTGACCGTCGGCGACGAGGTGTACGTCCTCGAAAGCGGCGACAGCTACTATTTCGACAGCACCCGCCCGCATCGCTTCCGCAACCCCTTCGATGCGCCGGCGAGGCTCATAAGCGCGACGACTCCGGCAAATTTTTAGAGGCGGCGGAGCCGCCTGCGACCGTATGACGCAAGGCCCTCGCGGGCCCTGCAATTGTTTCAGACGCGCGCTCTTCCGTTATACTTGCGGCCGCCCGCGCTACCTAGACTGCGATGGAAACCGTGCCCGGGCGTACAAGCCACGATGAGGGTAAAAGGGTGAACCTGATAAAGAAAATCCTGGTGGCCCAGGCCGCCGTATTGGCCCTGATGGCCGCTGGCGCCCAAGCCACGACCAATGACGACATCGCCAAGCGCCTGGAACCGGTGGGCAAGGTCTGCGTCCAGGGCAAGGAGTGCGAAGGCGTCGGCGCTGTCGCTTCCGCCGGAGGTGGCGGTGCGCCGCGTTCGGGCGAAGAGATCGTCGGCAAGGTCTGCACCACCTGCCACGGCACCGGCCTGCTGGGCGCGCCCAAGGTTGGCGACAAGGGCGAGTGGGGTAAGCGCGCCAAGGAGCAGGGCGGCCTCGATGGCCTGCTGGCCAAGGCCATTTCCGGCATCAATGCCATGCCGCCGAAAGGTACCTGCGCCGATTGCTCGGACGACGAGCTGAAGGCAGCCATCAAGCACATGTCCGGCCTCTGAGCCACGGGCTGGCAGGAAAAGCCGATTACGGGCCGATGCTGTCCGCTCAAGAAAGAATGCCGTTTCTCTGGTTGGGGAAACGGCATTTTTCATAGGGGGGTGGGGCTGGGGCTTGGCTTGCAGAGTGGGGCCTTGGCTCCGCGCGTCGATCCCCATCCCTCATGCTCGCGAACAGACTCCGCTGCGGGGCTCATTCGCTAGCAAGCTCGCTCCTACGCCACCCCACCCACGCCATTCCCCTGTAGGAGCGCGCCCTGCGCGCGAATCGCGGGCAGGGCCCGCTACGGTTCCAGGAAGCACGGCTTTTCGTAGGATGGCGTTGAGCGAAGCGATACCCATCAGCGCAACCGCATGGGTTTCGCAAGCTCAACCCATCCTACGAAAAGCACCTCGACGCAAACAGTTGCTCCTACGGTTCCAGGAAGCACGGCTTATCGTAGGATGGTGTTGAGCGCAGCGATACCCATCAGCGCAACCGCATGGGTTTCGCAAGCTCAACCCATCCTACGAAAAGCACCTCGACGCAGACAGTTGCTCCTACGGTTACAGGAAGCGCGACTTTTCGTAGGATGGCGTTGAGCGAAGCGATACCCATCAGCGCAACCGCATGGGTTTCGCAAGCTCAACCCATCCTACGAAGAGCACCTCGACGCAGACAGTTGCTCCTACGGTTACAGGAAGCGCGGGCGGAGCGGACTTTGTCCGCGATTGGATTTACCGGCCACGCCGGACGCCCCGGTTGCACGAACGGCCCCCTCCGCTGAACCACCGCGCCACTTGAATGAAAAGACGCCGGAGCCTCCCCGCCGGTTTCCGGTCCAAACTTGGACAGGCAACCACGGAGGATCGCACCTTGGCGCACCACTGCACCCTCGACGAAGCCGTCGACCACCTGCTGGCCGGGCTCGATGGCCCGATTCGCCTGGGCCTGCCGTTGGGCCTGGGCAAGCCCAATCACCTGGTCAACCTTCTCTACCGGCGCCTGGGCGAGCAGCCGGCGCGCCAGCTGACGCTCTACACCGCGCTGTCGCTGGGCCGCCCCCAGGCCGGCAGCGAGCTGCAGCGGCGCTTCCTCGAACCCTTCGTCGAACGCCTGTACGGCGACTACCCGGAACTCGACTACCTGCGCGACCTGCGCCAGGGCAGCCTGCCGCCGAACGTGCGCGTCGAGGAATTCTACCTGCAGCCGGGCAGTCTGCTGGACAGCGCGCCGGCGCAGCAGAACTACATCAGCTGCAACTACAGCCACGTCGCCCGCGATCTCGACGCCAAGGGCATCAACGCCGTGGCCCAACTGGTCGCCCGCGATCCGGCGCGGCCCGGGAGGCTGAGCCTGGCGTGCAACCCGGACATCACCCTCGACCTGCTGCCCATGCTGCGCCGCCGCCGCGCGGCCGGCGAGCGCATCCTCTGCATCGGCGTGGTGCACCGCGACCTGCCGTACATGCCGGGCGACGCCGAGGTCGACGAAGATATCTTCGACCTGCTGGTGGAACAGCCGGCGGATACCAGCACGCTGTTCTCCTCGCCCTACATGCCGGTGGGCTGGCAGGACCACTGCATCGGCCTGCACGCCAGCGCCCTGGTGCGCGACGGTGGCACCCTGCAGGTCGGCATCGGCGCCATGGGCGATGCGGTGACCTCGGCGCTGCTGCTGCGCCAGCGTGACAACACCGCATACCGCGCGCTGCTCGCCGAACTGGAGATCGCCGAGCGCCACGCCGGGCTGATCGACCGCGAAGGCGGCTTGGGCGCCTTCACTCAGGGCCTCTACGGTTGCAGCGAGATGTTCGTGCCGGGCCTGCTGGACCTGGCCGAGGCCGGCGTGCTCAAGCGGCAGGTTTATCCACAGGTGGAACAGCAGTGCACGGACGCCGACGGCGTCTGGCTGCACGCTGGCTTCTTCCTCGGCCCGCAGGCCTTCTACCAGCGCCTGCGCGAACTGCCGGCCGAGCGCCTGGCCGGCATCGCCATGACCGGCATCGGCTTCGTCAACAACCTCTACCGCGATGAGGAACTCAAGCGCCTGCAGCGCCGCGACGCGCGCTTCATCAACAGCGCCTTCACCGTCACCCTGCTCGGCGCCGGGGTGGCCGACCAACTGGAGGACGGCCGGGTGATCAGCGGTGTCGGCGGCCAGTACAACTTCGTCGCCCAGGCCCACGAACTGCACGGCGGGCGCTCCATCCTGCTGCTGCGCAGCTGGCGTGAGAGCGGCGGCGAGGTCAGCTCGAACATCGTCTGGAGCTATGGCCACACCACCATCCCGCGGCACCTGCGCGACATGGTGGTGACCGAGTACGGCATCGCCGACCTGCGCGGGAAGAACGATGCCGAGGTGATCGAAGCGCTGCTGGCCATCGCCGATTCACGCTTCCAGGACGGCCTCATCGCCGAGGCCAAGGCGGCGGGCAAGCTGCCGGCAGATTTCGAGCTGGACCGGCGCCACCGCGACAACCTTCCCGAACGCCTGCAGACGCTGTGCGCACAACACCGCGAGGCCTTGCCGGAATACCCGCTGGGTTGCGATTTCACCCCGGAAGAGCGCGACCTGCTGCGGGCGCTGACCTGGCTGAAAAGCAAGCTCCGGCTCAGCGAGATTCTCGAGCTGGGCAAGGCCACCCTGGACGCGCCGGAGCCGGAGGCTTTCCCGGCGCACCTGCAGCGCATGGGCCTGGAACAGCCGGATGGCCTGCGCGAAGAGCTCTACCAGCGGCTGATCCTGGCCGGCCTGCACGCCACCCGGGACGGCTTTATGTAGGCGCGAACGAAGGGCATGAAAAAGGCGGGAACCCTTGCCGGGCGCCCGCCTTTTTCACCGCGCAGCCTGGATCAGTCGAGGAACTCGACCTCGCCGCCGGCCAGGGACTTCACCCGGGCCAGGGATTCGACGCGGTAGCCTTCGCTTTCCAGCAGCTTGCGGCCGTCCTGGAAGGACTTCTCGATGACGATGCCCAGGCCGGCGATGCTCGCCCCGGCCTGCTGGATCAGGTCGATCAGCGCCTTGGCGGCGTGGCCGTTGGCGAGGAAGTCGTCGATCACCAGCACGTGGTCGGCGGCGGTCAGGTGCCGCGCGGAGATGGCGATGGTGCTCTCGGTCTGCTTGGTGAAGGAGAACACCTTGGAGATCAGCAGGTCGTTCTTCAGCGTCAGCGACTGGAACTTGCGGGCGAAGATCACCGGGATGCCCAGCTCCAGGCCGGCCATGACCGCCGGGGCGATGCCCGAGGCCTCGATGGTGACGATCTTGGTGATGCCCTGGCCCTTGAAGCGTTCGGCGAACTCGTGGCCGATCTGCTTCATCAGCAGCGGGTCGATCTGGTGGTTGAGGAAGGCGTCTACCTTGAGGACCTGGTCGGAGAGGACGACGCCTTCGCTGCGGATTTTGTCTTTGAGGGTGTTCAATTGAGGGCTTCCTGGCGGAGCTGAGGCCGCTGATGAAGCGCGCAATTCTACCTCGTAAGCGCCGGCCTGCGCGACCTTCCGACAAAAGAAGAAGCTGATCGGATGGACAGCTTCCGCTGGCCGTCGCCGTGGCATTCCATTGTAGGAGCGCGCCCTGCGCGCGAATCGCGGGCAGGGCCCGCTTACAGGTTGGTGGCGCATTTCCCGTCCGTGCCAGCATCGTAGGATGGGTTGAGCGAAGCGATACCCATCGCCACGACCGCATGGGTTTCGCAAGCTCAACCCATCCTACGAAGAGCGCTTCGGCGCGCAGGCTCAGCGCTTGAGCAGCGCGCGGATGTCCGCCAGGGCCGCGTTGCCCTTGGCCGCCTTGACCTCCACCGGGGCGTCTTCCTGGCCTTCCCAGACCAGGTCTTCCGGCGGCAGCTCGTCGAGGAAGCGGCTCGGCGAGCAGTCGATGATCTCGCCGTACTGCTTGCGCTTGGCGGCGAAGGTCATGGCCAGGTTCTTCTTCGCCCGGGTGATGCCGACGTAGGCCAGGCGCCGTTCTTCCTCGATGCTGTCGGCCTCGATGCTGGAGCGGTGGGGGAGGATTTCCTCCTCCACGCCGAGGATGAACACGTAGGGGAATTCCAGGCCCTTGGAGGCGTGCAGGGTCATCATCTGCACGCCGTCGGCGCCTTCCTCTTCCTCCTGCTGGCGTTCGAGCATGTCGCGCAGCACCAGCTTGGCGATGGCCTGCTCGATGGTCATGTCGCCGTCCTCGTCGCGCTCCAGGGTGTTCTTCAGCGCCTCGATGAGGAACCAGACGTTGCCCATGCGGAAGTCGGCGACCTTGTCGCTGGAGGCGTTCTGCCGCAGCCAGTTCTCGTAGTCGATGTCCATCACCATGCTGCGCAGCGCGCCGATCGGGTCGGAGCCCGCGCACTGCTCGCGGACCTTGTCGATGAAGCGCTTGAAGCGCTGCAGGCGCTCGACGAAGCGTGCGTCCAGGTGCTCGGCCAGGCCCAGCTCGCCGCTGGCGGCGAACATCGAGCAGCCGCGCTCGGTGGCGTAGTTGCCGAGCTTCTCCAGGGTCGCCGAGCCGATCTCGCGGCGCGGCACGTTGATCACCCGCAGGAAGGCGTTGTCGTCGTCCGGGTTCACCAGCAGGCGGAAGTAGGACATCAGGTCCTTCACTTCCTGGCGGGCGAAGAAGCTGGTGCCGCCGGACAGGCGATAGGGAATCTGGTGGTGCTGCAGCTTCAGCTCGATCAGCTTGGCCTGGTAGTTGCCGCGGTAGAGGATGGCGAATTCGCTGTAGGGCCGCTGGGTCTTCAGGTGGATGGTGAGGATTTCCATGGCCACCCGCTCGGCCTCGGCTTCCTCGTTGCGGCAGCGGATCACCCGGATCGGGTCGCCTTCGCCCATCTCGCTCCACAGCTGCTTCTCGAACACGTGGGGGTTGTTGGCGATGAGCACGTTGGCGCACTTGAGGATGCGGCTGGTGGAGCGGTAGTTCTGCTCCAGCATCACCACCTTCAGCGAGGGGAAGTCGTCCTTCAGTTGCATCAGGTTTTCCGGGCGCGCGCCGCGCCAGGCGTAGATCGACTGGTCGTCGTCGCCGACCACGGTGAAGTGCGCGCGCTGCTGCACCAGCAGCTTCACCAGCAGGTACTGGCTGGCGTTGGTGTCCTGGTACTCGTCCACCAGCATGTAGCGCACGCGGTTGCGCCACTTCTCGAGGATGTCCGGGTTGTCCTGGAACAGCTTCACCGGCTGCAGGATCAGGTCGTCGAAGTCCACCGCGTTGTACGCGCGCAGGGTGCGCTGGTAGTGCAGGTAGACCATGGCGGCGGTCTTTTCCTTGGGGTTGCGCGCCTGGGCCAGGGCCTCCTCGGGCAGGATCAGGTCGTTCTTCCAGCCGCCGATCAGGTTCTTGATCTCGTCCAGGCCGTCGTCGCCGGAATACTCCTTCTGCATGATGTCCGTCATCAGCGCCTTCACGTCGCTCTCGTCGAAGATCGAGAAGCCGGGCTTGTAGCCCAGGGCGGCGTATTCCTTGCGGATGATGTTCAGGCCCAGGTTGTGGAAGGTGGAGACGGTCAGGCCCTTGCCTTCGCCGGGGCGCAGCAGGGTGCTGACGCGTTCCTTCATCTCGCGCGCGGCCTTGTTGGTGAAGGTGACGGCGACGATGTACTGGGCGCGGATGCCGCACTGCTGGACCAGGTAGGCGATCTTGCGGGTGATCACGCTGGTCTTGCCGGAGCCGGCGCCGGCCAGCACCAGCAGGGGGCCGCCGACGTAGTTCACGGCCTCTTGCTGCCGGGGGTTGAGTCGGGACATGGTTCGGGAAGGGTATCGATGGCGAAGCGGGCGGCCATTCTACCAGCCTCGCCCGGGGCTGCGGAAAAACGGCGATCTGTGACGCCGTCGCGCTTCGCCGTTTTGGATAAATTCATACTTGTATTAGGCTTGTGGCTGCATTAGTTGAAGAAAACTCTGAAGAGTTTCTTGGTTCTGCGCCGACAGACGGCCTCGTCCGGGCGCTGGAACGCCAATCCGGATGGCCGGGGCATGGGATGGCGCCCGGGGCATTCCTTTTCTTTTCATGGGGGTCGCTTGGCTGCGTCGGTCGAGTCCACGCGCCTGCTCCTGCTGGCTGAAACGCCGCAGTGGGCCCAGCTGCTGCGCGAGCATCTCGCCGCGCTGGGCAACGCTTATTCGCTGATCACCGCGCCTTCCTGGGAGTCCGCCCGCAGCCTGTTCGACGAGGACGAGGTCGGCCTGGTGCTGGCGACCCCCGGCAAGCTGCCCTCGCGGGACAACTGCCGGCTGCCGATCATCCTGCTGCTGGAGCGCGAGCCCGCGCAGACGCCCGCCGGCGTGGCCGACTGGCTGACGCCGCAACTGAGCAGCGAGGTGCTGCGCCGTTCCCTGCGCTACGCCCGCGAGCGCAGCGGCCTGGAGGCCACTTTGCAGCGCCTGGCCGAACAGGACCCGCTGACCGGCATCGCCAACCGCCAGGGCTTCCAGACCTTGCTGGCCGCGCAGCTGGACGAGTTCCAGGGCCGCGGCCTGGCCCTCGGCCACCTCGACTTGGACAACTTCCGCCACGTCAACGACGCCCTCGGCCACCAGGCCGGCGACCGCCTGATCCTGCAGGTGGTGGCGCGCCTGCGCTCGCACCTGGAGCACGGCGACCGCCTGGCCCGCCTGGGCAGCGACGAGTTCGCCCTGCTGCTGGACACCCGCCGCGACCCACGGCGCGCCGAACGCCTGGCCGAGCGCATCGTCGAAGTGCTGGGCGAGCCCTACTGGGTGGAAGGCGAGAGCCTGCTGCTGGGCTGCAGCCTTGGCCTGGCCCATGCCCGTTCCGGCGACAGCGCCGACGCCCTGATGTGGCACGCGCACATCGCCATGCAGCAGGCCAAGATGCGCCAGGGCTGCACCTTCCATCTCTTCGACGAGCGCATCAACCGCGGCGCGCGCAGTCTGGCCGAGCTGGAGAGCGAGCTGCGCCGGGCCCTGCGCCGCGACGAACTGGAACTGCACTACCAGCCGCGCCTGGACCTGGAGAGCGACACCATCGTCGGCCTCGAGGCCCTGGTGCGCTGGCGCCACCCCAGCCGCGGGCTGCTCACCCCGGGGGATTTCGTGCCCCTGGCCGAGGAGAGCGGGTTGATCGTGCCGCTGGGCTACTGGGTGATCGCCCGCGCCCTGCGCGACATGCAGTGGCTGCTCGGGCGCGGCCTGCCGCCGCTGCACATGGCCATCAACCTGTCGTTCCGCCAGTTCCAGGACAGCCAGCTGCTGCCCACGCTGCAACGGCTGATCGCCGAGCGCGGCGTGGATGCGCGCTGGCTGGAATTCGAACTCACCGAAACCGCCGTGATGCGCCGCAGCGAACAGGTCCTGCAGACCATGCAGACGCTGGGGCAACTGGGCGTGCGCTTCTCCCTGGACGACTTCGGCACCGGCTTCTCCTCCTTCGTCCACCTCAACAGCCTGCCGATCACCCTGCTGAAGATCGACAAGAGCTTCGTCGGCGGCATGTCCGAGCGCGCGGAGAACCGCCAACTGGTGCGGGCCATGATCAACCTGGCGCACAACCTCAACCTGGAGGTGGTCGCCGAGGGCGTGGAAAGCGCCGACCAGCGCCAGCTGCTGCGCCAGTTCGGCTGCGACCAGGTGCAGGGCTACTGGATCAGCCGCCCGCTGCCGTTGCCCGAGCTGGCGCGCTTCCTGGTGTTCGGCGCCGGACGCGCGCTCAGGCAGCAGGACCCGGTCGGCAACTGAAGCCCGGTTCCGCCATCGGCTGCAGCAGCCGCGCGGTGCGTGCCTCGAAGGCCAGGCACAGGCCCAGCGCGGTGCACGCCAGCCCCGCCGCCAACCCCCACCAGACGCCGTGCGGGCCCCAGCCGAAGGGGAAGGCCAGCAGCCAGGCCAGCGGCACGCCCGCCAGCCAGTAGCCGGCCAGGCCCACCAGGAAGGTGGTGCGGGCATCCTTGAGGCCGCGGATGGCGCCCATGGCGATGCTCTGCAGGCCGTCGAACAGCTCGAACCAGGCGGCGATCGCCAGCAGGCTCACGGCCAGTTGCACCACCGCCTGATTGGCCGGTTGCTCGAGATCGAGGAACAGGCCGATGACCTGGCGCGGTGCCAGCCAGAACAACAGGGCGAAGGCGAACATGCACAGCGCGCCGAAGCCGATGCCCACCCGCCCGGCGCGGCGCGCCTCGAGCAGGCGGCCGGCGCCGTAGTGCTGGCCGATGCGGAAGGTCACCGCGTAGGAAATCCCCACCGGCACCATGAAGGCCAGGTACACCGACTGGATGGCGATCTGGTGCGCGGCCAGCGCGGTGGCGCCGATCGCCCCCATGCACAGGGTGGCCACGGTGAACATGCCCGACTCCACCGCATAGGTACCGCCGATCGGCAGGCCCAGGCGCAGCGTCTCGGCGATCTCCCGGCGCTGTGGCCGGCCCAGGCCGCGCAGCAGTGGGTAGCCGGCGTAGGCCGGGTGCCAGCGCAGGTACAGCGCGAGGATCAGCGGCAGCAGGTTCATGACGATGGCGGTGACCAGGCCGATGCCGGCCAGGCCCAGGCGCGGCAGGCCGAACCAGCCGTCGAGGAAGGCGTAGTTCAGGCCCAGGTTGGCCAGCGCGCCGAGCGCGCTGATGGCCATCACCGGGCCGGGCCGCTCGATGGCGCTGGTGAAACCGCGCAGCACCATGAAGGCCAGGTAGCCGGGCAGGGCGAAGAGAATGCTGTGCAGAAAACTCATGGTGCCATGCACCGTCTCCGGCGCCTGGCCGAGCGCCAGCAGCAGCGCCTCCAGGTGCCACAGCAGGGCGCCGGCGAGCAGCGCCAGGCCCAGGCCGACCCACAGCCCCGCCTGGGTGGCGGCGGCCGCGCTGGCGCTGTCGCGCGCGCCATGGCGGATCGCCACCAGGTTGCCGGTGGCCGCCACCACGCCGCTGCACACGGTGGAGACGAACGCATAGGTGGAGGCGCCCAGGCCCCCGGCGGCCAGGGCGTCGGGGCCGAGCTTGCCCATCATCAGGGTGTCGGTGAAGACCATGGCGACATAGGCCAGCTGGGCGGCGATCAGCGGCCCGGCCAGGCGCAGGATGGCCTGCAGTTCGGTGCGGTAGGGGGTGGGCATGGCATGAGTCTGGTTTGGGCGGCGCCTGGCGCCTCCCGGGTTCATCGATTCGCCCATTCTGGTGGGCCGCCAGGCCTTCCCACAAAAGGAAAAAAGCGATGCAATGCATGAGTCAGACTCATGCCTGAAGGCCCGCCATGCCCCGTCGCCTGCCCCCGCTCTATGCCCTGCGCGCCTTCGAGGCGGCCGCCCGGCACGCCTCCTTCACCCGCGCCGCCGAGGAACTGGCCATCACCCAGAGCGCGGTGAGCCGCCACGTGCGCACCCTGGAGGAGCACTTCGACTGCCAGTTGTTCCAGCGCCAGGGCCGCCAACTGCGCCTGACCGAGCCGGCGCGCCTGCTGCTGCCGGGCCTGCGCGATGGCTTCGACGCCCTGGAGCGCGCCTGCGCCAGCCTGCACAGCGACGAGGACGTGCTGCGCCTGAAGGCGCCCTCGACCCTGACCATGCGCTGGCTGCTGCCGCGCCTGAGCATCTTCCGCATGGCCAACAGCGATATCGAGGTGCAGCTGACCAGCGCCTGGATGGACGTCGACGAGGTGGACTTCGCCCGCGAGCCCTTCGACTGCGCGGTGCTGCTCGGCGCCGGGCGCTTCCCGGCGGAATGGGAGAGCTGCCTGCTGTTCCCCGAGTGGCTGATCCCGGTCGGCGCCCCGCAACTGCTGGACGATGGCCCCTGGGACGTCGAGCGGCTGGCCGCCGCGGAACTGCTGCACCCCACGCCGGACCGCCGCGACTGGCGCCGCTGGCTGCAGCGCGTGGGCCTGGAGGAGCAGGTGTCGCTCAAGGGCGGCCAGGTCTTCGACACCCTGGAGCTGGGCATAGTCGCGGCCACCCGCGGCTACGGCCTGTCCATCGGCGACCTGGTGATGGTCGCCGAGGACGCCGCCGCCGGCCGTCTGGCCCTGCCCTGGCCCTGTGCGGTGGCCAGCGGCGAGAGCTACTACCTGGTCTGGCCCAAGGCGCGGCGGCAGCAGGAGCGCCTGCGTCGTCTGAGGGATTTTCTTCTGGCCGAAGTCAGCGCAATGCGACTGCCGCAGGTTGAAATGCTGGAGTAGGTTGTAGGGCGTTTCCGCGGCCCCTGCGACTGGAGCGCGCATGCGACGCCCGACCGTCTGTCTGGCCCTTTGCCCCCTTGCTACGGTCGTGGCGGAGGGGAAACGCCCGGCCGTCAACGATGGGCCAAAGCCCGTGTCGCCGCGCCTTCCCCGCCATTCGCAACCGGGGGAACATTCGATGAAAACCTATGGACTACTGTTCGGCATCCTGCTGCTCGGCGGCCTGGCCAACGACGCCGTGGCCGCCACCGAGCTCAAGCACTGGCCGGAGCCCGCGGCGAAGCAGCTCGACGCGCTGATCGCGGCCAACGCCAACAAGGGCGCCTACGCCGTCTTCGACATGGACAACACCAGCTACCGCTACGACGTCGCCGAGGCGTTGCTGCCGTACCTGGAGAACGAGGGCGTGCTGACCCGCGACAAGCTCGACCCTTCGCTGAAGCTGATCCCCTTCAAGGACCTCAAGGGCAAGAAGGAGAGCCTCAACAGCTACTACACGCGGCTCTGCGAATTCGACCACCGCGTCTGCTACCCCTGGGCCGCACAGGCGCTTTCCGGCCTGACCCTGCGCGAACTCAAGGGCCACCTCGACGCCATGATGGCGAGCGGCAAGCCGGTCAAGAGCGACTACTACGACGGCGACACCCTGCGCACCGTCGAGGTGCAGCCGCCGCAGCTGTTCACCGGCCAGCAGGAACTGTTCAAGCGGATGATGGAGAACGGCATCGAGGTGTACATCCTCACTGCCTCCCACGAGGAACTGGTGCGCATGGTCGCCAGCGATCCGAAGTACGGCTACAACGTCAAGCCGGAGAACGTCATCGGCGTCAGCACCCTGCTCAAGGACCGCAAGACCGGCGCAGTGACCACCGCGCGCCGGCAGATCAGCGAGGGCAAGTACGATCCCGAGGCCAACCTGGACCTCGAATTCACCCCCTACCTGTGGACCCCGGGCACCTGGATGGCCGGCAAGACGGCGGCCATCCAGACCTACATCGACCCGTGGAAGAAACCCATCCTGGTCGGCGGCGACTCGCCCAGCAATGACGGCCACATGCTGTTCCACAGCACGGCGGACGACGGCATGCGCCTGTGGGTGAACCGCAAGGCCAAGTACATGGACCAGCTCGAAGGCATGATCAAGAAGAACGCCGAGGCCCAGGCCAAGCTGGGGCAGCCGGTGCGCGCCGACAAGAACTGGCTGGTGGTCACGCCCGAGGAGATTCTCTGAGCCAGCGGCGGGCGGCGCCCCCTGCGCTGCCCGCCGCTTCCAGGCATGCCCTGTCGCTCCTGGCCAAGTCCTGGCGCGCAGGCAACGCCCGAGGTCGCGTTCATCGCAGGACTGCAACACGGCTTTGCTAGGGTGAATGCTGGACTAGTCCAGGGAACGGCCCGCGCCGGGTCCTTCCACCCACAAGACCACCTCGGGGGAAACCAGATGAAACCCATGCGCACCCTGCTCGCCGCGCTGCTGCTCGGCGGCCTGGCCAGCAGCGTCTTCGCCGCCACCGAACTCAAGCACTGGCCGGAACCGGCCGCCAAGCAGCTGGACGCCCTGATCGCGGCCAACGCCAACAAGGGCGCCTTCGCCGTCTTCGACATGGACAACACCAGCTACCGCTACGACCTGGAAGAGTCGCTGCTGCCCTTCCTGGAAATGAAAGGCGTGCTGACCCGCGAGAAACTGGACCCGTCGCTGAAGCTGATCCCCTTCAAGGACGTGGGCGGCCACAAGGAAAGCCTGAACAGCTACTACTACCGCCTCTGCGAGGTCGACGACCTGGTCTGCTACCCCTGGGTCGCCCAGGTGTTCTCCGGCTTCACCCTCAAGGAACTCAAGGGCTACGTCGACGAACTGATGGCCTACGGCAAGCCGATCCCCAGCACCTACTACGAGGGTGACGCGGTCAAGACCATCGAGATCAACCCGCCGAAGGTCTTCACCGGCCAGCAGGAGCTGTACAACAAGCTGATGGAGAACGGCATCGAGGTCTACGTGATGACCGCAGCCCACGAGGAACTGGTGCGCATGGTCGCCAGCGATCCGAAGTACGGCTACAACGTGAAGCCGCAGAACGTCATCGGCGTCACCACCCTGCTCAAGGACCGCAAGACCGGCGCGCTGACCACCGCGCGCAAGCAGATCGGCGAGGGCAAGTACGATCCCAAGGCCAATATGGACCTGGAGATCACCCCCTATCTGTGGACCCCGGCGACCTGGATGGCCGGCAAGCAGGCCGCCATCCTCACCTACATCGACCAGTGGAAGCGGCCCATCCTGGTCGGCGGCGACACCCCCAGCAGCGACGGCTACATGCTGTTCAACGGCACCGCCGAGAACGGCGTCCACCTGTGGATAAACCGCAAGGCCAAGTACATGGACCAGCTCGACGGCATGATCAAGAAGAACGCCGAGGCCCAGGCCAAGCTGGGGCAGCCGGTCACCGCGGACAAGAACTGGGTGATAGTGACGCCGGAGCAGATCCAGTAGCGCGGGTTCGGCCGGCCCCGGCTCAGCGCCGGGGCTCGGCCAACTGCTGCAGGCCGTGCTCCAGGCTGGCGGCGGACAGCTCGCCCATGTGACTGTGGCGCAGGCGGCCGTCGGCAGCGTAGAAGAAGGTGGTCGGCATGCCGTAGGCGCCGGTGGCCTGGCCGAGCTGGTTGCCGAGGTCGAGCAGGACTTCCCTGGGCTTCAGGTTCTGGCTGGCGAGGAAGCTGGTGATGGCTTCAGCCGGTTCGCCCTGGTTGACCAGCACGAAGCGCACGTCCGGGCGCGCCTGCTGGGCGGCTTCCAGCACCGGCATCTCGCGGCGGCAGGGCGGGCACCAGGTGGCCCAGAGGTTGACCACCAGCGGGCGGCCGTCCAGTTGGCCGAGGCTCACCGGGCGGCCTTGCAGGTCGCTCAGCGCCAGGGCAGGCAGTTGCTGGCCGCGGTCCAGGGCGGAGACCACCGCCTTGCCGCCACCCCAGACGCAGAGGCCGCTCACCAGGGCGATGGCCAGCGGCCGGCGCAGGCTGTTGCGGCGCCAGACCAGCCAGGCGCCGAGCAGGGCCGCGGCGAGGGCGCCCGGCCAGGCGAGGAAGCCGCCGTCGCGGATGTCCAGCATGCTCCAGGGGGCCGCTGCGTATTGCCCGGCGTAGCGCGCGACGAAGGCCAGGCGCGCCACCAGCAGGCCGGCCAGGAGCATGGCGAAGAGCGCGCCCTCGGGGTTGCCGCCGCGCCTGCGTCCGGCCAGCCAGCCGCCCAGCAGCGCGGCGAGGAAGCCCAGGTAGAGCAGGGCCTGGGGCATGGGAATGGCGAGCGGGCCGAGGATCAGGCTGGTCATGACGGTCTCCGGAAGGCAGGCCGCGAGTATCGCAGCCCCGTGCCGGTGGGCGGGAGCTGTGCTGTGGATAAATGTTTCGATTGTGCCTTGTCGCCCGGCACGGTATTTCCCTATAGGAGCGCGCCCTGCGCGCGAATCGCGGGCAGGGCCCGCTTACCCCCGCCGGCAAAGCACCCCGTAGGATGGTGTTGAGCGAAGCGATACCCATCACCGCGGCCGCATGGGTTTCGCAGGCTCAACCCATCCGTTGAGGCGCACCTTGGTGCAGCCGGCAAGACAGCCACCCCTACGACCGTGCCTCCCCAACACCGTCGCCCAGGCGCTATGCCCCTTCACGCCAGGACGACATCCTCCCCGGCCTCGGCGTGCAGTTCCTCCACCAGCCGTGTGGCGCAGGCGCCGACCTTGCGCACGGCTTCTTCGATGCGCGGCAGGTCGCGGTTGGAGTAGTTCATGCGCAGGCAATTGCGGTACTTGCCGGCGGCCGAGAAGATGCTGCCGGCCGCCACCTGCACGCGCTCGGCCTGCAGTTCGCGGTTCAGCCGCACGCTGTCGAACTGCGGGTGCAGTTCCACCCAGAGCATGAAGCCGCCCTGTGGCCGGGTGGCGCGGGTGCCTTCGGGGAAGTAGCGGGCGATCCAGTCGGTCATCAGGTCGCGGTGGCGCTGGTACTGGGCGCGCATGCGGCGGATGTGCGGCTCGTAGTGGCCGCCGCCGACGAATTCGGCCAGGGCCATCTGCGGCTGCGGCGCGCAGGTGCCGCTGGCGATGTACTTGAGGTGGAGGATGCGGTCCAGGTAGCGCCCCGGCACCACCCAGCCGGTGCGCAGGCCCGGCGCCACGGTCTTGGAGAAGGAGCTGGCCAGCAGCACGCGGTCGTCGCTGTCGAAGGACTTGATGCTGCGCGGCCGCGGGTAGGCATAGGCCAGCTCGCCGTAGACGTCGTCTTCCAGGATGGGCACGTCGTAGCGCTGGGCCAGGCTGAGCAGGGCGCGCTTGCGCGCGTCGGGCATGATGTAGCCCAGCGGGTTGTTGCAGTTGGGGGTGAGCAGGATCAGCTTCACCGGCCATTGCTCCATGGCCAGTTCCAGGGCCTCCAGGCTCACCCCGTTGGTCGGGTCGGTGGGGATTTCCAGGGCCTTCAGGCCTTGGGCCTTGAGCGTCTGCATGGCGCCGTGGAAGCTCGGCGAATCGATGGCGACGATGTCGCCCGGCTGGCAGATAGCGCGCAGGGTGATGGCCAGCGCCTCCTGGCAGCCGGTGGTGATGATCGTTTCGCTGGGCGGCACCTGGCAGCCGGAGTCCAGCATCAGCCGGGAAATCTGTTCGCGCAGCGCCAGCGAGCCCTGCAGGCCTTCGTAGCCCAGTGCCTGCAGGTCGGTGCGCCGCGCGGCGTTGGCCATGGCGCGCTGCAGTGGCTTGAGCGAAGGACTGGCGATGTCCGGGGTGCCGCGGCCGAGCTGGACGAAGTCGCCGCCGGGGGCGTGGCGCACCTGCTCCAGCACCTGGTCCCACTGCGATACGTCCACCGGCCGTTGCGCCGGCCGGGTCATCGCCGGCATGGCCGGCTGCGGGCGCCGTTCGGGGACGAAGAAGCCGGACTTGGGCCTCGGCTCGACCAGCCCGGCATCCTCCAGCACCCGGTAGGCCTGCTGCACGGTGCTGATGCTGACGCCGTGCTCCTCGCTCAGTGAGCGCACCGAGGGCAGGCGGTCGCCGGGGCGGTACAGCCCCTGCTCGATGCGCTCGCCGAGGGTGGCGGCCAATTGTGCGTAGCGTTTCATGACAGATGCCCCGTGCCGCATCGTGGCGGAAAAGACCAGTACAGATCGGGCAAAAGTACGCCATTCAGTTGGTTTTTTCCGCTGTCTGTATGGAAAAAATTCAATTTCTTTGAATCTGTAATGCAGGCTGCCCTTTCGCCACTCTATCCACAGGCTCGGAGGAGGAGTGACGACATGAACGGCATGACAGACGTGCGCTTGACCTTGTATCAGCGCGAACTGCTCGGCATCGACGACGGCAGCCTGGCGCCGCGCGGCCCGGCGGAAAGCCGCTGGCGCCAGTTCTGGCGGCGGGTGCGCACGCGCAGGCAACTGCTGGAGCTCAGCGACGAGCAGCTGTGTGACATCGGCATTTCCCGCGAGCAGGCGCGCATCGAGGCGCTGCGGCCGTTCTGGCGCTGCTGAGGCTCAGTGCCCGGCGCGGTATTGCAGGGCCTCGGCCAGGTGCGAGCGGGCGATGCGTTCGGCGCCTTCCAGGTCGGCCAGGGTGCGGGCGACCTTGAGGATGCGGTGCAGGGCGCGCAGGGACAGGTCCAGGCGCTCGCCGGCGGTTTCCAGCCAGGCCTGGTCCTGATCGTCCAGTGCACAATTATGGTGCATCGACTTGAGGTCGAGAACGGCGTTCGCGCAACCCTGTCGCGCCAGCTGTCGTTCGCGGGCGCTGGCCACCTGCGCGGCGACCTCGGCGCTGCCCAGGCTGCCATTCTGAGGGACGAGACGCGTGGTCTCGCGGCCAACGGTCAGGTGCAGGTCGATGCGGTCCAGCAGCGGGCCGGAGAGCTTGGCGCGGTAGCGCTGGATCTGCTCCGGGGTGCAACGGCAGCGGCCGCAGGGGTCGCCCAGGTAGCCGCAGGGGCAGGGGTTCATCGCCGCCACCAGTTGGAAGCGCGCCGGGAAGCGCACCCGGCCGTTGGCCCGGGCGATCACGATTTCTCCCCCTTCCAGGGGCTCGCGAAGCACTTCCAGGACCTTGCGATCGAACTCCGGCAGCTCGTCGAGAAATAGCACGCCTTCGTGGGCCAGGGTGATCTCCCCGGGTTGCGGCCGGCTGCCACCGCCCACCAGCGCGGCAGCCGAGGCGCTGTGGTGCGGCTGGCGGAACGGGCGCTGCGGCCAGTGCGTCAGCGGCCCGCGCCCGGACACGGAGTGGATGGCCGCCACCTGCAGCGCCTCGTCTTCGCTCAGCGGCGGTAGCAACCCCGGCAGGCGGCTGGCCAGCAGCGTCTTACCGGTGCCCGGCGGGCCGCTCAGCAGCAGGTTGTGCGACCCGGCCGCGGCCACCAGCAGGGCGCGCTTGGCCGCGGCCTGGCCCTGGACCTCGGCGAGGTCGGGGTAGGGCGGGGTCTCCCGCAGCAGGCCGCGGGCCTGGTAGGGCGCCAGGGGTGTCTGGCCGGTCAGGTGCGCGGCCAGTTCCAGCAGGTGGCCGACGGCGTAGACGGTCAGGCCGCTGGCCAGGCTTGCTTCCTCGGCATTCTCCTTCGGCACCACCAGGGCGCGGCCGGCCGCGCGCGCCGCCAGGGCCGCCGGTAGCACGCCCTGCACCGGGCGCAGGGCGCCGGACAGGGCCAGTTCACCGAGGCATTCGAGGCCGTCCAGGCTGGCGCCGGCCAACTGGCCGTTGGCGGCGAGCAGGCCCAGGGCGATGGCCAGGTCGAAGCGTCCGCCGTCCTTGGGCAGGTCGGCCGGGGCGAGGTTGAGGGTGATGCGTCGGGCGGGGAATTCGAAGCCGGAGTTGAGGATGGCGCTGCGCACGCGATCCTTGCTTTCCTTGACCGCGGTTTCCGGCAGGCCGACCAGGGTCAGCGACGGCAGGCCGTTGGCCAGGTGCGCCTCGACGGTGACGCCGGGAGCCTCGACGCCGACCTGGGCGCGGCTGTGGACGATGGCCAGGGACATGGATGGGGGCAGCCTCTTCCCTCACAAACCGCCAGTCTAGGGGGTCAGGGAAGCCGGGACCATGCTCGGAGTCGCTGTAATGCTGCCGATGTCCTGTGGGAAGTTTCTTGTTGGCCCGGGTTGGTGAACACGAACGGGAAGAAAAGCGGGAGAGGAATCGCTCTCTCCTTTCCCAACCCCTGCGGCTTATTCGGCCTCGGCGGGCGGCGTGAGTCTGGCTTCCAGTTCGGCGACCTTGGCCTCCAGCGCCTCCAGGCGGGCGCGGGTGCGGGCGAGCACCACCATCTGGCTGTCGAACTCGTCGCGGCTGACCAGGTCGAGCTTGCCGAAGGCGCTCTGCAGCAGGACCTTGAACTGCGCCTCCAGCTCGGCGCGGGGCAGCGGCGATTCACCGCCGAAGAGGCGGCTGGCCTGTTGGCCGAGGGCGTCGAGGAAGGCTTTGGGCGGCAGCATGGCGAGGGTTTCCGGTTGGGACTGGGTGGGGAGTCTATCACGCTGCCCGGTGCCGCTGGCGCGGACCGGGCAGCCGCCGCAGGTTCTGCGCGTTAGCGCGGGGGATCGGCCTGGGCCGTGGACAGGTCCGCGAAAACCTCGGCGAACATGGGCGCCAGGAGCCGGCTGCCCGCCGCGTTGAGGTGGTTGTCGTCGGCGTAGTAGGCCTGTCCTTCCCGGCCGCCGTAGCATTGCCTTTCGTCGCACAGGTAGGGAAGCGGATCGAGAATGTTCACGCCGCAGGCTTCCCGGGCGCGGTCCTGCACGCTCCAGACGAAGCCGTTGCGCGCCTCGTAGTCGGCCCGGCTGAGGGTGACTTGCGGCGCCTTCCCCTGGAGCATCTTCCGGCTCATCACATCCGGTACGTCGACGCGCATTTCCGGTATCGGCCGCACCAGGTAGACCGGACGCTGCCGCGCCAGGGCGCAGGCGTGGTCGATGTAGAGCCGGGCGAACGCTTCGAGCCATTCGCTGCTGGGCTCGTCCACGGGCGAGCTGATGTAGGCCTGCGGCCGGTTCTTGCGGTTCTGGTCGATGCCGTTGTAGCCCAGCGGGTAGACGGAAGTGCGGGTGACGATGATCAGCGGCACCCGGCCGGGCGCGTCGTCGAGTTCGGCCGGCAGTTGCCGGCGCAGGCGGTTGCAGGTGTCTTCCGGGTTGTCGCGCGGGTGTTCGCGGATGTGCAGCCCGGGGACCGGCAGGCAGGCTGGCGCGGCCCGCAGGTAGATGCCCTGGCCGGCGTCGGGCAGCGCGAGTTGCGCGGCGGTGACCACGGAGGCGGCATGGCTGTCGCCGATGAGCATGGCCTGGATGTCCGGCCCCCCATACACGCAGCCCGCGCCCTTGCTCAGGCACTCCTCGTTGCGCGGCGTGCCCTGCAGGGCCTGTTCGCGCATCGCCAGGATGTCCGCGGGCATCCGTTGCGGGAAGCCTTTCGCCCTGACCACCACCTGCGCCAGGTAGCCGGCGAGGATCATCAGGCCGGCCAGTCCGGCCACGGCGAACGCCCGCCTGCCCGTGCCCAGCCAGCGCCGCGTCGGTCGTTCCACCAGCCGGTAGGAAAGCTCGCCCAGTATCAGCGTCAGCAACAGGGCTGCGGCGATCCACAGGGGCGTTTGCCGGTGGCCGGCATGGAACAGCCAGGCCACCAGCGGCCAGTGCCACAGGTACAGGGAGTAGGAGCGCGTGCCCAGCCACTGGACGGCGCCATGGGTGCACCACGGCGAGGTTTCCCGCCGGGCCGCCAGCACCATGGCGGTTCCCAGGGTTGGCAGCAGCGCCAGTGCGCCGGGCCAGGCGGCGGATTCGTCGAGCAGGAACACCGACGCCCCTATCAGCGCCAGGCCGCCGGCTTCCAGCAGGCGCCGCGCCGTCGCCGGGAGCCCGAGGTTCGAGCAGAGCAGGAAGCACAACCCGCCCAGGAGCATTTCCCAGGCGCGGGCGGGCAGGAGGTAGAAAGCCTTTTGCGGATGGCTGGCGGTCAGCGCGATGCACAGCGCCAGCGAGCAGGAGAACAGCGCCAGGTGCACGCCCACGAGCGTGCCGCGCCGGGGCAACAGCTTCCAGGCGAGGGCGAGGATGAGCGGCAACGCCAGGTAGAACTGCCATTCGACGGACAGCGACCAGGTGTGCAGCAGCCATTTCGCCTGGCTGGCGCTGTCGAAGTAGCCGGCTTCCTTCAGATACAGGTGATTGGACAGGAAGGCCAGGGACTGTCGGGCGTGCCGGCCGAGGGTCTTGTAGTCGTTCGGCGCCAGCAGCAGCCAGCCGATGGCCAGCACGACCGCGCAGACCAACAGCAACGCCGGAAGGATGCGCCTGGCTCGGGCCCAGTAGAACGCCAGGACGGAGAAGTCGCCACGCTGCAGGCCGGTGCCGATGATCCCCGCCATGAGGTAGCCGGAGAGCACGAAGAACACGTCCACGCCGGCGAATCCGCCGGCCAGTCCGCCGACGTCGAAGTGATAGAGGATGACCGCGACCACCGCCAGGGCGCGCAGGCCGTTGATGTCCTGCCTGAAGTGGTTGGCGGGCGTGGGGGTCGCCTGGCCGGGCCAGGCGCGGCGGCTGGGGAGAAGGCTCATCGCTGGTTGTCCGCAAATCGGCGAAAGATAGGTCTTTCGACTCCTGCGGCGACGCCCGCTCGGATACTGAGGAACTTGCCTTCAGGCTTTCGGAAAATCCCTTCGGATAGATGGCCCTGGTCCAGCGCTGGTCGAGCCTCTTCCCTATGGCGCAGTCCGGATGGCCCTGGTCGGCCCCCGCGTTGGCCGGAAAAAGCAGGGCGCTGCACGATTTTTGCGCAGGCATGGCGGCAGGACTGCCCGCTTCTGGTGCGCGACATGGCACCCGGCCATCGCCCGGCGCGCGGTGTTTTTCGCTAAGCGGCTGAATCGCCGGGCTTTTCGCCGAGCTGGCAAGCTTCCTGCTTTGGGGCTGGCATAGCGTGCACCGATGCAGGTCCGGTGCGGCTGGCGGAGCTGACGAGCGCTTCGCGGGAAGCGGCTGGAGGAGTCGGAGTGCTGAGGTAGGGCGGCCGGCGCGTTACAAAGCCAGACACTGCGCTTAGACTTGTCCCCGGGTTCGTTTTCCTGGGGCGAGTCCACCAAAACACGGGAGAGAGTTTCATGAAGCTAGTCACAGCCATCATCAAGCCGTTCAAGCTCGACGACGTGCGCGAGTCGCTGTCCGAGATCGGCGTGCAGGGCATCACTGTGACCGAAGTCAAGGGCTTCGGCCGGCAGAAGGGGCACACCGAGCTGTACCGTGGTGCGGAGTACGTCGTCGACTTCCTGCCCAAGGTGAAGATCGACGTGGCCATCGCCGACGACCAGCTGGACCGCGTCATCGAAGCCATCACCAAGGCCGCCAACACCGGCAAGATCGGCGACGGCAAGATTTTCGTCGTGAATCTGGAACAGGCGATCCGCATCCGTACCGGCGAGACCGGTACCGACGCCATCTAAGCCAACCGAACCCCACCGCCCCAGGAGAAACAACAATGACTCTGCGCAAGTTCGCAGGGCTAGGAGCCCTTTTGTCCCTCGCAATGCCTGGCCTGGCCATGGCGGACGAAGCTGCGGCCCCGGTCCTGAACAGTGGCGACACCGCCTGGATGCTGATTTCCAGCGCCCTGGTGCTGATGATGACCATCCCCGGCCTGGCCCTGTTCTACGGCGGCATGGTGCGCGCCAAGAACGTCCTGTCGATCATGATGCAGTGCTTCGCCATCACCGCGCTGATCAGCATCCTGTGGGTCGTCTACGGCTACAGCCTGGCCTTCGACACCGTCGGCATGGAGAAGGGCGTGATCAACTTCGCCTCCTTCGTCGGCGGCTTCGACAAGGCCTTCCTCAGCGGCCTGACCAGCACCGGCCTGACCTCCGCCGCCGCGCTGTTCCCGGAAAGCGTCTTCGTGATGTTCCAGATGACCTTCGCGATCATCACCCCGGCGCTGATCGTCGGCGCCTTCGCCGAGCGCATGAAGTTCTCCGCGCTGCTGATCTTCACCGGCCTGTGGTTCACCCTGGTCTACGCCCCCATCGCGCACATGGTCTGGAGCGGCGACGGCGGCCTGCTGTGGGACTGGGGCGTGCTGGACTTCGCCGGCGGCACCGTGGTGCACATCAACGCCGGTGTGGCCGGTCTGGTGGCCTGCCTGGTGATGGGCAAGCGCAAGGGCTACCCGACCGCCGCCATGGCCCCGCACAACCTGGGCTACACCCTGGTCGGCGCGGCCCTGCTGTGGATCGGCTGGTTCGGCTTCAACGCCGGTTCCGCCGCCGCCGCCAACGGCACCGCCGGCATGGCCATGCTGGTGACCCAGATCGCCACCGCCGCCGCGGCCCTGGGCTGGATGTTCGCCGAGTGGATCACCCACGGCAAGCCGAGCGCCCTGGGCATCGCTTCGGGCGTGGTCGCCGGCCTCGTGGCCGTCACCCCGGCCGCCGGCACCTGCGGCCCGATGGGCGCCATCATCCTCGGCCTGGCCGCCGGCGTGATCTGCTTCTTCGCCGCCACCACCCTCAAGCGCGCCATCGGCTACGACGACTCCCTGGACGCCTTTGGCGTGCATGCCGTCGGCGGCATCGTCGGCGCCCTGCTGACCGGCGTGTTCGCCGCGCCCGCCCTGGGTGGCTTCGGCACCGTCACCGACATCGGCGCCCAGTTGTTCATCCAGTTCAAGGGCGTGGCCTTCACCATCGTCTACACCGGGATCGTCAGCTTCGTGATCCTCAAGGTGCTGGACCTGGTCATCGGCCTGCGCGTCACCGAAGAAGAAGAAACCGTGGGCCTGGACCTGGCCCTGCACAACGAGCGCGGCTACAACCTGTAAGGTTCACGCGAGTTCGACGAAGGGCGCCTACGGGCGCCCTTTGTTTTTTTCTGCGCTTCGCTAGAATGCGCCCGCATCGGTAGCCAATCGGAGGCCTCGCCATGTGGCAGCAGACCCTGATCACCCTGCGCCCGCGGTCGCGCGGTTTCCACCTGGTCACCGACGAGGTGCTGGCGGCATTGCCGGACCTGGCGCGCTGCCGGGTCGGCCTGCTGCACCTGCTGTTGCAGCACACCTCGGCGTCATTGACGCTGAACGAGAATGCCGACCCCTCGGTACGGCGGGACTTCGAGCGATTCTTCAATCGCCTGGTGCCGCAGGACGAGGGTGGCTACGAGCACGATTACGAAGGGCCGGACGACTTGCCCGCGCACTTCAAGGCCAGCCTGCTGGGCTGCCAGCTGACCCTGCCGGTCAGTGCCGGGCGCCTGGCGCTGGGCACCTGGCAGGGCATCTACCTGGGCGAACACCGCGATCACGGCGGGCCGCGCAAGGTGCTGGCGACCCTGCAGGGCGAAGCTCTGTGAATTTTTTCCGGCAGCGTTCGTCAAAGCGCGCGGCTGGGCTATAACTAACCTGCTTTGCAGCACCACGAGGTTGAGCGATGAGCGACGAAGAACTTGAACAAGACGAGCTGGAAGGTGCCGACGAGGACGACGGCGAAGAGCTGGCCGCGGCTGACGATGGCGACGCCGATGGCGAAGCCGACGAGGCCCCGGTTTCCTCTGGTGGCGGCAAGAAAGCCAAGGCAGCCGTAGAGGAAGAGGAACTGCCCTCGGTGGAGGCCAAGCAGAAGGAGCGCGACGCCCTGGCCAGGGCCATGGAAGAGTTCCTCTCCCGTGGCGGCAAGGTCCAGGAGATCGAGCCCAACGTGGTCGCCGATCCGCCGAAGAAGCCGGACAGCAAATACGGCAGCCGCCCCATCTAAGGGCGACGTCGTGAAAAGGCCCGCCCTCCCCGGAAGGGGAGCGGCGGGCTTTTTCTTTGTGACGGCCCGTGGGCGCAGTGCTCTTCGTAGGATGGGTTGAGCCTTGCGAAACCCATGCGGTCGGGGTGATGGGTATCGCTTCGCTCAACGCCATCCTACGGGTCTTGTGTTTGTCGGAGGGCGTAGGAGCGGATCTCATCCGCGATCCGCGCCGATACCTCCGGCTATCGCGGACAAGGTCCGCTCCTACGCTGCCCCAGCCGCGCCGCTCCCCTGTAGGAGCGCGCCCTGCGCGCGAATCGCGGGCAGGGCCCGCAGTTGGGAAATCGCGGTGTTCCCCCCTGTAGGACTCCGTCCGCGATGCGGCGGATAACGCCGTAGGCGTTATGCGCCCTACGATTAACCATCGGCGCTCCCACGAGGAGCATTTCGATTACAGCCGCGCCAGCACCCCGGGCAGCTCCGCGAGGCTGTGGATGATCGCGCTGGGCGCTTCCTCGCCCTCCCAGGCCTTGCGCGCCGGGTTGAACCAGATGGCCTGCAGGCCGGCGCGACGGGCGCCGGCGATATCGTCGCTGGGGTGGTCTCCGATGTGCACCGCCTGCTGCGGCTCAACGCCGGCGCGCTTGAGCGCTTCCCGGAAGGGCTTCGGATCGGGCTTGCCGATGCCCAGCTCCTCGGCGCACAGGGCGAACTGGAAGTAGTCGGCCAGCCCCAGGCGGCGCACGTCGGCGTTGCCGTTGGTGAGCACGCCGAGGATGAAGCGGTTGGCCAGGGCCTCCAGGGTCGGGTGCACCTCGGGGAACAGGCTGACCTGGTGGCGCGCATGGAGGAAGACCTGGAAACCGGCCTCGGCCAGGTCCGCCGCTTCCGCCTGTGGATAACCGGCGTCGAGCAGGGCGTGCAGGAGGATGCGCCGGCGCAGCTCGCTCAGGCGGTGCCTGAGCATTGGGTCCTGCTGCATCAGCCGCGCGCGGATCGCCCACAGGTGCTCGATGGGCACCGGGCCCAGTTGCGCGGCGTTCGCCGCCAGCCATTCGCGCAGGGTGGCCTCGGCGCTGTTCATCACCGGGGCGACGTCCCAGAGGGTGTCGTCGAGGTCGAAGGTGACCAGCCGGATGCTCATTCCTCGGCTCCTGTATCGGTATCGCGTTTGACGCGCCTGGCCCGCGGGTGGGCATTGTCGTAGACCTTGGAAAGGTGCTGGAAGTCCAGGTGGGTGTAGATCTGCGTGGTGGCGATGTCGGCGTGGCCGAGCAGTTCCTGCACCGCGCGCAGGTCCTGGGAGGATTCCAGGATATGGCTGGCGAAGGAATGCCGCAGCATGTGCGGGTGCAGGTGCTGGCCCAGCTCGCGCACACCGGCCTGGCGCACCCGCAGCTGCACGGCGCGTGGCGTCAGGCGCTTGCCGCTGTGGCCGACGAACAGCGCGCGGTCGGCCGGGCGGACCATCTCGCGCAGCGGCAGCCAGTCCTCGATGGCCTTGCGCGCGGCGCGCCCCACCGGCAGTTCGCGGACCTTGTTGCCCTTGCCGAGTACCCGCACCAGGCCGGCGGACAGGTCCAGGCCGTCGAGGTCCAGGCCGACCAGCTCGGACAGGCGCAGGCCGGAGGAATAGAACAGCTCCAGCATGGCCTGGTCGCGGCGGGCGATGAAGTCGTCCTCCAGGGCGCCGTCGAGCAGTTGCCCGGCGCGGTCGGCGTCGAGGGTGCGCGGCAGCTTGCGCGCGGCCTTGGGCGCGGCCAGGCCGTCGGCGGGGTTGTGCCGGCAGCGGCCCTCGCGGATCAGGTACTGGTAGAGCCCGCGCACCGCCGAGAGCAGCCGCGCCAGGCTGCGGCTGGCCAGGCCCTGGGCGTGCAGGCGGGCGACCTGCGCGCGCAGCTCGCGCACCTGCAGGTCGGCCCAATCGGCGATGCCGTTGTTCTCGCACAGCGCGACGACCTTGAGCAGGTCGCGCCGGTAGCCGGCGAGGGTATGCGCGGACACCTGGCGCTCGCTGCGCAGGTGTTCGAGGAAGGCATCGAGGTCAGCTACAAGCTTCAAGCTTCAAGCTCCAAGTGAAAAGCCCGGCTTCCACCGCGTTGCCTTGCTTGCGGCTTGCAACTCGAGGCTTGCCGCTGCCTGGCTAGCGTACCGACCGCAGCGGCGTGGAGAAGCGCGGCAGGACGCGGGCCAGGACCTCGGCCACGTAGCCGAGGAACAGGGTGCCGAGGGAGCTCTTGTAGTGCTGCGGATCCGGGCTGCCGATGGCGAGCACGCCGTGCAGGCCCTGGAAGGTCAGCGAGACCACTGCCGCCGAGCCGACGCCGTCGCGTTCGGTTTCGCCGAACAGGAAGGCCAGCTCATGGGGGCGCAGCACGCCGCATACGGTCTTGCCGCCGGAAAGCAGCCCGCCGATGGCCTGGTGCGCCTCGGCGCTGCTCACCGAGCGGCCCACCGGCAGGTTGTTGTCGCTGAACAGGATCAGGCTGACGTAGGGCACCTGGAACTCGTGGCGCAGGCTGTCTTCCACGGTGCTGACCACGTCCTCCAGGCTGGTGGCGTCGAGCAGATCGAGCACCAGGCGGCGGGTCTTGTCGAACAGCCGGTCGTTGTCGCGGGCCACGTCCATCAGCTGCGCCAGGCGATGGCGCATCTCGATGTTGCGCTCGCGCAGCAGGCGCACCTGGCGTTCCACCAGCGAGACGGCGTTGCCACTCTCGTGGGGGATGCGCATCTCCGGGATCAGCTCGTCGTGCTCGACGAAGAATTCGGGATGCTCGCGCAGGTACTCGGCGACCTGTTCGGCATCCAGCGGCGGGCGGTGTTCCGGGCTGTTCTCGGTCATGGGCGTCTCGGCTTGGCGTCTCGGGTTACAGGCGGACCTGGCCTTCGTACACCCGCACGGCGGGCCCGGTCATCATAACCGGCTGGCCGGGGCCTGCCCACTCGATGTTCAGGCGGCCGCCCGGCAGGTCGATCTGCACCGGCGAGCGCAGCCAGCCCTGGCGGATGCCGGCCACCGCGGCGGCGCAGGCGCCGGTGCCGCAGGCCAGGGTCTCGCCGACGCCGCGCTCCCACACGCGCAGGCGCGCATGGTTGGCGTCGAGCACCTGGAGGAAGCCGATGTTGGCCTTGGCCGGGAAGCGCGGGTGCACTTCCAGTTTCGGGCCGAGGGTGCGCACCGGGGCGCTGTCGACGTCGTCCACCCGCAGCACGCCATGGGGGTTGCCCATGGAGACGGCGGCCAGCTCGACGGTCTGCCCGTCGACTTCCACGGCGTAGCTGGTGGCTTCGGCGTCGGCGACGAAGGGCACCTGTTCCGGCGCCAGGCGCGGCGCGCCCATGTCCACGGTGACCTGGCCGTCGTTGGCGACGCTGAGCTCGATGATGCCGCCCTTGGTCTCGACGCGGATGGTCTTCTTCATGGTCAGGCGCTTGTCCAGCACGAAGCGGGCGAAGCAGCGCGCGCCGTTGCCGCACTGTTCCACTTCGCTGCCGTCGGCGTTGAAGATGCGGTAGCGGAAGTCGACCTCGGGGCTGCCCGGCGGCTCGACGATCAGCAACTGGTCGAAGCCGACGCCGGTGTTGCGGTCGCCCCAGCTCTTGACGTGGCGGGGCAGCACGTGGGCGTGCTGGCTGACCAGGTCGAGGACCATGAAGTCATTGCCCAGCCCGTGCATCTTGGTGAAGCGCAGTAGCATGGTTTCGGCCTCACTCCGGCAGCAGGCTTTCGCCGGCGTAAAGCTCCTGGACGGTCTCGCGGCGGCGCACCTCGAAGGCCCGCTCGCCATCCACCAGCACCTCGGCGGCGCGGCCGCGGGTGTTGTAGTTGGAACTCATGACGAAACCATAGGCGCCGGCCGAGCGGATCGCCAGCAGGTCGCCTTCTTCCAGGGCCAGCTCGCGGCCCTTGGCGAGGAAGTCGCCGGTCTCGCAGATGGGGCCGACCAGGTCGTAGGTACGTTTCTGGCCCGCGCGCGCGACGACCGGGGTGACCTCCATCCAGGCCTGGTACAGCGCCGGGCGGATCAGGTCGTTCATCGCCGCGTCGATGATGGCGAAGTCCTTGTGCGCGGTGTGCTTGAGGTACTCCACGCAGGTCAGCAGCAGGCCGGCGTTGGCCACGATGTAGCGGCCCGGCTCGAACACCAGGGTCAGCTGGCGGCTGCCCAGGCGCTCGCGGATGGCGCGGATGTAGTCGCTGGCCGGCGGCGGGGTTTCGTCGCGGTAGCGCACGCCGAGGCCGCCGCCCAGGTCCAGGTGGCGGATCAGGATGCCGCGCGCGGCCAGGCGGTCGACCAGCGCCAGCAGGCGGTCGAGGGCATCGAGGAAGGGCTCCAGCTGGGTCAGCTGCGAGCCGATGTGGCAGTCCACGCCTTTCACTTCCAGGTTCGGCAGCTCGGCGGCGCGGGCGTAGATGGCCTCGGCCTCGTCGATGTCGATGCCGAACTTGTTCTCTTTCAGCCCGGTGGAGATGTAGGGGTGGGTCTGGGCGTCCACGTCCGGGTTCACCCGCAGCGACACCGGCGCCTTCACACCCAGTTCCGCGGCCACTTCCTGCAGGCGTTCCAGCTCCACGGCGGATTCGACGTTGAAGCAGTGCACGCCCACTTGCAGGGCGCGGCGCATGTCGTCGCGGCTCTTGCCGACGCCGGAGAACACCACCTTGGCCGGGTCGCCGCCGGCGGCCAGCACACGTTCCAGCTCGCCGCGCGAGACGATGTCGAAGCCCGAGCCCAGGCGCGCCAGGACGTTCAGCACGGCCAGGTTGGAGTTGGCCTTGACCGCGAAGCAGACCAGGTGCGGCAGGCCTTGCAGGGCGTCGGTATAGGAACGGAACTGCTGCTCGATGTGAGCGCGCGAGTAGACGTAGGTGGGCGTGCCGAAGCGCTCGGCCAGCGCCGACAACGCCACGCCTTCCGCGAACAGTTGCCCGTCACGGACGTTGAATGCCTCCATGTGCTGCTCCCTTACAGACCGTAGCGGTCCTTGCTGTGCTTGCTTTGGGCTTGCTGGTCGTCCGGCAGGTACAGCGGGCCTTTCTGGCCGCAGCCGGCGAGCGCGGCGCTGAGCACGGCGAGCGCGACGAAGGGAAGAAGCAGTCGCTTCATGGCGGAATCCTTGTGATCAAAGCGTAATTGGACCGGAGTATACCGGCCCCCCGGCGCCTTGCCTATGCAAGCGGACTCCCGCCCGGCGGGGCTTCCAAAGGGGCTGGCGGGGGCCGCTCGCAGCAACGCGGTTTGCGATCAGCCCCCGCCAGCCCCTAGGATCTGACAGAAAAAACGGAGGATCCATGCAAGCCCCCGTCCCACTCGCCGGTTCCATTTCCATCGCCTACGTGCAGGGCCTGGTGGACCACCTCGAGCGTCGCGGCGTCGCGCCGCAGCGGCTGCTGGCCGGCGTCCAGCTCGAGCCGTCGATCCTCGACCAGCGCGAGGCGCGCATCGCCGCCAGCGTCTATGTCGACCTGCTGGAGCTGGGCCTGGCGCTGAGCGGCGACGCCGACCTCGGCCTGCACCTGGGCGAGGCCGTGCGCCCCGGCCACTTCGGCGTGCTCGGCTACCTGCTGATGAGCTGCGCGACCCTCGGCGACGCCCTGCACCGCCAGGCGCGCTACGCCGAGCTGGTGGGCAGCCTGGGCCGCGTCGAGCTGGCCGACGAGCCGCCGCGCGCCGGCCACGAGCCGCTGGTGCGGCACAGCTGGGAGCCTTTGCTGCCACGCCAGCAGCGCCAACTGGCGGAAGAGACCCTGGCCTGCTGGCTACGCTTCGGCCACTGGATCAGCGGCCTGGAGCAGGCGCCGGTGGAAGTGCGCTTCCGCCACCCGGCGCCGGCCGACACCACCGAGCACCGGCGCATCTTCCGCTGCCCGGTGCTGTTCGGCCAGGCGGACAACGCCCTGGTCTTCCCCCGGCGCCTGCTGGCGCTGCCCCTGGGCCAGGCCGACAGCCAGATCCAGCGCACCCTCGACGCCTACGCCGGGCGCCTGCTGGAGAGCATCCGCCGCGGCGAGGGCGTGCTCGAACGGGCCCGCCAGTGCCTGGCCGAGCGCCTGCCGGAGCAGGCCGTGGACCTGGAGGCCCTGGCTGGCGAGCTGGCCCTGAGCCCGCGCACCCTGCAGCGCCGCCTGCGCGACAGCGGCCTGTCGTTCAGCCGCCTGGTGGACGAGACGCGCCAGCAACTGGTGCTGCACCACCTGCGCGACCCGGCGCTGGAGCTGGCCGACGTCGCCAGCCTGGTCGGCTTCAGCGAGACCGGCTCGCTGGCGCGGGCCTTCCGCCGCTGGACGGGGCAGAGTCTCGGGCAATACCGGCGTACACTGCAGCCTTTGGCAGATTCCTGAGGACAATGCATGAGCAGCATGAGCGAAGCCCGTTTCCACGACCTCGTCGACGAGGTGCAGACCACGGTGGAAGACGCCTTCGATGACAGTGACCTGGATGTGGACCTGGAGAATTCCGGCGGCGTGCTGACCGTGCGCTTCGAGAACGGCAGCCAGCTGATCCTCAGCCGCCAGCCGGCGCTGCGCCAGCTGTGGGTGGCGGCGCGCTCCGGCGGTTTCCACTTCGACTACGACGAGTCCGGCAGCCTGTGGTTGAGCGACAGCACCCGCGAGCCGCTGGGCGCGCTGCTCAACCGGGCGACCCTCGAGCAGGCGGGCGAGGATGTCGAGTTCCCCGGCCTCTGAAGCGCCGGTCCCCTCGCCCTGCTGCCGGCGCTGCTGCCTGGACGAGGGTGACGTCTGCCTGGGCTGCGGGCGCAGCCTGGCGGAGATTCTCGAATGGAACGAGGCCGACGGCGCGCGCCGGCGGCAGATAGTCGAGGCCGCCCTGGCACGCCGCAAGCCGCTGTGGCCGGGCCCCTGACCGGGTGGTCTTGCTTATTCGCGGTACTGTGTTAGTGTCCGCTGAAAACCCCGCCTTGGGCGGGGTTTTTCTTTTTTCGATCCACTGCCAAGGAGTCTGCCGGCCATCATGACCACCGCACCGTCCATCACCGTTACCCGTCTCGACCTGCAACGTCTGGAGCGCTTGCTCGACAGCCTGGAAGAGTACGGCCCCGCCGCCGAAGCGCTGGAAGCCGAGCTGTCCCGCGCCAACGTGGTCGGCCACGACGAGGTGCCGCCGGGCGTGGTGACCATGAACTCCACCGTGCGCTGCCGCGAGGAAAGCAGCGGCAAGGAGTACCTGCTGACCCTGGTCTACCCGGAGGACGCCGGCGGCGAAGGCAAGGTGTCCATCCTCGCGCCGGTGGGCACCGCGCTGCTGGGCCTGACCGTCGGCCAGAGCATCGACTGGCCGGCCCCGGGCGGCAAGACCCTCAAGCTGAGCCTGCTGGACATCACTTATCAGCCAGAAGCCGCCGGCGACTACAACCGCTGAACGCCCGTCACGATCTGCTGCGCACCGTCCGGACCGGGTTCAGGCCTCGGCCAGGGCCTGGTTCAGCGCGCTCTCCAGGCGCTGCTTGTAGCGCAGGTAATGGATGCTCTGCAGCGCCGATTCGGCGGCCACCGCCGACAGGTCCAGGTCGGTGATGTAGCAGGGATAGCGCTCCTGCCCACGGCGCTGGGCGAGGATGTGCCGGGCCACGGCCTGGAACAGCCCGGCGCCGTACTCCAGTTCGGAAAACTCGCGGTGGTTGCAGTACAGGGTGATGCGCGAACGCTGCCCGGCCCCCGGCTCGACGATCGCCTGGACGTTGTAGTAGGGGCGCTCCTGCGCACTCGGCGGCACGCTGCGGCGTTCCACCCGGCGGGCCCGTCCGCGGCCGGCCGGTAGCAATTCGTAATAAATGATTTCCTGTACCGGCTGCGCCTCGCCCAGCGGCAGCTGCGCGCTGCGCCGGTAGAGCATGGCCTGGAGGAAACGCTGCAGCGGCACCAGCAGCGTCTGCTCGTCGTCGCAGGCCTGGCGGCCGTGCCACAGGGAGTTGCGTTCGTCCAGCAGGTAGAGCGTGGCCTGGCCTTCGTCCAGGCGGTAGAACACCTGCAGGCAGCCGGGGCGGCCGAGCGGCAGCAGCAGCGCCAGGTCCTCGCCTTCCAGGGCGTGGCGGTCCAGGTGTAGCGGGCTGTAGGCGCCCTGGCGTTCGCCCAGGTGTTCGAGCAGGGCCGGCAGGTCGGCCAGGCTCTGGTGGCTGACCTGGCCCGGCTGCAGGCGCAGCAGGTGGTACTGCTGGCGGATCTGCAGCAGGTAGCGCCCGCCGTTGCCGCTGGCCAGTTGGGCGTAGGCGTCCTGGAACAGTTCCTCGACGCGCTGGGCGATGGCCGCCGCGCGGTTGCGGCAGAAGCAGCGCACCAGCAGGCGCGGCGGCGCGGCGTCGGCGGGCAGGGCGTTGAGGTAGTCGCGCAGGCAGTCGAGCAGCGCGCTGGGGCCGGCGTAGCGGCTGACCAGCAGTTCGTTCCAGCTGTTCAGGGTGACCTGGTCGAGGCTCAGCACCAGGTTGTCGCGCATGCCGGAGTAGCCCAGCGAATCGGTGCGCCCGCTGGTCATGTGCAGGTTGGCCTGGCTGTGCTGGCGCAGCGGGTCGAGGCCGACGTTCACCAGGATCAGCACGCTGGCCGGGGCGCTGGGGCGCAGCAGGGCGCTTTCGGCCACTTCCTCCAGGGGCATGGGCATGGCCTGCTGCAGGCCGAGCAGCAGGTTGCCCAGCTCGTGTTCGCTCAGGTCGCTGTCGCCGGGCTGCAGCGACAACCGGGTGCCGCCATCGATCACGCCGTTGCGGTGGCTCCAGGCCAGCAGCTCGATCAGCTCGCGGGCGCGCTTGAGCGGCGCGTAGTCGGCCAGCTCGGCGCCGGTCAGGTTGCCCGGGAACAGCGCCCAGGAACCGCCCTCGGCGGCGTTGCCGGCGGGCAGGCGGGCGAGGGTGAGGAGGTCTTCGCCCAGGTCCGGGGCGATGCCCGGGTTGATGTGCTCGACCTTGCCGGCCTTGCGTTCGAAGGCGGCGTACAGGCGCCGGCCGAGCACGCCCAGGTCGCGCGGGTCGATGTCGCTGGCGGCCTGCTGCTGGCGGGCGAAGCGCGAGAGGAAGCGGTAGCTGTAGGTCAGCTCGTTGACCAGGGCGCGGCGCTCCAGGGTGACCTGGCGCACCTTCCACTGGCTGCGCGAGTCGAGCAGGCCGAGCACGCGCCCGTCCCAGCCCCAGGCGCCGGTCAGGCGCTCCATCAGCAGGCGCTGCCAGCTCTTGCGGCCCTGCTGCGGGCGGCGGCTGAGTTTCTTGCCGACCTTCAGGTACAGGCAGCGGCGCACCAGCTCCAGGCGCTCCTGCTCGCCGCGCGCGATCAGGTATTGCTCCAGGCGCCGGTAAAGCAGGATGTACGGGTCCAGCTCGTCCAGTTCCAGGCGCCCGGCGTAGACCTCGGCCTTGAAGCGCAGGGCCAGGCAGGCGACCTGCGGGTGCTCGCTGGCGTAGACCTCGCTGAGCAGCAGCTTGAGCACCGCCTTGTAGGGCGAGGTGATGCCCTTGAACAACTGCCACATGCCCGAGCCGACGAACTCGCCGGGCGGGATGTGCGCCAGGTGGCCGAGGTCGAGGACTTCCTCGTGGCGGATGAAGCGCTTGCTCAGCAGTTGCTCGACGTAGTCGCGATAGCGGCCTTCCTCGTATTCCGGCACCAGCCACCACAGCGGCGTGCGCCCGCCGAGCCAGATGGCGGTGCGGTAGAACTCGTCGAGCAGCAGGTAGTGCTGGCTGGTGCCGCAGTCGTCGGAGGTCAGCCGGGCGTTGCGCGCGCCGCTGACGAAGCCGCGCGGGTCGATGAGGAAGCAGTGCACCTCGGCGCCCTGGCTCGCGGCCCAGTGCTCCAGCAGCTCGCACTTGCGCTGCAGCTCGGCCACCGCGCCGGGCGCGAGCCCCGGGGCGTGGCAGACCCACAGGTCGAGGTCGCTCCGCTCCTCCTGGGCCACCGTGCCCAGGCTGCCCATCAGGAACAGCCCGTGGATCGGCAGGTCGACCTCGCCGCGGCGCGGCTTGTAGCTGAACGAGCGGGTCAGGCGCTGGGCCTCGGCCAGCAGCTCGTCGTCGGGAACGAAGCCGCACAGCCCCGCCGGGGTGGCGCCGGAGACGTAGCCGGGGAGCAGCGGGTGGTTGACGTCCAGCAGCAGCGGCAGCAGGCGTAGCACCAGTTGCTGGCGGCTCGACAGCGCGGCCGTGGCGCGCTCCAGGCGCCCCTGGTTGATCGCCAGGAAGCGCTTGCGCAGGCGCGCCAGGACCTTGCGGTCGATGCCGTCGTCGATGTCCGGACGAATCTCGTGGGTGAAGGTCATGGCCTGCCGCGGTCAGCTATCGGGCGGTCATGGCTGAGTGCCATTACCGCATGGACTGCACTGTATATCGACCGCGGCGGGGCTGTCCTTAAGGAAATGGGGCGGGCCGCCGATGGATGGCGGCCGCGGGGTTCAGGGCTTGAGGATGTTCAGCAGCACCTGGGCGTGTTCGGCGGCGTCCAGCCCCAGGCTGGTCAGGTAGCCGCCGTCGGGCTGGTCGATCAGGCCCTTGGCGTGCAACCGCCCGGCCGCTGCGACGGCCGTCGGGGCCGCGTCATGGTGGATCTTCAGGCCTGCCTGGGTGTTCTCGAGATCGAACAGGGCAAGCAATTCCAGTTCCGCTACCAGCTCTTGGGTGAAGGCCATGGCGACTCCTCGGTGGCGATGTGGCCCCAGTTTAGCCACAGCCACCCCGCGCTCGGCAAGCTCATTCCTCGCCGGGCAGCTGCGGCAATGCGCGCAGGGCCTGCTCGTACCAGGCGCCATCGAAGGCGCGGTCCTCGGCGAGCATCGCCTGGATCTCGTGGGCCAGCACCATGGCCATCATTTCCAGGGCCTCCTCGCGCTCGTAGCCGACCAGGGTCAGCTTGTTGAGCACTGCGCGGGCCGCCGCCGGCTCGCCGCTTTCGATCTGGTTCTCGATGGCCTGGATCAGGGTTTCTGCCGCGAAGGATTCTTCGCCGTCGTCGATGTCGCTCATGCCGGGTGGCTCCGTGCGGGCTTGTGCAGCCGGGGGAAGTTGTCCAACCTGCGCAGACCTGGATGGCCGCAGAAGGACGCGGATGCGACATGATCACCTATTACACCCTCGACGGCGACCGCTTGCAGCGCCACACCGGCGAAGTCGGCGCGGCCATGCCGGCGGGCACGCTGTGGATCGACCTGCTGCACCCCACGGAAGAGGAGGAGCGCCTGCTGGAGTCCTTCATCGAAGTGGACGTGCCGACCCGCGAGGAAATGGCCGAGATCGAGGATTCCTCGCGCTTCTACGAGAGCAAGGGCGCGCTGTACATGACCACCTCGGTGGTCAGCGGCATCCGCGAGCACCGGCCGAACACCGCCGAGGTCACCTGCGTGCTCACCCCGCAGTGGCTGGTGACGGTGCGCTACGCCGACGTGCTGTCGTTCCGCACCTTCGAGACGCGGGTGCAGCGCAGCGGCTGCAAGGGCGCCAGCGACCTGCTGTTCGTCAACCTGATGGACGCGGTGGTGGACCGCATCGCCGACGTGCTGGAGTCGGTGCAGGGCCAGTTGGACACGCTGTCGCGGGACATCTTCACCGACCACGGCGAGCTGCCCCGCTCCCGCGTGCCCAAGACCGACCTGCAGCAGATCGTCAAGCAGTTGGGGCGCACCAACTCGCTGCTGTCCAAGCTCAATGAAAGCCTGCTCAGCGTCAGCCGGCCGCTGGCCTATTTCCGCCAGAGCGGCAATGGCAACGCCTGGATCAGCGAGGAAGCGCGCCTGGGCATGAAGTCGGTGGAGCGCGACGTGCGTTCGCTGGGCGAGTACCAGTCGAAGATGTCCGGCGAGATCACCTTCCTGCTCGATGCCACCCTGGGCCTGATCAACATCGAGCAGAACAGCATCATCAAGGTGTTCTCCATCGCCGCCGTGCTGTTCCTGCCGCCGACCCTGGTGGGCACCGTGTACGGCATGAACTTCCAGCACATGCCGGAACTGGCCTGGGCCAGCGGCTACCCGCTGGCGCTGGTGGCCATGGTGGTCTCGGCGATCATCCCCTACCTCTGGTTCAAGTTCCGCGGCTGGCTGTAGCGCCGCCGGGGCGCGCGGCCTTGATATCGATCAAGATCGCCGCACCCGGCGGCTAGCAGAGTGGGGGAATCGCTCGCCCGAGCCCCCATGTCTCACAGGAGGAGACCATGCCGCAGCCCGATGCCAAGAACCCGCCCGTCCTCGCGGCCCTGGAGGCCCCGACGCCGACCCGCGGCGGCGAGGAAATCCGCGCCCAAAGCCACGGCCCGGTCGCCCTGACCGTGGCCATGGCGCCGCGCGGCAGCAACGAGGATTCCGGCTCCGCCGGCCTGCCTTCGTCCTACCCCTACCGCAAACGCCTGCAGCGCAAGGAATACGAGGCGCTCAAGGCGCAGCTGCAGGTGGAGCTGCTGAAGGTGCAGAGCTGGGTGAAGGAAACCGGGCAGCGCATCGTGGTGCTCTTCGAGGGTCGCGACGCCGCCGGCAAGGGCGGCACCATCAAGCGCTTCATGGAGCACCTGAACCCGCGTGGCGCGCGAGTGGTCGCCCTGGAGAAGCCCAGCGACGCGGAAAGCGGCCAGTGGTACTTCCAGCGCTACGTCCAGCACCTGCCCACCGCGGGCGAAATGGTCTTCTTCGACCGCTCTTGGTACAACCGCGCCGGCGTCGAACGGGTGATGGGTTTCTGCACGCCGCGCCAGTACCTGGAGTTCATGCAGCAGACCCCGGAACTGGAGCGCATGCTGGTGCGCAACGGCATCCAGCTGTTCAAGTACTGGTTCTCGGTCAGCCGCGAGGAGCAGCTGCGGCGCTTCGTGTCGCGCCGCGACGACCCGCTCAAGCACTGGAAGCTGTCGCCCATCGACATCCAGTCGCTGGACCGCTGGGACGACTACACCCAGGCCAAGGAGGCGATGTTCTTCCACACCGACACCGCCGACGCGCCCTGGGTGGTGGTCAAGTCCGACGACAAGAAGCGCGCGCGGCTGAACTGCCTGCGCCACTTCCTGCACACGCTGGACTACCCCGGCAAGGACCTGGCCATCGCCCACGCCCCCGACCCGCTGCTGGTGGGGCGGGCGGACCAGCTGGACCGCGACGAGCTGGCGCGCCCGCATGCCACGCCGCCGCTGCCGCGCCAGGTCGAGGCCAGCGAGAGCGCACCGGCGGCCTGAGGGGCCGCCGGGCCCGCCTCACTGCGCCTGGCTGAGCTGCATGAGCTGGCCGGCCAGCTCGCGGGCGTGGCGTTCGACGATGATCGGCGCCCAGGGCCGGCCGGAGGCGCTGACCAGCGCGTTGCTCTTGCTGTTCATGTCGCCCAGGGCGGTTTCCAGGTAGTTCCAGCGCATCTGCAGCTTGCCGCTCGCCGCGCCCGGCGGCAGGCGCGAGAGGCTGCGGCTGATCAGCGGCAGCAGCGTCTTCTCGTCCTGGCCGAGGTAGCTCTGCGGCGCCTCGCGGGCGATCTCCAGCACGCCCAGGTAGGAACGCGCCAGGTACTGCACGGAAAGGTATTCGATGCGTACCGGCACCTGCCACAGCGGCAGCTCGTCGGCCGCGGACGGCGGCACGAAGCGCTCGACCTGGCCGAGGAAGTCGCGCAGGGCGCGGCTCAGGTCCGGCAGGTAGGTCCAGGGCAGGTCCTCTTCCTTGGGGCCGTAGGTGGTGCCGGCCTGGATCTGCGCGAGCAGCGCCTGGTGGGCCTTGCGCAGGCCGTCGTCGGCCTTGGCGTAGCTTTTGACCGCCGCGTCCAGGGCGGCCAGGTCGGCCTTCAACTGGTTGGCGTGGTTCTCCTGGAAGCCTTCGCCGCGCAACAGCATCAGGCTGCCCAGGGCCCGGCAGGCGTCGACCTGCATGGCCTGCAGCTGTTGCTCGTCGCTGGGCAGGTTGGCCCGGGCGGGCAGGGCGAGGAGGGTGAGAATACAGACGAACAGGTACTGCAGGAGGTATTTGCGGTTCATGGCGGGAGTTTCCCTGTTGTTCTTGTTGGCCGCCTGGCCACGCCTTGGCGGGCGTGGGTGGTTTCGCGAACGGCGCCGGCCTTGCCTGGCCGGCCGGTTACCTGCGAGGGGTCACCGTACCGGGGCGCGCTCCCCCTGGCGCCCCGCCCGATGCTCCGGGCCAGCAAAGGCTAGCGCCTGCGCCGGCCGTTGCAACCGATCGAAAGAGTGATTCGCCGACGCCATCATGCTTCCTCGCCCGCGGCCAGACGCAGGCCGTGGGCGTCGAGAATCTCGATGCCGGCGTAGCTCAGGCGCAGCACGCCGCGGGCTTCCAGCTCCTTGAGCAGGTGGTTGGTGGTCTGCCGCGACAGCCCGAGCATGGCCGCCAGCTGTTCCTGGGGCAGGTGCAGTTCGCGCTGGCTGGCCTGCGCCTCGCCGTAGCTGGCGGCCAGCATCAGCAGGCGCCGCGCCAGGCGCTGGGCGGCCGGCAGCAGGGCCTGTTCCTCCAGCACGGTGAAGGCCAGGCGCAGCTTGTGGCTCATCAGCAGGGCGAAGTCGCGCCAGTACTGCGGCTTTTCGGCGAGCAGCGCGTGCAGCGCCGGCAGCGGCACCTGCAGCAGGGTGGTGGGGCCTTCGGCGTAGGCGTCGTGGGTGCGCGGCTGGCCGTCGAACAGGCAGATCTCGCCGAACCAGTTGGGCGCTTCCACCAGGGCCAGCAGCGCCTCCTTGCCGCTGGCGCCCACCGCGCCGACGCGCATCCTGCCTTCGACCACGCAATACAGCCCGCAGGGCGCGTCGCCGCGGGCGAACAGGCGCTGCCCGGCGGGCAGGCGGCGGACGATGGCGGCCTGGCCGAGGGCTTCGCGCAGTTCGGCGGGCAGGTGCTGGAACCAGCGGCCGGAGGCGATGCGTTGCAGGCAGTCGGCGGTGTCGGGCATGGGCTTTGTCGGCTAGTTGACAGAGTGGTACGGCAGTCCAAGCCATGATGCCAGTACCTTGCCCGAGAACGACAGAACAATGAAAACACTCGTCGATCACTTGGCGCAGTACGCGGCCTACCACCGCGACCGCCGCAACATCCTCAGCCACTTCATCGGCATCCCGATGATCGTCCTGTCCATCGCCGTGCTGCTGTCGCGCCCGGGTCTTGAGGCCGGCGGCCTGTTGCTGGCCCCGGCGACCCTGCTGGCGCTGGCCGCGCTGGCGTTCTACCTGCGCCTGGACCTGCGCTTCGGCCTGCTCATGGGCGTGCTCCTGGCGCTGTCGCTGTGGGCCGGCGCGGTGCTGGCCGCGGGCTCCACCGCCAGTTGGCTGGCCTGGGGCATCGGCCTGTTCGTGGTGGGCTGGGTCATCCAGTTCGTCGGCCACTGGTACGAGGGGCGCAAGCCGGCCTTCGTCGACGACCTGGTGGGGCTGGTGGTCGGCCCGCTGTTCGTCGCCGCCGAGGCGGCCTTCCTGCTCGGCCTGCGCGACGAGGTGCGCCGCGCCGTGGAAGAGCGCGCCGGGCCGACCTGCATCCGCGAGCGCAAGGCGGCTGCCTGATCTCCCCTAGCCCGCGCCGGTGAGCCGGCGCAGGATTTCCGCGCTGCGCGCATCGGCGGGGAAGAAGGTCTCCAGCGCCAGTTCCGAGAGCGTCACGTCCACCGGCGTGCCGAACACCGTGATGGTGCCGATCAGGCTGAGCACGCCCAGCTCGGTGTTCAGTTGCACCGGTATCAGCACCATGTCGCCGCTGGCCTGCTCTTCGTGGGGCGGCGCCGGGTAGAGCGCGAGTTCGTCGCGCAGGGCCTGCAACTGCGGGTCGCCGCTGGCGTCGATGTCCCGCTGCAGGCGCGCCATCACGTGCGCCTTCCATGGCCCCAGGTTGAGAATGTTCGGCGCCAGGCCGCGCGGGTGCAGGCTCATGCGCAGCACGTTGCAGGGCGCGGCGAGCAGCTCGGGGGCCACGCCGATGAGGAAGACGCTCACCGCGTGGTTGGAGGCCAGCAGGTTCCAGTGGCGGTCCACCACCATCGCCGGGTTCGGTTCGTGGGCCTTGAGCAACTGGTCGATGGCCTGCCGCGCCACGGTCAGCGCCGGGTCGTCCAGCGCCCGCTCGGAATACACAGGCGCGTAACCGGCGGCGCCGAGCAGGCGGTTGCGCTCGCGCAGCGGGATGTCCAGCTGTTCGGCCAGGTGCAGGAGCATCTCGCGGCTGGGCAGGGCGCGGCCGGTCTCGACGAAGCTCAGGTGGCGCGTGGAGATGTCCGCGTCGCAGGCCAGGTCGAGCTGGCTGAGGCGGCGGCGCTGGCGCCATTGGCGCAGCAGGGCGCCGACGGGGAGGGTTTGGCTGTCCATGGGAACGAACGATAGACCTCCGTCCGGGGCCCGGCCATTACCTGGCAGGTAATCGACGCTGTGCCCGCCGCGGCGGATTCTTCGGCCAGGCGCCGCGGACCGGCGGCGCTTCGTTCAGGAGGATTCGCCATGACTCTGCTGCAACCGTCCCCGCTGCTCCGCCGTTCCCTGCAACTCGACGCCCTCGCCGGCGGCGCCACCGGCCTGCTGCTGGCGCTGGCCGCCAACCCGCTGAGCGGCCTGCTCGGCTTGCCCGTGGTACTGCTGATGGTGGCCGGCATCCTGCTGCTGCCCCTCGCCCTGGTGCTGGCCTGGATGGCCAATTGCGAGGTGCTGCCGCGCGCCGGCGTCTGGGCGGTGATCGCCGTCAACCTGCTGTGGGTGGTGGAAAGCCTGGGCCTGCTGGCCAGCGGCTGGGTGCAGCCGACCGTGCTGGGCTGCGCCTTCGTCATCGGCCAGGCGCTGGTGGTCGGGGTGCTGGCCGAGCTTGAGTTCTTCGGCCTGCGCCGCTCCGCCGCGCTGCATACCCTGTGAGGCCCGAGGGGCGGCCTTGCGGGGCCGCCCTTCGCTTCAGGCCAGCGCCTCGCGGACGAAGTCCAGGCGGTCCTGGCCGAAGAACATCTCCTCGCCGACGAACAGGGTCGGCGCGCCGAACATGCCGCGCTTGATGGCCGCCTCGGTGTTGGCCTTGAGCGCGTCCTTCACTTCCTGCTCCGCCGCCAGCGCCAGCAGCGCCTGTGGATCGAAGCCGGCCTCGGCCAGCAGCGGGCCCAGCACCGCCGCGTCGCCCAGGTTCAGGGCGTCCACCCACATGCCCTTGAACACGCAGGCCAACAGCGCCTCGAAGCGTTCCGGCTGGCGCAGCTGCACGCCGGTGGCGGCGCGCATCAGCAGCAGGGTGTTGATCGGGAAGTGCGGGTTCATCTTCAGCGGCACGCCGTAGCGGCGGGCGAAGCGCTGCATGTCGATCAGGGTGTAGCGGCCCTTGGCCGGGACGGCGATCGGCGAGGCGTTGCCGGTGGCCTGGAACACCCCGCCCAGCAGCACCGGGCGGTAGACCAGCTCGGCGCCTGCCGCGGCACAGATGCCCGGCAGCTGGGTGTAGGCCAGGTAGGAGGTGGGGCTGCCGAAGTCGAAGTAGAACTCGACGCTTTTGCTCATGGGTGATCCCTCTTTGTTGTCGTTGTGGATTACCAGCGTTCCATCCAGGGCCGCAGGTCCAGCTCGAAGGTCCAGGCGTCGCGCGGCTGGCTGTGCAGGTACCAGTAGTTGTCGGCGATGTGCTCGGGGTCGAGGATGCCGTCCTGGTCTTTCTGCGCGTACTTCTCCGGGAAGTTGTCGCGGATGAACTCAGTGTCGATGGCGCCATCCACCACCACGTGGGCCACGTGCAGGCCCATGGGCCCCAGCTCGCGGGCCATGCTCTGGGCCAGGGCGCGGATGCCGTGCTTGGCCCCGGCGAAGGCGGCGAACCCGGCGGCGCCGCGCAGGCCGGCGGTGGCGCCGGTGAAGAGCAGGGTGCCACGCTGGCGCGCGACCATGCGCCGGGCCACCGCCTGGCCGGTGAGGAAGCCGGAGAAGCAGGCCATTTCCCAGATCTTGAAGTACTTGCGCGCGGTCTCGTCGAGGATGCTGCAGGGCACGTTGGCGCCGATGTTGAAGACGAAGGCCTCGATGGGGCCGATGTCGCGCTCGATGGTCTCCACCAGTTCCGCCACCTGCTCCTCCTTGCGCGCGTCCGAGGCGAAGCCGTGGGCCTCGCCGCCCTCGGCGCGGATGGCGTCGACCAGCGGTTGCAGCTTGTCCGCCGAGCGGCGGGTGACGCAGGCGACGTAGCCCTCGCGGGCGAAGCGGCGGGCGATGGCGCCGCCGGTGGCGTCCCCGGCGCCGATCACCAGCACCACTTTCTTTTCGTTGGGGGAGGCAGCGCTCATGTTCGTTTCCTCTGTTCGTATGGGTAAACGATCGTTTGGTAAACGGACGTTATGTTATGCTTCCGGCAGCCGTCAAGCCGTTTCCGGAGCCCACGCCATGCGCTACTCAGCCAGCCACAAGGAAGAAACCCGCCAGCGCCTGCTGGAGAGCAGCGGCGCCATCGCCAAGCGCGAGGGCTTCGCCAGCGTCGGTGTGGACGCGCTGATGAAGGCGGTGGGGCTGAGCGGCGGTGCCTTCTACAACCATTTCCCGTCCAAGGATGCGCTGTTCGCCGCCATCGTCGAACGCGAACTGACGCGCAGCGCCGAGCGCCTGGGCAAGGCCGGCGACAGCCACGGCCGCGAGCGCCTGGAGCGCTGCCTGCAGCGTTACCTGACGCTGGCCCACGTGCAGAACGTCGACGGCGGCTGCGCCATTCCCGCTCTGGGCGCGGACATCGCCCGCGCCGACGAGCAGGTGCGCGGCACGGTGGAGGCGGCGATGCTCGGGCTGCAGCAGGCCTGGGCGGAGGAACTGGGGAATGCGGAGGACGCCTGGGCGATGCTTGCCCAGTGCGTGGGGGCGTTGTTGCTGGCGCGGATGACGGCCAGCGAGGAGACGCAGCGGGCGATCATCGAGTCGAGTAAAGCGTTCCTGCTGCGGCGGTTGGAGGATGGGGTTTCTTCGTAGGAGCGAGCTTGCTCGCGAACGGTGCCTCCCGGAAACATCGGTACCAACCGGAACACCGCCCCTCTCCCCAGCCCTCTCCCTGAAGGGAGAGGGGGCTAGTCCGTGCCGGCGTGAAGGCCGTGCCTCATGGAGGTATTAGGCGTTATGCGTAGTGTCAGGGAGAGCTGAAAAATCAGCACACGCCGAACGGCCCCTCTCCCTGAAGGGAGGGCTAGTCCGTGCCGGCGCGAAGGCCGTGCCTCATGGGGGTATCAGGCGTTATGCGTAGTGTCAGGGAGAGCTGAAAAATCAGCACACGCCGAACGGCCCCCTCTCCCTTCAGGGAGAGGGCTGGGGAGAGGGAGCGGAGTCAATCCAAAGCACCGTAGCCAGAGGGAGACACCATTCGCGAGCAAGCTCGCTCCTACGAAAAGCCCCCAGAGCCCCAGGGCCTCAGAGCCCCCGCAGGGCCAGGTCCGCACCAAGCAACAACAACCCCCCGAAGAAGCACCGGCGAAAGGCCGTCGGGCTGATGCGGTTGCGCAGCCACTGCCCCAGGTACATCCCCGCCAATGCCGGCAGCAGCGCCAGCAACGACACTCCCAGCACCGATGCATGCAACAGCGAGCCCTGCTGCCCGAGGGTGAGCGCCAGGGCCAGGGTGGAGACGGTGAAGGACAGCCCGAGGGCCTGCACCAGGTCGTCCTTCTCCAGGCCCAGCGCCTGCAGGTAAGGCACCGCGGGGATCACGAAGACGCCGGTGACCGCGGTGACGGCGCCGGTGGCCAGGCCGATCAGCGGCGACAGCCAGGCCTCGTGTGCCGGCGCCACCTGGAAGCGCTTCGCCGACAGCCCGAGCAGCGCATAGAGGACCAGCGCCACGCCCAGCAGCGGCGTGGCCGCCGCCCAGTGTTCGCCGCCCAGCCACCAGCCCACGGCCAGGGTGCCGGCGACGATGCCGGCGAGCATGCCCCACATCCGCCTGAGCAGCCCGAGGAAGCGCGGCCCGGCGGCCAGTTGCCAGACGTTGGTGACGGTGGAGGGCACCACCAGGATGGCCGCCGCCTGCATCGGCGGCATCAGCAGCCCGAGCAGGCCGACCGCCACCGTCGGCAGGCCGAGGCCGACCACGCCCTTGACCAGGCCGGCGAGGAGGAAGGTAAGGACGATCAGGTCCAGGTGCGCGGGCAGCGAGTCGAACATGGGCGGGCCTTGCCTTGGCGGTGGAGCGGGGCAGGATACCCGCAAACGAAGAACCCCGCCGTGGCGGGGTTCTTCTTCGACGGGCGGTGGCTCAGATATTGGCCACCTGCTGGTAGGCCTTGGGCTTGAAGTACAGCGTCTCGCCGCGGGCCAGGCCGACCAGGCTGTCGTGGTCCTTGACCACCTCGGCCTCGATCAGCTCGTCCTGGCCGTCCACCTTCAGCGTCACCCGGGTGATCGCGCCCAGCGGGCGGATGTCGCGGACTTCCGCCGCGCGGTGCGCTTCCACCGCCTGGCGCGACAGCGAGACCTCGTGCGGGCGGAACAGCAGGTGCTCGTCGTTGCCCAGGTGCAGGCGGTTGGAGTCGCCGAGGAAGTGGTAGACGAAGTCGCTGGCCGGGTTCTCGTAGACCTCGCCCGGCGAGCCGATCTGCTCGATCACGCCCTTGTTCATCACCACGATGCGGTCGGCGACTTCCATCGCCTCTTCCTGGTCGTGGGTGACGAACACGGAGGTGAGGTTGATCTCCTCGTGCAGGCGCGCCAGCCAGCGGCGCAGCTCCTTGCGCACCTTGGCGTCGAGGGCGCCGAAGGGTTCGTCCAGCAGCAGGATCTTCGGCTCCACCGCCAGGGCGCGGGCCAGGGCGATGCGCTGGCGCTGGCCGCCGGAGAGCTGTTCCGGGTAGCGGTCGGCGAGCCAGTCCAGCTGCACCATGTTCAGCAGCTCGTGGACCTTCTCGGCGATGCGGGTTTCGCTCGGACGCTCCTTCTTGGCCTTCATGCGCAGGCCGAAGGCGACGTTGTCGAACACCGTCATGTGGCGGAACAGCGCGTAGTGCTGGAACACGAAGCCGACGTTGCGGTCGCGCACGTCGTGCTGCGAGACGTCCTCGCCGTGGAACACGATGTTGCCGGCGTCCGGCGTCTCCAGGCCGGCGATGATCCGCAGCAGGGTGGTCTTGCCGCAGCCGGAGGGGCCGAGCAGGGCCACCAGCTCGCCGCTGTGGATGTCCAGGTTGATGTCGTCGAGCGCCTTGAAGGCGTTGAAGTTCTTGCTGACGTTACGGATTTCGATACTCATGGCTTATTCCTCGTCAGCTTTGACTTTCAATCGGGACAGGCGCGACTCGCTCCACTGCTTGAGCAGCAGGATGACCAGGGCCATCAGCAGCAGCAGGGTGGCGACGCTGAAAGCGGCGACGTGATTGTATTCGTTGTAGAGGATCTCGACGTGCAGCGGCAGGGTGTTGGTGACGCCGCGGATGTGCCCGGAAACCACCGACACCGCGCCGAACTCGCCCATCGCCCGCGCGGTGCACAGCACCACGCCGTAGATCAGGCCCCATTTGATGTTCGGCAGGGTCACGTGCCAGAACATCTGCCAGCCGTTGGCGCCGAGCAGGCGCGCGGCCTCTTCCTCCTGGGTGCCCTGTTCCTGCATCAGCGGGATCAGTTCGCGGGCGACAAAGGGGAAGGTGACGAAAATGGTGGCCAGGACGATGCCGGGCACGGCGAAGACGATCTGGATGTCGTGGTCGCTGAGCCACGGCCCGAAGTAGCCCTGGGCGCCGAACAGCAGCACGTAGATCAGGCCGGCGATCACCGGCGAGACCGAGAACGGCAGGTCGATCAGCGTCACCAGGATGCTCTTGCCGGGGAACTCGAACTTGGTCACGCACCAGGCGGCGGCCACGCCGAACACCAGGTTCAGCGGCACCGAGATGCCCACGGCGATCAGCGTGAGTTTCAGCGCGGCCAGGGCGTCGGGCTCGATGATGGCCTCGAGGAAGGTGCCGAAGCCCTGCTTCAGCGCCTCGCTCAGGACCACGAACAGCGGCATCAGCAGGAACAGGGCAAAGGCCAGCCAGGCCAGGCCGATGAGCGCCCGGCGGCCCCAGGGGTTGCCACGCCGGGCGGCGTTCGCCGCTTGTGCGGTGGAAAGCGTTACGGAACTCATGGCGCGCTCCTTACGGGGTCTCGATGCGGCGTTGCAGCAGGTTGATCAGCAGCAGCAGGACGAAGGCCACCACCAGCATCAGCACGCCGATGGCGGTGGCGCCGGTGTAGTCGTACTGGTCCAGCTTGACCATGATCAGCAGCGGCAGGATCTCGGTCTTCATCGGCATGTTGCCGGCGATGAAGATCACCGAGCCGTACTCGCCGACGCCGCGGGCGAAGGCCAGGGCGAAGCCGGTCAGCCAGGCCGGCAGCAGCGCCGGCAGCAGCACGTGGCGGAACACCTGCAGCGGCTTGGCGCCCAGGCAGGCGGCGGCTTCCTCGACCTCGCGGGGGATGTCCGCCAGCACCGGCTGCACCGTGCGCACCACGAAGGGCAGGACCACGAAGGTCAGCGCCAGGGTGATGCCCAGCGGGGTGTAGGCGATCTTGAAGCCCAGCTCGGTGGCGAAGCGGCCGATCATGCCGTTGGGGGCGTAGAGCGCGGTCAGGGCGATGCCGGCCACGGCGGTGGGCAGGGCGAAGGGCAGGTCGATCATGGCGTCGATGATCTTGCGCCCGGGGAACCGGTAGCGCACCAGCACCCAGGCCAGCAGAGTGCCGATCACGCCGTTGATCAGGGCGGCGATCAGCGCGGTGCCGAAGCTCAGCTTGAGCGCGGCGAGCACGCGCGGGGCGGTGATGATGGTCCAGAACTGTTCCCAGCTGAGCTCGGTGGTCTTGAGGAACAGGGCCCCCAGCGGAATCAGCACCAACAGGCTGAGATACACCAGGGTGTAGCCCAGAGTCAGCCCGAAGCCGGGTATGACCGGGGAGATGCGTCGTGACATTGAAACCTCGTTAGCTGAAAGCCGGAAGCTGGAAGCCTGAAGCTGAAAGCGGTGCCGAGGTCGACTTCCAGCTTCGCGCTTCCAGCTTCCAGCCCGTATTCACTGCGCCTGGTAGATTTTGTCGAAGATGCCACCGTCGTTGAAGAACTTGGGCTGCGCGACCTTCCAGCCGCCGAAGTCCTTGTCGATGGTCACCAGGTCCAGTTTCGGGAACTGGTTGGCGAACTCGGCGGCGACCTTGGCGTTGCGCGGGCGGTAGAAGTTCTGCGCGGCGATGCGCTGGCCTTCCTCGCTGTACAGGTACTTCAGGTATTCCTCGGCGACCTTGCGGGTGCCCTTCTTGTCGACGGTCTTGTCGACCACCGCCACCGGCGGCTCGGCCAGGATGGACAGCGAGGGTACGACGATTTCGAAGTTCTCGCCGCCCTGTTCCTTCTTGGCCAGGAAGGCTTCGTTCTCCCAGGCCAGCAGCACGTCGCCGATGTTGTTGTTGACGAAGGTGATGGTCGAGCCACGGGCGCCGGTGTCCAGCACGGGCACGTGCTTGTACAGGTCCTTGACGTAGTCCTGGGCCTTGTCGTCGCTACCGTACTGCTTCTTCGCCCAGGCCCAGGCGGCCAGGAAGTTCCAGCGCGCGCCGCCGGAGGTCTTCGGGTTGGGGGTGATGACTTCCACGCCCTGCTTGGTCAGGTCGCCCCAGTCCTTGATGCCCTTGGGGTTGCCCTTGCGCACCAGGAACACGATGGTCGAGGTGTAGGGAGTGCTGTTGTCCGGCAGGCGCGCCTGCCAGTCGGCCGGCAGCAGGTTGCCGAGCTTGTGCAGTTCGTCGATGTCGCCGGCCAGGGCCAGGGTCACCACGTCGGCCTTCAGGCCGTCGATGACCGCGCGGGCCTGCTTGCCGGAGCCGCCGTGGGATTGCTGCACGGTCAGGTCGTCGCCGCCCTGGGCCTTCCAGTGCTTGATGAAGGCCGCGTTGTAGGCCTGGTACAGCTCGCGGGTCGGGTCGTAGGAGACGTTCAGCAGTTGGGTGGCCGCGGCCGCGGGGCCGGCGATCAAGGCACTGGCCAGGGCGGCCAGGGCGAAACGGCGGATGGACATGTGCAGCTCCTGGATACGAATCTTCAGTGTTGTGCTTGTTGGCGTGTTCTTATCGGGGGCGTCGCGGTGGGGCGCGTGGGCCCCGGGGGTCAGCTCTGGCGGCTGGCGGGCTGCTGCAGGCGGAACTTCTCCTTGCGCTCGATCTGCACCACCTGGCCGTTGTGCACGGTGATCTCGACGGCGCCGAAACGCAGACCGCGCAGGGCGCTCTGCACTTCACGCAGGATGTTGGCTTCGTCCTGGCCTTCCAGGCTACGGAGGGTTGCGCTCATGATCTGGGCTCCTTGGTGGGCTTCGCCGGGCCGTCCCGGATGGGCGGCGCGTGCGGTGTGAGCGCATCTTAGGCAGGAGTCGAATATTCTTAAAAATACTATTTAAGAATTTTTATATTCCATCAGGTTTTAATTCGATTCGGTCGCCACCGCCCGGGCCCAGGGCAGCTCGTCGGCCGGCTGCGGACGGCCGTACCAGTAGCCCTGGCCGAAGTCGCAGGCGTGGTCGAGGAGGAAGGCCGCCTGGTCCGGGCGCTCGATGCCCTCGGCCACCACGCTCAGGCCCATGCTGCGGGCCAGGGCGATGATGGCGCGGGCGATGGCGGCGTCCTCGGCGTCGCCGGGCAGGCCGGCGACGAAGCCCTGGTCGATCTTCAGCTTCTGCACCGGCATGCGTTTCAGGCGCATCAGCGAGGAATAGCCGGTGCCGAAGTCGTCGATCGCCAGTTGCACGCCCAGCGCCCGCAGGCGCTGCAGCAGGGCCACCGACTGGTCGATGTTCTGCATGATGGCGCTCTCGGTCACTTCCAGCTCCAGGTGCCGCGGCTGCAGGCCGCTTTCCTGCAGGGCGCGGGCCACGCGCTGTTCCAGGCCGTCGCGGCCGAACAGGCGGCTGGACAGGTTCACCGCGACGAAATCCAGCGCCACGCCGTCGTCCAGCCACTGGCGCATCTGCCGGCAGGCCTGGTCCAGCACCCAGGCGTCGATGGCGGCGATCAGCCCGCATTCCTCGGCCACCGGGATGAATTCGCAGGGCGGCACCAGGCCGCGCTGCGGGTGCTGCCAGCGCACCAGCGACTCCACCCCGACCACCTGGCCGCTGGCCAGGTCGTGCACCGGCTGGTAGTACACGCGCAGCTCGTCGTGCTCCAGCGCCTGGCGCAGGGCGGCTTCCACCTGCACGTGGGAACGCGCGCGGGCGGTCAGCTCCGGGGTGTAGAAGGCGTACAGGTTGCGCCCGCTGGCCTTGGCCTGGAACAGTGCGGCATCGGCGTGGCGCAGCAGGTGGTCGACGTCGCGGGCATCGTCGGGGAACAGGCTGACGCCCATGCTGGCGGAGATGTAGATCGGCTGGCCCTGCACCTCGAAGGGCGCGTGCATGGCCTCCAGCAGGCGCTGGGCGAGGCTGCTGGCATGGTGCGGCTGCTGGCTCTCCAGGACCACGGCGAACTCGTCGCCGCCCAGGCGCGCCAGGGAGGCGTGCTCGTCGAGGCAGCCGCGCAGGCGCTCGGCCACCGTCTTGACCAGTTGGTCGCCGGCGCTGTGGCCGAGGCTGTCGTTGACGTGCTTGAAGTGGTCCAGGTCGAGCAGCAGCAGGGCGCCGCTGCCCTGTTCGCGCTCGGCGCGGGCCAGGGCCTGCTCGATGCGCTCGCGCAGCAGCAGGCGGTTGGGCAGCCCGGTGAGCGGGTCGTGGTGGGCGAGGAAGTCCAGCTCGTGCTGCGAGCGCTTGATGCTGCTGAGGTCGGAGAACACCGCGACGTAGTGCGTCAGGCGCCCCTGCTCGTCGTGCACGGCGCAGATGTGCTGCCACTGCGGGTACACCTCGCCGCTCTTGCGCCGGTTCCAGATTTCCCCGCACCACAGGCCTTCGGCGTTCAGGGCCTGCCACATGCGCTGGTAGAAGGCGTCGTCCTGGCGCCCGGACTTGAGCATCGAGGGGTTGCGCCCCACCACTTCGTCGGCGCTGTAGCCGGTGATGCGCTGGAACGACGGGTTGACGTGCAGGATCATGCCCTTGTCGTCGGTCACCAGCAGGCCTTCCTGGGTCGCCTCGAACACCGCCGCGGCCTGGCGCAGGTGATCGTTGGCCTTGCGCTGCTCGGTGACGTCGCGGCTGACGCCGGTCATGCGCAGCGGCTCGCCGTCGTGGCCGCCGCTCAGGCGCGCGCGGGCATGCACCCAGCGGTAGTTGCCGTCGGCGTGGCGCAGGCGGTAGGTGCATTCCAGGCGCTGGCTGCGCCGCTGCAGCAGGTCGCGGTGCTGGGCCAGCACGCTGTCGCGGTCGTCCGGGTGCAGCCGCTGTTCCCAGGTGGCGAAGCTGTCGCCCAGCGCTTCCTCGCTCAGGCCGAGCAGCCGCGCGTAGCCGGGCGAGTAGAACACCCGGTGGCGCTCGATATCCCATTCCCAGAGGCCGTCGTCCAGGGCGTCCAGGGCCCGCTCGAAGCGCCGTTCGCTGCGCTCGCGGGCGGCGAAGGTGCGCCGCATCCACCTGAACTGCCGGGCCAGCAGCAGGAACAGCACGCCGGCGCTGATGGCAAAGAAAAGATACTTTTTCGCCACCAGCCAGGGCAGCAGGTCGCCATCGCCCACCGCCAGGCGCAACAGCTGGTCGCTGGTCAACCCCCACAGGCAGGCGAACAACAGGTACAGCAGGCAGATGCGGAGGGCACTCGGGCGTGGATTCATTATCGCGAGGGGAGCGAGTTATTGGCTGCGCAGTATAGTGGATGGCCATTGGCCCCGGTTCATATCAAAAAGACCGGATGGTTTTCCCGCCGCGCTTGGTGATAATGCGAGCTGGCCCTTGCCTGGGCTGCCGACCATTTCCGAGGTTCATTATCATTCATGTGGTACAACGGTTTCCTTGACCTGCCGCTGTGGCAACTGATCGTGGTCACGCTGGTGCTCACCCACATCACCATCGTCAGCGTGACGGTCTACCTTCACCGCTATTCCGCCCACCGCGCCCTCGAGCTGCATCCGGCGCTGCAACACTTCTTCCGTTTCTGGCTGTGGATGACCACCGGGATGAACACCCGCGAGTGGACCGCCATCCATCGCAAGCACCACGCCAAGTGCGAGACCGCAGACGACCCGCACAGCCCCGTGTACAAGGGCCTGGGCACCGTGCTGCGCAAGGGCGCCGAGCTCTACCGCGAGGAAGCGAAGAACGCCGACACCCTGCGCATCTACGGCAAGAACTGCCCGGACGACTGGCTGGAGCGCAACCTCTACGGCCGCTTCCCGCTGGGCGGCATCGCCCTGATGGTGCTGATCGACGTGGCCCTGTTCGGCGCCCTCGGCCTGACCGTGTGGGCCGTGCAGATGGCCTGGATCCCGTTCTGGGCGGCCGGCGTCATCAACGGCCTGGGCCACGCCGTGGGCTACCGCAACTTCGAGTGCCGCGACGCCGCCACCAACCTGGTGCCCTGGGGCATCGTCATTGGCGGCGAGGAGCTGCACAACAACCACCACACCTACCCGAACTCGGCCAAGCTGTCGGTGAAGAAGTGGGAGTTCGACCTGGGCTGGGCCTGGATCAAGCTGTTCTGCTTCCTGCGCCTGGCCAAGGTGGCGCGGGTGGCGCCGATCGCCCACCGGGTGGAAGGCAAGGGCAGCCTGGACATGGATACCGCCATGGCCATCCTCAACAACCGCTTCCAGATCATGGCCCAGTACCGCAAGCTGGTGATCGGCCCGCTGGTCAAGCAGGAGCTGGCCAAGGCCGATGCCTCGGTGCGCCACCTGTTCCGCCGCGGCAAGCGCCTGCTCTCGCGCGAGACCAGCCTGCTGGAGGAGCGCCACCACGCGCGCATCGAGCGCCTGCTGCAGCACAGCCAGGCGTTGCAGGTGATCTACGAGAAGCGCCTGGCGCTGCAGCAGATCTGGCAGAAGACCAGCGCCAACGGCCACGACATGCTGGCCGCCATCAAGCAGTGGGTGCAGGAGGCCGAGGCCAGCGGCATCCAGTCGCTGCGCGACTTCGCCGAACAGCTGAAGACCTACTCGCTGCGCCCGGCTGTCTGAGTTGGCCTGATAACTGAGATGTGCATCACAAAAAGCCCGCCGTTCGGCGGGCTTTTTCTTTTTTTGTCGAGCGCTTAGCTAATTTTGCGGTCATAGACCTCTCGATTAGTTGTGGGAAGCTGAGACATGGACGATAGGTACAGGGCGCCGCAGGATCTCGACGAAGCGCTGCTGGCATTGCTGCACAGCCGCGCCGAGGTGGAGCGCCTGAAAGAACGCGAGCAACTCTTCAGCGCCCTGCTGGCCAGCGTCAATGCGGTGCTCTGGGCCTTCGACTGGCAGGCCCAGCGCATGGTCTACGTCAGCCCCGCCTACGAAAGCATCTTCGGCCGCTCGGCGGCCCTGCTGCTGGCCGACTACAACGAATGGCTCAACGCCATCTACCCCGACGACCTCGACTACGCCGCCAGCAGCCTGCTGCAGGTGCTCGAGCGCGGCGCCGTGGAGCAGCGCGAGTACCGCATCCTGCGCGCCGACGGCGAGGTGCGCTGGCTCAGCGACAAGTGCTTCATCAGCCAGCACAGCGAGGCGGGCCTGCCGCTGATGGTGGTCGGCATCGCCGAGGACATCACCGACAAGAAACACCTGGAGAGCGAGCTGCAGCGCCTGGCCACCACCGACGTGCTGACGCAGAGCAGCAACCGCCGCTACTTCTTCGACAATGCCGAGCAGGCCTTCAACGAATCCAAGCAGGCCGGCACGGCCCTGGCCTTCCTGCTGCTGGACGTGGACGACTTCAAGAAGGTCAACGACCGCTATGGCCACCAGGTCGGCGACCGCGTGCTGCAGCGCGTGGCCCAGTGCGCCTCCGGGGCGCTGCGCCGCGGCGACCTGTTCGGCCGCATCGGCGGCGAGGAATTCGCCGTGCTGCTGCCCGGCTGCGACCAGGTGACCGCCCGGCAGATCGGCGAGCGCCTGCAGCGCGAGGTGCAGCGGCTGCGCTTCAAGGAAGACGAGCAGACCTTCGGTATCAGCGTCAGCCAGGGCCTGACCCTGCTGCAGCCCCACGACGAAAACCTCTCGGCGCTCTACGGCCGGGCCGACGCCGCGCTCTACCAGGCCAAGCGCAACGGCAAGGACCGTATCGAACAGGCCTGATCGGCTCCCCGGCCCACTGCCTCTCTTGCGCCCTGCGCGTACCTCTTCCGGGAAATGGACCGGGAAGGGATACGGGCGCATTATTTATTCCAATAAGGAATTACATTTTAATAATTAATTCTTTTTGGATTTATTTCCGATTGCTTATCGTTGCCCCCAGCGTGGCCGCAGGGTCCAGGCAATGAAGTCCGGCGAGCATGGCGACAAACCGCCAGCCAGGCCGGGAAAGGTGGCGGATTTCCGCTGACCAGCGCGCAGCGAAGGACCAGGCTACGGGACGCCAACCCGCGCCAATCCACGTGTCGGGGTGTGCCGGGCCGATTGGCCCGCGGATTGCCATGTCGGGGTGAAGCCTCAGGCTTTGCCCACAAGAACAAGACACGAGCATTCACCATGACGCTGCCATGCCTTTCCGCAAGTTCCTTCCTGCCTGCCCACGTAGAGACCCCGCCCAGGGGCGACCGATCTGACGACCGCCGTTCGCCTGCAGGCCCGGGCCGTGCCCGGCCGCGCGGCTGTCCGGTGGGATTCGCGCCACGCGGCGCCTGGCGCTTTGCCGACTTCACACAAGATCAATAAATGGGGATTACCAATGAAGAGTCGTAACATCACGCAATCCACCCTGGCGTTGGCCGTGGCGGCCGCTGCCCTTGGCGCCCATGTTCCGCTGGCCAGCGCCGGCGGCTTCATCGAGGACAGCAAGGCCAGCCTGACCCTGCGCAACTTCTACATCAACAGCGACAACCGCAACGGCACCGCCGAGCCGAGCAAGCAGGAGGAGTGGGGCCAGGGCTTCCTGCTGAACTACACCTCCGGCTTCACCGAAGGCACCGTCGGCTTCGGCGTCGATGCCCTGGGCCTGCTGGGCGTGCGCCTGGACAGCGGCAAGGGCACCCACTACAACCCGACCAGCTCCAGCTTCTCGGGCACCGTGTTCCCCACCGATGGCGATGGCCGCGCGGTGGACGACTTCTCGCACCTGGGGGCGACCGCCAAGGTGAAGGTTTCCTCCACCGAACTGCGCTACGGCACCCTGCTGCCCAAGCTGCCGGTGGTGACCTACAACGACGGCCGCCTGCTGCCGCAGACCTTCGAGGGCGGCCAGATCACCTCCAACGAGTTCAAGGACCTGACCCTGATCGGCGGCCAGCTGGAACACACCAAGGGCCGCAGTTCGAGCAACAACGAGGGCCTGTCCATCGCCGGCGCCAACAATGCGCGCACCGGCGAGTTCGTCAACAAGTTCTACTACGGCGGCGTCGACTACAAGCTGACCAAGGACCTGACGCTGCAGTACTACTACGGCAACCTGCAGGACTTCTACAAACAGCACTTCCTCGGCCTGCAGCACAACTGGGCGATCGGCCCGGGCGTGCTGAAGACCGACCTGCGCTACTTCAACAGCAGCGACGACGGCAAGAACAGCCACGACTCGCGCTACTACACCTCCGGCTACTACGGCAACGGCGTGACCAAGGGCGAGGTCGACAACAAGGCCTACAGCGGCCTGTTCACCTACATCGTCAGCGGCCACAGCTTCGGCGTCGGCTACCAGCAGCTCAGCGGCGACAGCGACTTCCCGTTCATCAACAACGGCGACGGCGCCACCGCCTACCTGATCACCGACGTGCAGATCGGCAAGTTCCTGCGCGCCGGTGAGCGTACCTGGCAGGCCCGCTACGGCTACGACTTCGCCCAGGCCGGCCTGCCGGGCCTGACCTTCCAGGCCCTGTACCTGCGCGGCGACAACATCGACACCGCCCGCGGCGACCAGAGCGAGTGGGAGCGCGACATCAGCCTGGCCTACGTGATCCCGGACGGCACCTTCAAGGGCCTGGGCTTCACCTGGAAGAACGCCTCGCTGCGCAGCGGCCTGCCGGCCCAGGGCGCCACCCCGGCCCAGCGCGACCAGGACGAGAACCGCCTGATCGTCAGCTACACCCTGCCGCTGTTCTAGGCCCGGGCTTTCCGTAGGAGCGCGCCGGAGGTCGCGGTTATCGCGGACAAGGTCCGCTCCTACGGTTCCAGGAAGCACGGCTTTTCGTAGGATGGCGTTGAGCGAAGCGATACCCATCACCACGACCGCATGGGTTTCGCCAAGGCTCAACCCATCCTACGAGAAGCCAGGCTCGCCTGCGGCGTAGCGGATCTTATCCGCGATCCGGCCGGCGATGAAAAAGGCCGTCTCCCCCCGCGGGCAGACGGCCTTTTCGTTGGCTACCGGCTCAGCGTTTCTGCGGCGCCGGTTGCTGCTGGGTGATGCAGTGGATGTTGCCGCCGCCCAGGAGGATTTCCCGGCCCGGCACCATCACCACTTCGTGCTCGGGGAACACGCGCTGGAGGATGGCCTTGGCCTCGGCGTCCTTCGGGTCGTCGAAGCTCGGCGCGACGATGCCGCCGTTGACGATCAGGAAGTTCACGTAGGAGCCGGCCAGGCGGATCGACGGATCGCGCTCCTGGCTGCCTTCCACCAGGTCGACGCCGGCGCACTCTTCCTCGGTGGCGTGCAGCGGGCCGGGGATCGGCATCTTGTGCACCACCAGCTGGCGGCCCTTGGCGTCGCGGGCCTGCTCCAGCACGCGCATGGCGGCCTGGCAGCGCGGGTAGTTGGGGTCGTTGGCGTCCTCGGTCCAGGCCAGCAGCACTTCGCCGGGGCGCACGTAGCAGCAGAAGTTGTCGACGTGGCCGTTGGTCTCGTCGTTGTACAGGCCGTCCGGCAGCCAGATCACACTGTCCACCGCCAGGTGCTCGCGCAGGACCTGCTCGATCTCCTCGCGGGACAGGTGCGGGTTGCGGTTGCGGTTGAGCAGGCATTCCTCGGTGGTGATCAGGGTGCCTTCGCCATCCACGTGGATGGAGCCGCCCTCGAGCACGAAGCCTTCGGTGCGGTAGCGATCGCAGCGCTCGACCTGGAGGATCTTCGCCGCCACCTGGTCGTCGCGCAGCCAGGGGAAGTAAAGGCCGCCGTCGAGGCCGCCCCAGGCGTTGAAGGTCCAGTCCACGCCGCGCACGCCGCCCTGGTCGTCGACCACGAAGGTCGGCCCGGTGTCGCGCACCCAGGCGTCGTCGTTGCTGATCTCGATCACCCGGACGGCGTCGCTCAGGCGCGCGCGGGCGTTCTCGAACTGCGCGGCGGAAACGCAGACGGTGACCGGCTCGAAGCGCGCGATGGCCTCGGCCACGGCGCTGAAGGCGGCCTGCGCCGGCTTGCCGCCCAGGCGCCAGTTGTCCGGGCGCTCGGGCCAGACCATCCAGGTCTGGGTGTGGGGTTCCCATTCCGCCGGCATGCGGAAGCCATCGGCGCGGGGGGTACTGGTCAGAGTGGTCATGGGGTCACCAGATGCGGGCAGCTACGGACGAAGCGGCGGAAGGGATCGCCTCCCGCCGCGCGAGGTCATTCGGAGAGGTTCTCTCCGTCGAGGGTCGCGATCGGCCAGTATAGGTTCGGACGGCGGTCGCGGAACACACCCCAGGCGGTGCGGACTTTCTCCAGGGCGTCCAGATCGAAGCTGTGCAGCAGGATGCCTTCCTCGGTCTCGTTCAGTTCCTGGACCTTCTTGCCGAATTGATCGGCGATGAAGGAGGAGCCGTAGAAGGTGATGTCGTAGCCGTCCTGCTCTTCCTTGCCGATGCGGTTGGAGGCCACCAGCGGCATCAGGTTGGCGCCGGCATGGCCCTGCTGCACGCGCTGCCAGTGGTCGCGGGAGGTGATGCTGGCGTCGTGCGGCTCGCTGCCGATGGCGGTCGGGTAGAACAGCACCTCAGCGCCCATCAGCGCCATGCTGCGGGCGCACTCGGGGAACCACTGGTCCCAGCAGATGCCGACGCCGATGCGCGCGTAGGCGGTGTCCCAGACCTTGAAGCCGGTGTCGCCGGGGTTGAAGTAGTACTTCTCGTGGTAGCCGGGGCCGTCGGGGATGTGGCTCTTGCGGTAGACGCCCAGGTTGCTGCCGTCGGCGTCGATGATGGCGATGCTGTTGAAGCGCGCGCGGCCGGCGCGTTCGAAGAAACTGATCGGCAGCACGACTTTCAGCTCGGCGGCGACCTTCTGGAAGTGCAGGATCGCCGGGTTCTCTTCCACCGGGGTGGCCAGCTGGGTGTAGTCGGCGTTGGGCTTCTGGCAGAAGTAGGGGGTCTCGAACAGTTCCTGGATCAGGATGATCTGCGCGCCCTGGGCGGCCGCCTGGCGCACCAGCTTCTCGGCGTTGGCGATGTTGGCCTGGACATCCCAGGAGCACGCCATCTGGGTGGCGGCGACGGTGACGGTACGGGTCATGGAACACCTTTTTATTCGGATACTTATCGGCCTTCCGGGTTGGGCGGCGGCCGTGGGGTGCTGCGAGAAGGCGTGAGGTCGACGTCTTTCGCGGCGCTGGGGCGATTTATATCCGATAAAAATCGACTTTTGAAGCGGTATTTCTCTATCGCGGCATCGAATCCGATAAAAAGACAGATAAATATCGGACTTAAGGCTGCGGGCAAGAAGGGACTGGAGGAGCGAGCTTGCTCGCGAACGCCCTGGCACCGCGATGTTCGCGAGCAAGCTCGCTCCTACGAAGAGCCCGTGCCGCTTACAGCTGCCGTTTAGGTAGGAAGGGCGGCAGATACAGCGACAGATAGGCATCGAACACCCGCATCCCTTCCTCGGCCAGGCGCGGTTCTATGCGCCCGTGGCGTTGCACCGAGAGGGCGTAGACGCGGTCGCCCAGTTCCATGGCCAGGCTGAACACTTCGATGTCCCGGGGCAGTTCGGGCAGGTGGAAGTGGTGGTCGAACAGGGCCTGCATGGAGCGGCCCAGCTCCATGTCGTGCTGGCGGTCGGCGAGGGTCACCTCGGCCAGGCCGTGGCTGGCGAGGATCAGCTGGCGCGCCGCGGCGTCGCCGGCGTAGACGGCGAGCATGCGTTCCTCCACCAGCCGCGAGAGGTCGCGCCAGTCGCGCAGGGCGTCGTGGTCCACCGGCGCCGCCAGGCAGGCGCGGAAGGCGGCGTGGACCTCGCCGGTCAGCGCCTGCAGCAGCGCCGGCACGCTGGGGAAGAAGTGGTAGACCGAGGACGGCGGTATGTCCGCCCGCTCCGCCACGGCGTAGATCGACAGGCCGGCGGTGCCGTCTTCGGCGAGCAGCGCGCGGGCGGCGTCGAGGATGCTGGCGATGCGCGCCTGGCTGCTGGCGCGGGGCTTGCGGGAGCTGGTGGGGGCGGGCATGGGGTTCTCCAGGCATGAGCGGGCTATTGGACGCCAGCTCATGCGTCCGGAGCAAGTTCGCAGGCCCTGGCGCGCGGCGCGCCGCTGGCCGTCAGTGGTCGGCCAGCAGCTTGTCCCAGGTTTCCTTGAACACCGGCGCGGTCTTCTCCGGGGCGGTTTCCAGGGCGAACAGGCGGCGCTTGGTCTCCTGGTCCGGGTACAGGCCTGGCTGCTGGCGCAGCTCGGCGTCGAGGAAGGCCGCGGCGTCGACGTTGGCGTTGGGGTAGAGGGTGGCGGCGGTGACCTGGGCGGCGACCTTCGGCTGCAGCATGAAGTCGATGAAGCGCAGGGCCAGGTCCGGATGCTGGGCGCTGCTGGGCACCACCAGGTTGTCGATGAACAGCACCGAGCCCTCCTGCGGCACCATGAAGTGCACCGGCTGCCCGGCGCGGGCCGCATGCAGGGCGTCGCCGACCCAGGCCATGGCCACGCACAGCTTGCCGTCGTTGAGGTCCTGGATGTAGCGCTCGCTGTCGATGTAGCGCAGGTTCGGGCGCAGCGCCTCGAGCACCTGGCCGGCGCGGCGGATTTGCGTCGGCGCGCTGCGGGCGAAGTTGCGCCCCTGGTAGTTCATCAGCACCGAGAAGGTCTCGTCGGGCGCGTCCAGCAGGCTCAGCCCGCAGCTCTTCAGGCGCGCGCTGTATTGCGGGTCGAACAGCAGGCTCCAGCTGTCCGGCACCGGCCCGCCCAGGGCCTTCTCGGCCTGCGGCTGGTTCACCGCCAGGCCCACGGCGCCCCACAGGTAGGGCACGGCGTGGCGGTTGTCGGGGTCGACGGCGGCCAGCTTGCTCATCAGCTGCGGGTCGAGGTGGCTGCGGTTGGGCAGGCGGGTGAAGTCCAGCGGCTGGATCAGCTTGTCCTTGATCAGCTGCGGCAGGTCGTTGTGGGAGGGGACGGCGACGTCGATCTTCTCGCCGGAGCGCAGCGCCTGCTTGAGTTCTTCGGCGGTGCTGTAGGTGTGGTACTCGACGCGGACGCCGCTGGCCTTCTCGAAGTCCTTGAGCGCTTCCGGGGCGATGTAGTCGTTCCAGTTGTAGACGCGGATGACGTCCTCGGCCTGGACGAACAGCGGGCAGAGCAGCAGCAACAGCGGGGCGAGCAGGCGTGGCATTGGCATTCTCCCTATGTCAAGGCACAGCATGGACGGCCGGCGGCCATCCCGGGGGCTTGGTTGCAGCGTGGTGCGGCAGAGCAGGGTACGGCGGGGCGCCCGCCCGGCGGGCAGGGCGGTCAGACGAACGCCGGCGCGGGGCCGGCGTCGCCTGGGGTGTTGCTTATACGGTGTGCAGGTACCAGTTGTACTCGAGGTCGGAGATCGAATACTCGAACTCCTGCATCTCGTGTTCCTTGCACGCGACGAAGATGTCGATGTACTCGGGGCTGATGTACTTGTTCATCACGTCGCTGTCGTCCAGCTCGCGCAGGGCATCGCGCAGGTTGTTCGGCAGGCTCTGCTCCAGCTGATCGTAGGCGTTGCCTTCGATCGGCGCGCCCGGCTCGACCTTGTTGACCAGGCCGTGGTGGACGCCGGCGAGGACCGCGGCCAGCAGCAGGTAGGGGTTGGCGTCGGCACCGGCCACGCGGTGTTCCAGGCGCACCGCTTCCGGCGCGCCGGTGGGCACGCGCAGCGCCACGGTGCGGTTGTCCAGGCCCCAGCTCGGCGCGTTCGGCACGAAGAAGGCCGAGCCGAAGCGGCGGTAGGAGTTGACGTTCGGGCAGAGGAAGGCCATGGAGGCGGGCAGGGTCTCGAGCACACCGCCGATCGCGTGACGCAACGCGGCGTTCTGCTCGGGATCCTCGCTGGCGAAGATGTTCTTGCCATCCTTGTCCAGCAGCGACACGTGGACGTGCAGACCGTTGCCGGCCTGGCCCGGGTAGGGCTTGGCCATGAAGGTCGAGTCCATTTCATGGTCGTATGCCACGTTCTTGATCAGGCGCTTGAGCAGCACCGCGTAGTCGCAGGCCTTGAGCGCGTCGTTGACGTGGTGGAGGTTGACCTCGAACTGCGCCGGGGCGCTCTCCTTGACGATGGCGTCGGCCGGGATGCCCTGGGCGCGGGCGCCGTCGATGATGTCCTGCAGGCAGTCGGCGTACTCGTCGAGGTCGTCGATGGAGTAGACCTGCACCGATTGCGGGCGCTTGCCGGAGATGGGCGAGCGCGGCGGCTGCGGACGGCCGTTCACGTTCTCCTGGTCGATCAGGTAGAACTCCAGCTCGAAGGCCGCGACGATGGACAGGCCCATGTCGGTGAACTTCTGGACGACCTGGCGCAGTACCTCGCGTGGGTCGGCGAAGAACGGCTCGCCTTCCATTTCATGCATGGTCATCAGCAGTTGCGCGGTCGGACGCTTCTGCCAGGGTTCCATGGCGATGGTGTTGGGGATGGGATAGCAGACACGGTCGGCGTCGCCGATATCCAGGCCCAGGCCGGTGCTTTCAACGGTGGAGCCGGTGATGTCGAGGGCGAACAGCGAGGCGGGGAGGTTGATGCCTTTCTCGTAGACTTTCGGCAGGTTGCTGCGCTCGATGCGCTTGCCGCGAACCACGCCATTCATATCTGCAATAAGGAGGTCGACGAACTGGACCTCGGGGTGTTCCTTGAGGAACTCGGTCGCTTCTGAGAGCGGAACGGCACTCGGGGGTACCGACATGGTGCAACACCTTTATTGTTAAAAATATCAATCATGCGGGGGCTAGGCTGTGAGTCAATCCGAAAGGCCTGTTGATGTCAATAGCGCCACTTCCTGCCCCCTGATGGTGCAAGGCGGCCATTTCTGGGGCGTTTCGGCTTGTCTCAGGGGCCGTGAAAGCGTGCTGCCATGGGATGTTCAGAGAGGCGTGTGCAATTTTTTACAGGACTATTGTGTAAAAAAATGAACAGCGCTAAGCTCGGTCGCAACCCATAACACTTACAAGCACGGGTGTCCCATGTCTCGCCTGCCGTTAATCGGCGTGACCGCCTGCGTCAGGCAAGTCGGTCATAAACCCAGCCATACCGTCGGTGACAAATACGTCAGTGCCGTGGTGGCCGGGGCCAATGGTCTACCGCTGATCATTCCAGCCCTGGGCGAATCGCTTGACCAGGACACCTTGCTCTCCAGCCTCGATGGGCTGCTGTTCAGCGGATCACCGTCGAACGTCGAGCCCCATCATTATAGTGGTCCCGAGAGCGATGCAGGCACTTTGCATGACATCGCCCGTGACGCTACTACACTGCCGCTCATTCGCGCTGCGATCGCCGCCGGCGTGCCGTTGCTCGGCATCTGCCGCGGGTTCCAGGAGATCAACGTGGCTCTAGGCGGCACGCTGCACCAGAAGGTGCACGAAACTCCAGGCTTCATGGACCACCGCGAGCCGGCCAACCAGCCGGTCGAGGTGCAGTACGCCCCGCGCCACGTCGTCGACGTGCAGCCGGGCGGCATTCTGGCCGGCATCGGCTTGCCGGCGCAGATCCAGGTCAATTCCATTCATGGCCAAGGCGTTGCACGTCTGGCGCCGGGCCTTCGCGTAGAAGCACTGGCGCCTGACGGGTTGGTCGAGGCCTTCTCCGTAGAAGGCGCCAGGGCCTTCGCCCTCGGTGTGCAGTGGCACCCGGAGTGGCAGGTCCGATCCAATCCCAACTATCTCGCCATCTTCCAGGCATTCGGCAAAGCCTGCGGCAAGAGGGCGAGGCAACGTTGAGTCCGGCGGTTGGGGCCGGGCTCTCAAAACCCTGAGGTCTTTATGACTACCAAGCTAGACCAGCTGACCGGCTGGCTGAAGGAACGCAAGATCACCGAAGTGGAATGCATGATCGCCGACCTGACCGGGATTGCCCGGGGCAAGATCGCGCCGACCAACAAGTTCCTCAACGAGAAGGGCATGCGCCTGCCGGAGTCCGTGCTCCTGCAGACCGTGACCGGTGATTACGTCGAGGACGACATCTACTACGACCTGCTGGACCCGGCCGACATCGACATGGTCTGCCGCCCGGACGAGAATGCCGTGTTCCTCGTCCCCTGGGCCATCGAGCCCACCGCGATGGTCATCCACGACACCTACGACAAGCTCGGCAACCCCATCGAGCTGTCGCCGCGCAACATTCTCAAGCGCGTGCTCAAGCTCTACGCCGACAAGGGCTGGAAGCCGATCGTGGCGCCGGAGATGGAGTTCTACCTGACCAAGCGCAGCGACGACCCCGACTACCCGCTGCAGGCCCCCGTGGGCCGTTCCGGGCGCCAGGAAACCGGCCGCCAGTCCTTCTCCATCGATGCGGCGAACGAATTCGACCCGCTGTTCGAGGACATGTACGACTGGTGCGAGGCCCAGGGCCTGGACCTGGACACGCTGATCCACGAGGAAGGCACCGCGCAGATGGAAATCAACTTCCGTCACGGTGACGCCCTCGACCTGGCCGACCAGATATTGGTGTTCAAGCGCACCATGCGCGAGGCCGCGCTCAAGCACAACGTGGCCGCGACCTTCATGGCCAAGCCGATGACCGGCGAGCCGGGCAGCGCCATGCACCTGCACCAGAGCATCGTCGACATCAAGACCGGCAAGAACATCTTCTCCAATGCCGACGGCACCATGAGCGAGCTGTTCCTGCACCACGTCGGCGGCCTGCAGCGCTTCATCCCCGAGGCCCTGCCGCTGTTCGCCCCGAACGTCAACTCGTTCCGCCGCTTCCTGCCCGACACCTCGGCGCCGGTGAACGTCGAGTGGGGCGAGGAGAACCGCACCGTGGGCCTGCGCGTGCCGGACTCCAACCCGGAGAACCGCCGCGTGGAAAACCGCCTGGCCGGCGCCGACGCCAACCCCTACCTGGCCCTGGCCGCCAGCCTGCTGTGCGGCTACATCGGCATGGTCGAAGGCATCAAACCCAGTGCCCAGGTCAAGGGCCGCGGCTACGAACGACGTAACCTGCGCCTGCCGCTGACCATCGAGGCGGCACTGGAAACCATGGAAGGCAGCAAGACCCTTGAACAGTACCTGGGCAGCAAGTTCATCCGCGGCTACGTCGCGGTGAAACGCGCCGAGCACGAGAACTTCAAGCGGGTGATCAGTTCCTGGGAGCGGGAGTTCCTCCTGCTGTCCGTCTGATCGGCGTGGGGCCCGGCCCTGCCGGCCGGGCCCCGTGTTCATTACAGAGAGGTTTTACCAAAATGACGAAACAGACCAGCGCCCAGACCCAACATTGGCAGGCGCTCAGCCGCGAACACCACCTGGCTCCGTTCACCGACTACAAGCAACTGAACGAGAAGGGTGCGCGCATCATCACCAAGGCCGAAGGCGTGTACCTGTGGGATAGCGAGGGCAACAAGATCCTCGATGGCATGGCCGGCCTGTGGTGCATGAACGTCGGCTATGGTCGCAAGGAGCTTGCCGAGGTCGCCTACAAGCAGATGCTCGAGCTGCCCTACTACAACCTGTTCTTCCAGACCGCGCACCCGCCGGCGCTGGAACTGGCCAAGGCCATCGCCGACATCGCTCCCGAAGGCATGAACCACGTGTTCTTCACCGGTTCCGGCTCGGAGTCCAACGACACCGTGCTGCGCATGGTCCGCCACTACTGGTCGATCAAGGGCAAGCCGCAGAAGAAGGTGGTCATCGGCCGCTGGAACGGCTACCACGGCTCCACCGTCGCCGGCGTCAGTCTTGGCGGCATGAAGGCCCTGCACAGCCAGGGCGACCTGCCGATCCCGGGCATCGTGCACATCGCCCAGCCCTACTGGTACGGCGAGGGCGGCGACATGTCGGCGGAAGAGTTCGGCGTCTGGGCCGCCGAGCAGCTGGAGAAGAAGATCCTCGAAGTCGGCGAGGAGAACGTCGCCGCCTTCATCGCCGAGCCGATCCAGGGCGCCGGCGGCGTGATCGTTCCGCCGGACACCTACTGGCCGAAGATCCGCGAGATCCTCGCCAAGTACGAAATCCTGTTCATCGCCGACGAAGTCATCTGCGGCTTCGGCCGTACCGGCGAATGGTTCGGCAGCCAGTACTACGGCAATGCCCCGGACCTGATGCCGATCGCCAAGGGCCTGACTTCCGGCTACATCCCCATGGGCGGCGTAATCGTCCGCGACGAGATCGTCGATACCCTGAATGAGGGTGGCGAGTTCTACCACGGCTTCACTTACTCTGGTCACCCGGTGGCCGCGGCAGTGGCCCTGGAGAACATCCGCATCCTGCGCGAGGAGAAGATCGTCGAGACCGTGAAGGCGGAAACGGCACCTTACTTGCAAAAGCGCTGGCAGGAACTGGCCGACCACCCGCTGGTGGGCGAGGCCCGTGGCGTCGGCATGGTCGGCGCGCTGGAGCTGGTGAAGAACAAGAAGACCCGTGAGCGCTTCGAGAACGGCGTGGGGATGCTGTGCCGCGAGCACTGCTTCCGCAACGGCCTGATCATGCGCGCGGTGGGAGACACTATGATTATTTCGCCGCCGCTGGTCATCACCAAGCCGGAGATCGACGAGTTGATCACCCTGGCGCGCAAGTGCCTCGATCAAACCGCCGCCGTAGCGCTGTCTTGAGTCTTTCACCGGACCTTTGACAGACTGCGCCTGTGCGTTGGCCAGGCTCACCGGGTGGTGAAGGCGGAAAGCCGCCGACGCCACCCGGAACATCAAAAACAATTGGAGCTACCCGCATGTTCAAAACCTTCGGCAAGACCCTGCTCGCCGTGACTCTGGCGGGCGCTGTGGCCGGTATGGCACAGGCCGATGACAAGGTACTGCACGTTTACAACTGGTCCGACTACATCGCCCCGAACACGGTCGACGAGTTCACCAAGGCCACCGGCATCAAGGTCGTCTACGACGTCTACGACAGCAACGAAGTGCTGGAGGCCAAGCTGCTGGCCGGCAAGTCGGGCTACGACGTGGTGGTTCCCTCGAACTCCTTCCTCGCCAAGCAGATCAAGGCCGGCGTCTACCAGCCGCTGGACCGCGACAAGCTGCCGAACTGGAAGAACCTGAACCCGGACATCATGAAGACCCTCGAGGTCAGCGACCCGGGCAACAAGTTCGCCATCCCCTACATGTGGGGCACCATCGGCATCGGCTACAACCCGGACAAGGTCAAGGCCGCCCTGGGCGACGGCGCCCCGGTGGATTCCTGGGACCTGGTGTTCAAGCCCGAGAACATCCAGAAGCTGAAACAGTGCGGCGTGAGCTTCCTCGACTCGCCCACCGAGATGATCCCGGCGGCCCTGCACTACCTGGGCTACAAGCCGGACAGCCAGGATCCCAAGGAAATCAAGGCCGCCGAAGAGCTGTTCCTGAAGATCCGTCCGTACATCACCTACTTCCACTCCTCCAAGTACATCTCGGACCTGGCCAACGGCAACATCTGCGTCGCCATCGGCTACTCGGGCGACATCTACCAGGCCAAGTCCCGCGCCGTGGAAGCCAAGAACAAGGTGAAGGTGGCCTACCACATTCCGAAGGAAGGCGCCGGCGCCTTCTTCGACACCGTGGCCATTCCGAAGGACGCCGAGAACCCCGAAGGCGCTCTGAAGTGGATCAACTTCCTGCTCGAGCCGAAGGTGATCGCGGAAATCTCCGATACCGTTTCCTACCCCAACGCCAACTCCGCGGCCACGCCGCTGGTGAACGAGGAAATCCGTAACGACCCGGGCATCTACCCGAGCGACGCGGTCATGAAGAAGCTGTACGCCTTCCCGGACCTGCCGGCGAAGACCCAGCGCCTGATGACCCGCAGCTGGACCACCATCAAGTCCGGCAAGTGACGCCCCGGCCCGGTCGTTCGTCCCGAACGGCCGGGCAGGGCGCAGGGTGGTGGCGGCGCGGTCGCAGGCCCGCCACCGCTCTGCAGGCACGGATCATCTGCAGTGGGATGGCCGTTGGTTGCAGCTAGGGCTGCAGAAGCGCTCGCGCGCGCCACGGAAGGCCCGGACAAGCTGTAAACGCCAACACAAAGAAGCTTCATGACAACAGAGAGGACCGACGTGTGCGCATTCCCTTCCGCAAAACCCTGATCGCCGCCATCTCGACCCTGGGCCTGGGCGCCGCCGTTGCGCAGGCCGAGCCGACCGTCCACGTGTACAACTGGAGCGACTACATCGGCGAGACCACTCTGGCCGATTTCGAGAAGGAAACCGGCATCAAGCCGGTGTACGACGTCTTCGACTCCAACGAAACCCTCGAAGGCAAGCTGCTGGCCGGCCGCACCGGCTACGACATCGTGGTGCCGTCCAACCACTTCCTCGGCCGCCAGATCAAGGCCGGCGCCTTCCAGAAGCTGGACAAGAGCCAGCTGCCGAACTGGAAGAACCTCGACCCGCACCTGATGAAACAACTCGAGGCCAACGACCCGGGCAACCTCTACGGCGTGCCCTACCTGTGGGGCACCAACGGCATCGGCTACAACGTCGACAAGGTCAAGGCCGTGCTCGGCGTCGACAAGATCGACTCCTGGGCCGTGCTCTTCGAGCCCGAGAACATGAAGAAGCTCAGCCAGTGCGGCGTCGCCTTCCTCGATTCGGGCGACGAAATGATGCCGGCCGTGCTCAAATACCTGGGCCTGGACCCCAACAGCACCAACCCGGCCGACTACGAGAAGGCCGAGGCCAAGTTGATGGCGGTTCGCCCCTACGTCACCTACTTCCATTCCTCCAAGTACATCTCGGACCTGGCCAACGGCAACATCTGCGTCGCCGCCGGGTTCTCCGGCGACGTGTTCCAGGCCGCCAACCGCGCCAAGGAAGCCGGCAAGGGTGTGAACATCGCCTATGCGATTCCGAAGGAAGGCGCCAACCTGTGGTTCGACATCCTCGCCATCCCGAAGGATGCGTCGAACCCGAAGGAGGCCCACGCCTTCATCAACTACCTGCTCAAGCCCGAGGTGATCGCCAAGGTCAGCGATTACGTCGGTTACGCCAACCCGAACCCCAAGGCTGGCGAATTCATGGATGAGTCCGTGCGCGACAATCCCGAGGTCTACCCGCCTCAGGAAGTACTCGACAAGCTCTTCGTGCAGCACGAGCTGCCGCCGAAGATCCTGCGCCTCATGACCCGTTCCTGGACCAAGATCAAGTCCGGTAAGTAATCCAAGTACGCCCGGCCGCGGGGGCCGGGCGTCCAAAAGTTGGGAGTTGTGGTAAATGGCTATAGCCTCCGGTGCCTACAAGAAAGCCCTCGCGGGCGACCAGCAGCCCAAAGAGGTGTTGGTAAAAATCGACCGGGTCACCAAGCAGTTCGACGAAACCCTTGCGGTGGACAGTGTTTCCCTGACCATCAAGAAGGGCGAAATCTTCGCATTGCTCGGCGGTTCCGGTTCCGGTAAATCCACCCTGTTGCGCATGCTGGCCGGCTTCGAGCGGCCGACCGAAGGTCGCATCTTCCTGGATGGCCAGGACATCACCGACCTGCCGCCCTACGAGCGGCCGATCAACATGATGTTCCAGTCCTACGCGCTGTTCCCGCACATGTCGGTTGCGCAGAACATCGCCTTCGGCCTGAAGCAGGACGGCCTGCCCAAGGCCGAGATCGACAAGATTGTCGAGGAAATGCTCAAGCTGGTGCAGATGACCCAGTACGCCAAGCGCAAGCCGCACCAGCTCTCCGGCGGCCAGCGCCAGCGCGTGGCCCTGGCCCGTTCGCTGGCCAAGCGGCCGAAGCTGCTGCTGCTCGACGAGCCCATGGGCGCCCTGGACAAGAAGCTGCGCTCGCAGATGCAGCTGGAACTGGTGGAGATCATCGAGCGCGTCGGCGTGACCTGCGTGATGGTGACCCACGACCAGGAAGAGGCCATGACCATGGCCCAGCGCATCGCCATCATGCACCTGGGCTGCATCGAGCAGATCGGCAGCCCGATGGACATCTACGAGACCCCGGCCAGCCGCCTGATCTGCGAGTTCATCGGCAACGTCAACATGTTCGACGGCCAACTGGTCGAAGACCTGCAGGACCACGCGGTGATCGCCTGCCCGCAGCTGGAAAACCCGATCTACATCGGCCACGGCATCAGTACCCGCGCCGAAGACAAGCGCATCACCTACGCGCTGCGTCCGGAGAAGGTCATGGTCAGCGCGCAGAAGCCGGAAAACCTCGAGCACGAAGGCTTCAACTGGGCCCAGGGCACCGTCTACGACATCGCCTACCTGGGCGGCCACTCGGTGTACTACATCAAGCTGGCCTCGGGGATGATCGTCCAGGCCTTCATGGCCAACGCCGAGCGCCACGTGGCCCGCCCGACCTGGGACCAGCCGGTGTACATCAGCTGGTACGACGACAGCGGTGTGGTGCTGCAATCATGAACATCAGCAAATCGCTCATGAAGCGCCTGCCGCGTGGCCGGCACGCCGTGATCGGTGTGCCGTTCATCTGGCTGTTCCTGTTCTTCCTGCTGCCCTTCGCCATCGTGCTGAAGATCAGCCTGGCGGCAGCGGACGTGGCCATCCCGCCGTACACCGAAGTGTTCCAGTACGCCGACCAGACCCTGCAACTGGTGCTGAACCTCGGCAACTACCTGATGCTGACGGACGACCCGCTCTACATCGACGCCTACCTGGGCTCGCTGAAGATGGCGGCGATCAGCACCTTCCTGTGCCTTCTGATCGGCTACCCGATGGCCTACGCCATCGCCCGCGCCAGCAAGGAAATGCAGACCGTGCTGCTGCTGCTGATCATGATGCCGACCTGGACGGCGATCCTGATCCGCGTGTACGCCTGGATGGGCATCCTCTCCAACAACGGCCTGCTCAACGGCTTCCTGATGTGGCTGGGGGTGATCAACGAACCGCTGACCATCCTCAACACCAACCTGGCGGTGTACATCGGTATCGTCTACTCGTACCTGCCGTTCATGGTGATGCCGCTGTACGCCAACCTGGTGAAGCACGACATGAGCCTGCTGGAGGCCGCTTCCGACCTGGGCGCGCGCAACTTCACCAGCTTCTGGAAGATCACCGTGCCGCTGTCGAAGAACGGCATCATCGCCGGCTGCATGCTGGTGTTCATCCCGGCGGTGGGCGAATTCGTCATCCCGGAACTGCTCGGCGGCCCCGAGACGCTGATGATCGGCAAGGTGCTGTGGCAGGAGTTCTTCAACAACCGTGACTGGCCGGTGGCGTCCGCCCTGGCGGTGGTCATGCTGGCGATCCTCATCGTGCCCATCATCCTGTTCAACAAGAACCAAGCCAAAGAACTGGAGGGCAAGGTATGAACAAGCGTTGGTCCTTCTCCAACATCATGCTTGTCCTCGGCCTGCTGTTCATCTACGTGCCGATGGTCATCCTGGTCATCTACTCGTTCAACGGCTCCAAGCTGGTGACCGTGTGGGGCGGCTGGTCGGTGAAATGGTACGTCGGCCTGCTGGACAACACCCAGCTGATCAGTTCGGTGTTCCGCTCCCTGGAAATCGCCGTGTACACGGCGGTCTCCTCGGTGATCCTGGGCACCCTGGCGGCCTTCGTGCTGACGCGCATCCCGCGTTTCCGCGGCCGCACGCTGTTCGGCGGCATGGTTACCGCGCCGCTGGTCATGCCCGAGGTGATCACCGGTCTGTCGCTGCTGCTGCTGTTCGTGGCCATGGCCCAGCTGATCGGCTGGCCGCAGGAGCGCGGCATCGTCACCATCTGGATCGCCCACACCAGCTTCTGCTCGTCCTACGTGGCGGTGGTGGTGTCGGCGCGCCTGCGCGAGCTGGATCTGTCCATCGAGGAAGCGGCCATGGACCTGGGCGCCAAGCCCTGGAAAGTGTTCCTGCTGATCACCATCCCGATGATCGCGCCTTCGCTGGCGGCCGGCGGCATGATGTCCTTCGCCCTGTCGCTGGACGACCTGGTGCTGGCCAGCTTCGTCTCCGGCCCCGGTTCCACCACCCTGCCGATGGAAGTGTTCTCCGCCGTGCGCCTGGGCGTGAAGCCGGAGATCAACGCGGTGGCCAGCCTGATCCTGCTGACCGTCTCGCTGTTCACCTTCTTCGCCTGGTACTTCACCCGCCAGGCCGAGGAGCGCCGCAAGCGTGCCGTCCAGGAGGCCATGGAAGCCACGGCCACCGACTGGCAGAAAGGTTCGCCGGCCACCGTCTGAGGTCGTCTTGTCGGCCGGCTGCAGCCGGTGCCTGCGAAAACCATGGGCCACCTTCGGGTGGCCCATGTTTTTGGGGGAGACGGACATATGCCGAAGGGCAAGAAGAGTCGGTCTTCTCAGAAGAATCTGACAGCTAATCGCCGCAACTTCCCTGCATTTGCCAACTACTATTCAGTGTGTCCGTTGGCGGTTGCCGGCTATTCCCCGCAGCTTGGTCGGCCTCCGTGATCCCGGGCAATTTGCCAGTGCTTTCCACAGCACCCAGGCGGGAGGTGGCGCCCAATACAACACCCCAATAGTTATCCCTAGGGGGAATAACGCGCCAGGGAGCTTCGGCGCCTCCCGCAGTCCCTTCTCACGGAAACGACGAACCCCGCAGCATGCGGGGTTCGTCGTTTCTGGCGCGGCCTAGCGGGCCTGCGGCACCAGCCTGAGCAGTCCGTGGCTGTTGGCGGCGACCTCGTCGGGCGCGAAATGCTCGGCGTGGTAGCGGCCTTCGACGTAGTCCTCGGCCTGGTCCTTGTAGTGCGCATCGAAGAGCACGCCGCTCTGGCCCACCGGGTTGATGCCCAGGGCGTGGGTGGGGTCGGCGAAGTCCACCAGGCGCCGCGTCGAGGGCCCGTAGGTGACGGCCCAGGGCGCCGGGCCGATGGGCGCCGAGAGGTTGTTGGGCACCTCGTGGCCGCCGGGCGCGGCGAAGGGGCCGATGTTGAACAGGCGGTCCAGCGGCTTCTGCATGCCCAGCGGGTGCACGTGGGTGAGGGTGTGCGCCGCGCCCCATTGCCAACTGGCCGGGTCCTCGCCGAAGGTGTCGCGCAGGTGCTTCAGGCTGGCCTGCCAGGCGGCCTTGACGATGTCCGCGCGGCTTTCCTTCTGCGCCGTGGCGCGGTCGTCCCACCAGGGCGAAGCGTCGTCGGCGGCCAGCCGTGGCAGGGCGCTGTCGATGGCCCGGGTGCTCAGCAGGGTGTTGAAGAAGGCGTCGCCCATCTCGTCGTGCATGGCGCCGTAGGCCAGTTGGTAGAGGAACTGGCTGAACAGGGTGGCGGCCAGCGAATCCAGCGGGTAGTCGCCCTTCCAGGCCGCCAGCTGCTCCACCAGCGCCTTCTCCTGCTCGCCGCTCGCCGCCTGGCGCAGGCTCGGCAGCAGCGGCGCCAGGGTGCGCGGGCCGTAGTCGGTGCCGGTGTCCAACTGCAGCGCCTGGCTGTTCTGCAGGTCCCACTTCACCGAGGCGTCGGCCAGGTGCCGGTCCAGGCGCTGGCCGCGGTCGGCCAGGTTGTAGTAGCCGGGCACCGGCCGGCCGTTGGCGGGCACCGGCTGGAAGTTGGCCGAGACGATGTAGCCGCGCGCCGGGTTCTCTTCGTGGGGGTTCTCGACGAAGGGGTAGAAGCCGTCCTTGTCCGCCGCGGCGGTGCTGCCGTCGAGGATGAAGTTCGGATCGACGCCGGCCGGGCGCTTCGGCAGTTGCGCCGAGGCCCACCAGGCGATGTCGCCGCGGGCATTGGCCCAGACCACGTTGAGCCCCGGCGCGTGGATCTGCGCGGCAGCGGCGCGGGCCTTGTCCAGGGTGTCGGCGCGGTCGAGGTGGTAGAAGGCGTCCAGCAGCGGGTTCTCGGTCTGCAGGAAGCCCCACCACATGGCGATGGGCGTCTTGCCCGAGGCGGCGCCCAGGGCGTCGTTGACGATCGGCCCGTGGGGCGAGCTGCGCAGCACCAGCTTGACCGGCGCCTGGCCCTTCACCGCAATGCTCTGCTCCTCGCGCGCGAGGTCCACCCACTGGCCGTGGTACCAGACCTGCTCGGGGTTGGCCGGGTTGGTCTTCTCGGCCACCAGGTCCATGTCGTCGTTCTGGAACATGGTCAGGCTCCAGCCGAAGTCCTTGTTATGGCCGAGCATGGCGAAGGGCACCAGGGCCTGGTGGTGGCCGTAGAGTTCGAAGCCAGGGGCGCTGAGCTGCGCCTCGTACCACACCGAGGGCGCGGCGAAGCGGATGTGCGGGTCGCCCGCCAGCAGCGGCCGGCCGCTGCGCGTGCGGCTGCCGGAGACCACCCAGGCGTTGCTGCCCTCGTACTGCGGCAGGCCGGCGGCTTCCAGGGCCTGCTGGCTGATCTGCGCCAGGGCGCCGAGGTCCTTCCAGTCGCCGGCGGCCAGCGCGGTGGGGCGTTGCAGCACGCCCTCCGGGTGCCAGGCCAGGTCGAAGGCCTTCAGGTAGCCGGCGCCCAGGTCGTCGCGGATGTAGGTGAGCACCGGCTCGGTGCGCAGGGCCACGGCGAAGCTGTAGGCCAGGTAGCCGGACACGGCGAGGGTGTCCTCCACCGTGAAGGGCCGCTTGGGAATGCCCAGCACGTCGAATTCCAGCGGCTTCGGGTGGCTGGCCTGGTACTGGTTGATGCCGTCCAGGTAGGCCTCCAGGGCTTTCCAGGCGGGCGACTGCCTGTCCTGGCGGGCGGCGTACTCGGCGGCATGGTCGCGCAGGCGCAGGGTGCGGAACAGGCGGTCGGTGTCCACCAGCTTGGGCCCCAGCACCTCGGCCAGCTCGCCCTTGGCCAGGCGGCGCAGCATCTCCATCTGGAACAGCCGGTCCTGGGCGTGCACGTAGCCCAGGGCGCGGTACAGGTCGCTTTCGTTCTGCGCACGGATGTGCGGCACGCCACGCTCGTCGTAGCGCACCTCGACCTCGGCCTGCAGCCCGGGCAGCCCGGCCAGGCCGTCGCGGATCGGCTGCTTGCCATGCAGGTACCAGGCGCCCCCGGCGGCAGCGGCCGCCACCAGTACGGCAAGAACGGTCAACGTGCGTTTCATGTAGCGGCTCTCCTTGTTGTTCTGGGCGGATTCTGCGCATTCGCGCCGGGCGCTTTCATTGACCAAACGCGCGCAAGCTGCAAGTCTTCGGTCAAAAGGAGGCTGCATGTCCCTCGCCAGCGCGCCACTCACCCATTCGGCCACCCTGCGCCGCCTGCTCTACGAGGCGCTTACCAGCCTGGGGCTGGAGCCGGCGCGCATCTACCGCCAGGCGCTGCGGCGCGTGCGCCTGGCGCCGGTGAGCGCCGACGGCCGCCTGCTGCACGACGAGGTGCCGCTGTTCTGGGCGGCGCTGCCGGAGCTGAGCGGTGACGTGGACATCGGCCTGCACCTGGCCGAGGCGATGAAGCCGCGCCTGCTCGATGTGGTCGGCTATCTGCTGCTGGCCAGCCGCGACCTGGAGCAGGCGCTGCACAGCTTCCTGCGCTTCCAGCACATCCTCTCCGGCGGCCTGGCCGCGCAGTTGCGCGAGGAGGGCGAGCAGGCGCGGCTGGTCCTCGACATCCATTACCGCGACTGCCCGCCGCTGCGCCAGCAGATGGAGTGCCTGCTGCTGCTGTTCATCAAGCTGCTGAAGGCGGTCAGCGACGACGAGTTCGCCTGTTCCGCCATCGAGTTCCGCCATGCCGCGCCACGGCGCCTGGCCGAGCACCGCCGGCTGTTCGGGCTGACGCCGCGGTTCGCCTGCGCACACGACGCCTTGCTGTTCCCGCGCGCCCTGCTGCGGCGACCGTCGCGCACGGCCAACGCCGCCTTGCACGGCGTGCTCACCCGCTATGCGGAGGAGGAACTACAGCGCCTGCAGGAGAACGACCTGCTCAACCGCCTGCGCTATCTGCTGGCCCATCGCCTGGGCCGCGAACCCTGCACCCTGCAGGCCTGCGCCGAGCTGCTGGGCCTGCCGGCCAGCGCCTTGCAGCGCAGCCTGGCCGGGCAGGGCAGCGGTTTCCGCGAACTGCACGAGGAAGTGCGCCGCCAGCGCGCCACCGAGCTGCTGGCCGAAGGCGTGGCCATCCGCGAAGTGGCGCGGACCTGCGGTTTCGCCGAGCTGTCGCCGTTCTATCGCGCCTTCCGGCGCTGGTTCGGGGTGCCGCCGGAGGTGTACCGGCGGCGTTTGCAGGAGATGGCGCAGGCGCACTGAGGCGTCCCGCGCCGGGCTCATTCGGCCAGCGGGATCTCGCTGGCCATGTCCAGCAGGGCCATGGCGTCGAGCTGCGTCTCGATCTGCAGGAAGCGCATGGCGCGGGTCGGCGAGACGGCCTTGGCCATGCGCGCGATGTAGCGGTTGCGCAGGTCCAGGCGCAGTTGCTGGAGCTTCTCGGCGCGCTTGAGCAGGGCGCTGGCGTCTTTGTCGGAGACCTTGCCGGTGTTGTAGGACTTGGCGTAGTCGAGGATCAGCGCCAGGTGGTGCTTGCTCAGCTTCTCGGCCTCGCTGCGGTAGGTGTTGTAGATCGGCCAGAACGCCTCGCCTTCCTTGCCGGTGAGGTTCATGTTGGCTTCGACGATGCGTTTGCGCTTGTAGTCGATGTCGGCCAGGCGGTTGTCGATCTCCGCCTTGTGCTCGGACATCACCTGGTCGGGACTGGGCGCCTGGTCGTCGGCGCCGGCCAGCAGCGGCAGGCTGAGCAGGGCGCACAGGGCGAGGGTGGGGCGTAGCGGCATGGGAGGCTCCTTGTAGTCGCGCGCCGGCCCTTCATGGGCCGGCTCCGGCTAGTGTAGATGCTGGCGCCCGGCTGTCCGCCCGCCAGGGGCAATAGCAGCCTTGGGCGAGGCTCTGGGTGGACTGCACCGGGCGGCCGTCGATCAGCGCCTGCAGCACCGGTTCGATGAAGCTGTTGGCCGAGCTGCACACCGCGCCCTCGCTGTAGGGGCCGAAATAGGCCAGGCGGCCCTGGCGGTCCCAGATAGCCACCGCCGGGCTCGCCGGCAGCGCCTCGGCGCCAGGCGGCGTGGCCAATGGCCGCAGGGCCTGGAGGGTGGCGGGCAACTGGCCGTGGCTGCCGGGCTTCTGCACGGCGAAGAACTGCACGCCGAGCGGGGCGAAGCGCGCCAGCAACTCGGCGAGGTGCTGCTGGTTGCCGACGTTGCACGGGCAGGCCGGGTCCCAGAAATGCACCAGGCGGATGGCGCCGGGGCCGGCCAGTTCGGCCGGCAGCTGCAGGCCGGCGCCGCTGAACAGCGTCGGCTGCGCGTCGAAGGGGCGGATGTAGCGCTGCTGGAACCACTGGTAGGCGCCCAGCAGCATGGCGGCGAGCAGCGCGGCCAGGCAGGCGAGGATGAGCGTGCGGCGGGCAGGCATGGCGAATCCCGGTAAGATAGCCCCCAAGAGTGCCATGCCGTCGCTTGTGGCAGAACCGCCCGGATGCTGCCGGGCGCTTGTCCCAGCGTCACCGGAAACCGCGGAAAACCCCGATGCCAGAAGCCTTCCAGCCCGATCTGCTGCGCCAGCGCCTGCGACCCCTGACCGCAGCCGAACGCGACGCCCAGGTCCTCGCCTACCAGTCCTTCTACGGGCTCGACCTGGCGGCCCGCTACCCGGGCCTGGAAAGCCGCCTGGGCTACTTCGAGTGCGCCGGCTACCGCATCGCCGCGCAGCTGTGGCGCCCGCCCCTGGCCCGCGGCAGCCTGCTGCTGCTGCACGGCTACTACGACCACATGGGGCTCTATGGCCACGTCATCGACTGGGCGCTGGACCTGGGCCTGGCGGTGATCGCCTGCGACCTGCCGGGCCACGGCCTGTCCAACGGCGCGGCGGCCAGCATCAACGACTTCGCCGAGTACCAGGCGGTGCTTGCCGGCCTGCTGGACGCGGCGGCGCAGCTGGACCTGCCGCAGCCCTGGCACCTTTTCGGGCAGAGCACCGGCGGCGCCATCCTGCTGGACTACCTGCTCACCGGCGCGCCGCGCCCGGAGCTGGGCCACACCCTGCTGCTGGCGCCGCTGGTGCGGCCGCGCGCCTGGGGCTGGTCGAAGCTCAGCTACCAACTGCTGCGGCCCTTCGTCGACTCCATCCCGCGCAAGTTCACCGACAACTCCAACGACGCCGGCTTCCTCGCCTTCCTCCGCGATCGCGACCCGCTGCAGCCGCGCATCCTGCCCACCGCCTGGGTGGGCGCGCTGGCGCGCTGGATTCCGCACATCGAGGGCGCGCCGCCCAGCGCGCGCAACCTGCTGGTGGTGCAGGGCGACGCCGACGAGACGGTGGATTGGCGCTACAACCTGAGGGTGCTGGAGGAGAAGTTCGAGCGCATCGAGTGCCTGCTGCTCACCGGCGCGCGGCACCACCTGGCCAACGAGAGCGAGGCGCTGCGCCGGCGCTACTTCGATTTCCTCGGCGAGCGCCTGAGCTAGTTCGAGGGGGCGGAAGCCAGCCCGGCCTTCACCGCGGCTAGGGCCGCCTGGTAGTAGGCCTGGCCGGCGGGCGACTCGGCGAAGTCGGCGAACTGCTGCAGCTCGGCGTCGGAGAGCCCGCGATAGACGTACAGCAGGGTGTTGTCGAGGTCGGCGCCGATCTGCTGCACGACATTCTGCCGCTGCCCTTCGAGCAGCCCCTGGCCCTGGCCGAGCAGGCCGGGGAGCATCTGGCTGAGGCTGTCGGCGGCCACGCTGGCCAGCGCCATGCTGACCTCGGCGCCGGCCTCGCTGGCCGGCAGGGCCCGGCTCAGGCGCTGGGCCAGCTGCTGGCGCTGCGGCGTGGCCTGCTGGCGCGGCAGGCCGTTGGCGTACTGGGCGAGCTGGTCGCTGCGGGTGGCGAGGGTTTCCGCGGCGGCGATCTTGCGCCCCAGGGGCGATTCGAAGAAGGCCAGCGCCGGGCCGCTGTCCGCCAGGTTCCGGCGCAGGCCGGCCAGCGCCCGGGCGTCGATCTGCGCCGGGGCGAAGCGCTGGTCGCTGTTGTTCACCAGGGCCTGGTACAGCGCCGGCGGCAGGTTGGCCTGGTAGCGCTTCTGCGCGGCGTGCAGGGCATCGTTGAAGTGCGCGCGTTGTTCCGGCCAGCCGGCGGCCTGGTAGAGGCGCTGGTAATCGTCGGCCAGTACGGGTAGGCCCAGCATCAGCAGGGCAAGGGCAAGCAGTGCACGCAAATCGGGTCCTCCTGGCGGCAGTGGCCATCCGCCGCGGCTATTGTCGGCAAGCCCGGCCCCGCTTGTCGAGGCGCTTGTCGCCGGCGTTACAATAGCGCATGAACCCGCACGCCGATTCCTCCCCCCTGCAAAACGCCGTCGACGACCTGGCCGAACGCGGCTGGTCGCTGCAACGCGACTTCCTGCCCGCGGACCTGATCGCCGCCCTGGCCGCGGAGTGCCGCAACCGCGCCGCCGCCGGCGAGCTGGCCTCGGCCTCGGTGGGGCGCGGCGCTGGCCAGGCGGTGCGCGAGGGCATCCGCGGCGACCGCATCCAGTGGCTGGGGCCGGGGCAGGCCGAGGCCTGCGACCGCTACCTGGGGCTGATGGACGAACTGCGCGTGGCGCTCAACCGCGCGTTGTTCCTGGGCCTGGAGGACTTCGAGTGCCACTTCGCCCTGTATCCGCCGGGCGCCTTCTACCAGAAGCACCTGGACCGTTTTCGCGACGATGACCGCCGCTGTGTGTCGGCGGTGCTCTACCTCAACGACGACTGGCTGCCCGAACATGCCGGCGAACTGCGCCTGTACTTCGCCGACGGCAGCCACGACGATGTGCCGCCGCTGGGCGGCAGCCTGGTGCTGTTCCTCTCCGGCGAGTTCCCCCACGAGGTGCTGCCGGCCCACCGCGAACGCCTGTCGCTGACCGGCTGGTTCCGCCGCCGCAGCGACGCCCCGCTCTAGGGCTCAGTGGCCCCAGACGCGGATGGTGCCGCTGATGTCCTGGATGTCGCGCACCTCCAGGCTGCCCAGGCGGCTTTCACCGACGTAGAGGTCGCCGGCCACGCGCACGCGGATGGTCTGCGCCGGCAGGCCGCCGTCATTGAGCTGCCTGTTGATGGTGGTCAGGTCCGGCAGGGTCAGCGCCAGCTGCTGCTGGCCGTTGCTGCCCTGGACCACGTCGACCTGCAGGGTCGGCAGCTCGACGCCGAAGAACGGCAGGCTCAGGCCCAGCTGCGCCGCGCCCAGGGGCAGCGCGCCGCCGCGGCCGTCCGGGCAGACGGCGGCGCTGGTGCAGCCGTTGTCGATCTTCAGGTTGCGCAGCGAGACGCTGCCGCCGTCGTCGACCCAGGCGGCCTTGCCGATGCTGGCCATGACGTCGGCGCGGATGCTCAGGCCCTCCTGGCCGGTGATGCGGCCGAGGTTTTCGTTGTCCAGCGGTTCGAGCGCGGCCTGGCTGGCGCCGGCGGCGCACAGCAGCAGGCCGCCGAGCAGGTGCGGCAGGCTGAGAGGCTTGAGCATGGTGGCGGTTCCCTCGCGGTGGGCGACATGGCGAGGCAGTCTGCGCGCGATGCGCCCGGCCCGCCATGCCGGCGCGGCAGTTCCAGCCGAAGGATGGGCCCGACCATCGGCGGGTGGCCGCCATCGGTTGCCAGGTGACCGGGTCCGATGTGCGGGCTAGTCTGTTGCGATCGAAAAGGGAGTGTTTCGCCCATGCAGAAGATTCTCGTCAGCCGCTGCCTGCTGGGCCACCGGGTGCGCTACGACGGTGGCAGCCACGGCCCCTTCGACCTGCTGGAACGCTGGCAGGCCCAGGGCCGGGTGGTCGCGCTGTGCCCGGAAGTGGCCGGCGGCCTGCCCACGCCGCGCGCGCCGGCGGAGATTCCCGGCGGCCGCGGCGCCCTGGTGCTGGAAGGCCAGGCGCCGGTGGTGACGGTGGATGGCGTGGACGTCACCGGCGCCTTCGTCCGCGGCGCCGAACAGGCCATGGCGCTGGTCGACCGCCATGGCATCCGCCTGGCCATCCTCAAGGCGCGCAGCCCTTCCTGCGGCAACCGCGAGAACTACGACGGCAGCTTCTCCGGCCTGCGCGTGCCCGGCGAGGGCGTCACCGCGGCGGCGCTCAAGCGCATGGGCGTGCTGGTGTTCAGCGAGGAGGAACTGGACGCCGCGGCGGTCTGCCTGGCTGGCCTGGAAGCCGGCGGCTGAGTTCGTTGTGATAGCCTGCAAGGCTCGGCGTAGAGCCTTCCGACAGCCCTTGTTGCACTCTTTCCCTTGAGCCGTCGGCGTGGCGACCTATGCTGAAGAGTCCCGCCGGAGGTTCGCTGCAGCGTGCCGGGCCTCCCCATCCCGCTCATAAGGAGAACTCCATGAAGCTCACGTTGCCTTGCCTGGGCCTTGCCGGCCTGCTGCTCGCCGCCTCCACCGCCGCGCTGGCGGCCGGCATGCCGCGTACCCCGGCGCCCGAGGGGGCCAAGGTGTATTTCATCGAACCGCAGGACGGCGCCACCGTCGGCCAGACCTTCACCGTCAAGTTCGGCCTGGAAGGCATGGGCGTGGCCCCGGCCGGCGTCGACTCGCCGAGCACCGGGCACCACCACCTGCTGGTGGACCTCAAGGAGCAGCCGGCCATGGACATGCCGCTGCCGATGACCGACAACATCCGCCACTTCGGCAAGGGCCAGACGGAAACCAGGATCACCCTGCCGCCGGGCAAGCACACCCTGCAACTGCTGCTGGGCGACAAGAACCACGTGCCCTTCGAGCCGAACGTGGAATCCAAGCAGATCACCGTCAACGTGAAATGATGGTTGGGTCTCGGGCCGGCGAGATCGGGCTGATATGCCTGTAGGAGCGGATTCATCCGCGATGCTCTTGAGCGGCGGAGAACCTCTCGCGGACGGAGTCCGGCAATGCACCACGTAGGATGGGTTGAGCGGAGCGATACCCATCAACCACCGCATGGGTTTCGCAGGCTCAACCCATCCTACGAAAAGCGCCCCGGCGCGGCGGGCAAGACAGCCGCTCCTGTGTGGCAGTGGAGACCCTTCCAGAAACGAAAAAAGGAGGCCGAAGCCTCCTTTTTTCTTGCCGCCGAGCGGTCCTTAGAACAGGACGCGGCTGCGGATGGTGCCGTTGACGTGCTGCAGCTTCTCCAGCGCCAGGTCCGAGTACTCGGCGTCGACGTCGATCACCACGTAGCCGACCTTCTCGTTGGTCTGCAGGTACTGGCCGGAGATGTTGATGCCGTTGTCGGCGAACACCTTGTTGATCTCGCTCATCACGCCCGGGATGTTGGCGTGGATGTGCAGCAGGCGGTGCTTGCCCGGGTGCGACGGCAGGGCGACTTCCGGGAAGTTGACCGAGGACACCGAGGTGCCGTTGTCGCTGTACTTGACCAGCTTCTCGGCCACTTCCAGGCCGATGTTGGCCTGGGCCTCGGCGGTGGAGCCGCCGATGTGCGGGGTCAGGATCACGCGGTCCAGGCCACGCAGCGGGCTTTCGAACTCTTCGTCGTTGGACTTGGGCTCGACCGGGAACACGTCGATGGCGGCGCCGATCAGGTGCTCGTCCTTGATGGCGTTGGCCAGGTGGTCCAGCTCGACCACGGTGCCGCGGGCGGCGTTGATCAGGATGCCGCCCTTCTTCATGGCGCGGATTTCCTTCTCGCCGATCATCCACTGGGTGGACGGCAGTTCCGGCACGTGCAGCGAGACGATGTCGCACAGGCCCAGCAGCTCGTGCAGCGAGCCGATCTGCTGCGCGTTGCCCAGCGGCAGCTTGGTCACCACGTCGTAGAAGAACACCTGCATGCCCAGGGCTTCGGCCAGGACCGAGAGCTGGGTGCCGATGGAGCCGTAGCCGACGATGCCCAGCTTCTTGCCGCGGATCTCGAAGGAGTTGGCCGCCGACTTGATCCAGCCGCCGCGGTGGCAGGAGGCGTTCTTCTCCGGGATGCCGCGCAGCAGCAGGATGGCTTCGGCCAGCACCAGTTCGGCCACCGAGCGGGTGTTGGAGTAGGGCGCGTTGAACACCGCGATGCCGCGTTCGCGGGCGGCGTTCAGGTTGACCTGGTTGGTGCCGATGCAGAAGCAGCCCACCGCGATCAGCTTCTTGGCGCAGTCGAAGACTTCCTCGGTGAGCTGGGTGCGGGAGCGAATGCCGATGAAGTGGGCGTCGGCGATCTTTTCCTTCAGCTCGTCGCCGGACAGCGCGGTCTTGAGGTACTCGATGTTGGTGTAGCCGGCGGCCTTGAGGGTATCAACGGCATTCTGGTGCACGCCTTCCAGGAGAAGGAATTTGATCTTGCTCTTGTCGAGAGAAGTCTTGCTCATCTGCTTGAACCTGTAGTCCCGGGATAATGGCTAGAAAATGAACAGCTCTGGCCGAACCGGCCGGTGCCGCAGCTCGGCGCCAGGTGGCGAACTGCGTGGGGTGCGTATGCTAGCATGTTCTCCCTTTTCCTTGTCCGGTTGCGACCTGAGCTGTTCTCAGGACGACCATGAACCATTTGAGAGTTCCCTCGATGACCCGCGAAGCCCTGATCGAATCGCTCAAGCCCCTGCTGGAGCCCGGCAAGCTGCTGACCGATGCCGATTCCCTGGATGCCTATGGCAAGGACTGGACCAAGCACTTCGCCCCGGCGCCGCTGGCCATCGCCTTCCCCAAGAGCATCGAGCAGGTGCAGGCCGTGGTGCGCTGGGCCAACGAGCACAAGGTCGGCCTGGTGCCTTCGGGCGGGCGTACCGGGCTCTCCGCCGCCGCCGTCGCCGCCAACGGCGAGGTGGTGGTGTCGTTCGACTACATGAACAGGATCCTCGACTTCAACGCCTTCGACCGCACCGTGGTGTGCCAGCCGGGCGTGGTGACCAAGCAGCTGCAGCTGTTCGCCGAGGAGCAGGGCCTGTACTACCCGGTGGACTTCGCTTCCTCCGGCTCCAGCCAGATCGGCGGCAACATCGGCACCAATGCCGGCGGGATCAAGGTGATTCGCTACGGCATGACGCGCAACTGGGTGGCCGGCATGAAGGTCGTCACCGGCAAGGGCGACCTGCTGGAGCTGAACAAGGACCTGATCAAGAACGCCACCGGCTACGACCTGCGCCAGCTGTTCATCGGCGCCGAAGGCACCCTGGGCTTCGTGGTCGAGGCCACCATGCGCCTGGAGCGCACGCCGAAGAACCTCACCGCGATGGTCCTCGGCACCCCCGACTTCGACTCGATCATGCCGGTGCTGCACGCCTTCCAGAGCAAGCTCGACCTGACCGCCTTCGAATTCTTCTCCGACAAGGCCCTGGCCAAGGTCCTGGCCCGCGGCGACGTGCCGCCGGCCTTCGAGACCGACTGCCCGTTCTACGCGCTGCTGGAGTTCGAGGCCAGCACCGAGGAAGTGGCCAACGAGGCCCTGGCCACCTTCGAGCACTGCGTCGAGCAGGGCTGGGTGCTGGACGGCGTGATGAGCCAGAGCGAGCAGCAGCTGCAGAACCTGTGGAAGCTGCGCGAGTACATCTCCGAGACCATCTCGCACTGGACGCCGTACAAGAACGACATCTCGGTCACCGTCAGCAAGGTCCCGGCCTTCCTCAAGGACATCGACGCCATCGTCGAAGCCAACTACCCGGACTTCGAAGTGGTCTGGTTCGGCCACATCGGCGACGGCAACCTGCACCTGAACATCTTGAAGCCGGAGAACCTGTCCAAGGACGAGTTCTTCGCCAAGTGCGCCACCGTCAACAAGTGGGTGTTCGAGACCGTGCAGAAGTACAACGGCTCCATCTCCGCCGAGCACGGCGTGGGCATGACCAAGCGCGACTACCTGGGTTACTCTCGCTCCGAAGCCGAGATCGGCTACATGAAGGCGGTCAAGGCGGTGTTCGATCCCAACGGGATCATGAACCCCGGCAAGATCTTCGCCGAGTAAGCCAGTCATCCCAGAAGGGCCGGTTCACCGGCCCTTCTCGTGTTCGGGGCCGACGGAACGGCCGGCAGCGCCCGCGGGAGGCGGGCACCGCGCAGCGCCACGAGCGCCGCGGGGCATCCCATTCATCCGTCCAGGAGTCGGTCATGAGTTACCAGCATCAGTACGTCGACGGCACCCGCATCCACTTCCCGCTGGGCAAGGTGGTCTGCGTCGGGCGCAACTACGCCGAGCACGCCAGGGAGCTGAACAACCCGGTGCCCACCGAGCCGCTGCTGTTCATCAAGCCCGGCTCCTGCACCGTGCCGGCCGAGGGCGGCTTCGCCATTCCCGAGGGTCGTGGCGACGTGCACTACGAAGCGGAGATCGCCGTGCTGATCGGCAAGCCGCTGTCGCGCACGCCCAGCCGCGAGGAAGTGCTGGACGCCATTTCCGGCTACGCCCCGGCGCTGGACCTGACCCTGCGCGACGTGCAGGCCAAGCTCAAGGAAAAGGGCCTACCCTGGGAGCTGGCCAAGTCCTTCGACGGCGCCTTCGTGCTGGCGCCCTTCGTCAGCGCCGACCGCTTCCCCGACCCGGCCGACATCGGCATCCGCCTGAGCATCGACGGCGAAGTGCGCCAGGACGGCAACAGCCGCGACATGCTCAACCCGATCGTGCCGCTGATCCAGCACGTCGCCGGGCACTTCTCGCTGCAGCCGGGCGACGTGGTCTCCACCGGCACGCCGGTGGGCGTGGGCCCGCTCAAGCGCGGCAGCGAGCTGGTGCTGGAACTTCCCGGCGCCAGCCGGTTCGAAAGCCGCGTCCTCTGAGCCGTACCCCGCCAAAGGCCGCCATTCGTGCGGCCTTTGCGTTCTGCGGGGCGTTCCCACCCAGACAACAAGAACTCCCCGATGACCCAGGTCCGATCCTCTCGTCTTCTGCGCTGGCTGCTGCTGGCCTTGCTCTTCGCCGCCGTGGTGCTGGTGGTCCTGACCAAGCTGTTCCACTGGGACGACCGCGCCCGCCTGTGGTGGCAGGAAGAGAACACCAGCGAGCAGGCGCGCGCCGACAGCGTCTGGCTGCCCGGCTACCGCGCGGTGATCCAGGGCAAGCCGCTCAAGGGCGGGCTGGAAGGCCAGGAAACCTCCGATCTGGCCTACAACCCGGTGACCCGCACGCTGTTCACCGTGACCGGCAAGAAGCCGCTGCTCGGCGAGCTGTCGCTGGACGGCGAGGTGCTGCGGGTGATCCCGCTGCTGGGCCTGGAGAACCCCGAAGGCGTGGCGGTGCTGCCCAACGGCAACGTCGCGGTGACCGACGAGCGGCAGAACTCCCTGACCATCTTCCACCTCGACCCGCAGACCCACGAGCTGAGCACCGCCAAGCTGGCCAGCTTCGACCTGGGCAACCTCGGCGAAAAGAGCAACAAGGGCTTCGAGGGCATCGCCTGGGACCCGGCGCAGAAACGCCTGCTGCTGGGCCGCGAGCGCGACCCCATGACCCTCTTCAGCTGGACCAGCGACGGCAGCCCGGGGCTGACCGGCAGCATGCGGCCGCTGCCCAGCGAGCAGCTGTACATGCGCAACGTCTCGGCGCTCAGCGTCGACCCGCGCACCGGCCATACCCTGGTGCTGTCGGCGGAGTCGCACCTGCTGCTGGAGCTGGACGAGAAAGGCGAGCCGGTCAGCTTCATCAGCCTGCTCGGCGGGCTCAACGGCCTGCACGACAAGATCCCGCGCGCCGAGGGCGTGGCCATCGACGAGCAGGGCACCATCTACATGGTCAGCGAGCCTGAACTGTTCTACGTGTTCCGCAAGCTCAAGGACGACGACAAGGGCGGTTAAGCCTGGATTAAGGGCGGATTCAGGCTGGTTTCAGCCTGTTCGGCTAATCTGATTTCAACGAAAACAGCCAGGAGGCTACTTCATGAAATCCATCCGTCTTCCCCTGATCGCCGCCATCGCCCTGTTCTCCGGCGCCACCTTCGCCGCCGGCTACACCGGCCCGGGCAGCAATGCCGCCAAGCCCGCGGCGACCGGCCCGGTGAACACCGTGAAAGCCGCCCAGGCCGCCGCCGACGACGCCCCGGCCGTGCTGGAAGGCGTGATCACCAAGCGCCTGCACGGCGAGCACTACGAGTTCAAGGACGCCACCGGCAGCATGCAGGTGGAGATCGACCACGAGGACTGGCCGCAGGGCGTGGACGTCTCCGACAAGACCAAGGTGCGCCTGACCGGCGAGGTCGACCATGACCGCAAGGGCGTGGAGATCGATGTGGATCGCGTGGACGTCCTGCAGTAACGAGACGCATATGAAAAGGCCGCGCCGGGAGCGATCCTGGCGCGGCCTTTTTGCATTCGGCTTTTCGTAGGAGCGAGCTTGCTCGCGAACCGCGTCTCCCGGCGGCTCTAGCGCGCCAGGTTGACTCCGCTCCCTCTCCCCAGCCCTCTCCCTGAAGGGAGAGGGGGCTAGCCCGTGCCGAGAGAAGGAATGGTTTCAGCCGGAAACTGCAGAGCTGCCGGCTGACTCTGAAATATCCGAGCACGCCGAACGGTCCCCTCTCCCTTCAGGGAGAGGGTTAGGGAGAGGGCGCTCTAAGCCCCGGCATCCTGCGTCACCAGGAAACACCATCCCCGCTCAACCAACACTCTCAAACCCCTGCAACACATTCACCGCATTGACCCCGATCTCCTCCACCGCATATCCCCCCTCCATGACGAATAACGTCGGCAGCCCCAGCTTGCCGATGGCCTCGCCCATGCGCAGGTAATCCGGCGAGTCCAGCTTGAACTGCGAAATCGGGTCTTCCTTGAAGGTATCCACCCCCAGGGAAACCACCAGCACATCCGGCCCATACGCCGCGATCTGGCGGATCGCCGCCTGCAGCGCCAGGCTCCATACCGACCAGTCGCTGCCCGAGGCCAGCGGGTAGTTGAAGTTGAAGCCTTCGCCCACGCCCCGGCCCTTTTCGTCGGCGTAGCCGAGGAAGTAGGGGTACTCGAAGCGCGGGTCGCCGTGGATCGAGGTGAAGAGCACGTCGGCGCGGTCGTAGAAGATGTCCTGGGTGCCGTTGCCGTGGTGGTAGTCGACGTCGAGGATGGCCACCCGCGCCGCGCCCTGGTCGAGGATGGCCTGGGTGGCGATGGCGGCGTTGTTGAAGAAGCAGTAGCCGCCCATGTAGTCGGCCGAGGCGTGGTGGCCCGGCGGGCGGCACAGGCTGAACACCGAGCGGGCGCCCTTGGCCAGTTCGGCCTGGCCGGTCAGGGCCACGTTCGCCGAGCTGGTGATGGCCTGCCAGGTGCCGGCGGTGATCGGCGCGCCGGCGTCGAAGCTGTAGTAGCCCAGGCGCCCGTCGATGCTGTCGGGTTCCTTCTGCAGCAGGCGGCGGGTCGGCCAGGCGATGGGCAGCATGTCGTGGCTGCGGCCGGTGGCCAGCCAGTCGCGCCAGGCGTGCTGGAGGAAGTTGACGAAACCCTCGGTGTGGATGCGCCGGATCGGCTCCAGGCCGAAGTCGCGCGGGGCCCGGATCTCACCCAGGCCCACCGCCTTGACGCGGTCCAGGACCATGTCGGCGCGGCTGGGCTTCTCGAAGCAGGGGGTGAACTGGCCGCCGATCAGCTCATGCTGGCCGTGGTGCAAGCGATGGTCGTCGGTGTAGATCGTCAGCATCATGCACTCCTGGGGGCGCCCGGCGGCGCCCGGTGGGTCCGTGGGGTATCAGGCGTTTTCCTCGAAGTTCACGCTCGGCGCCTTGCGGCGGAAGCCGCCGGTGTGCAGCGCCAGGTAGACGAAGCCGACGGCGAACCAGCTCAGGCCGACGATCAGCGTCAGCTGCGACAGGCTGGTCCACAGCCAGAGCGTCAGGCACAGGCCGATGAAGGGCACCAGGCCGTAGCGCAGCAGGTCGGCCGGCGCACGGCGTCCTTCGACGCCCAGGTAGGTGCGGATCACCGCCAGGTTGACCACCGAGAAGGCCACCAGGGCGCCGAAGCTGATCATCGAGGCCAGGGTGGTCAGGTCCAGCACCAGGGCCAGCAGGGAGATGGCCGAGACCACCAGGATCGCCACCACCGGCGTCTGGAAGCGCGCGTGCAGGGTGCCGAACAGGCTGCGCGGGAGGATGCCGTCGCGGCCCATGGTGAAGAGGATGCGCGACACCGAGGCCTGGGACGCCAGCGCCGAGCCGATGCAGCCGGCGATGTAGGCGGCGGTGAAGAAGTTGCCGAGGAACTGGCCGCCGGCCTTGAGCATCACCTCGTTGGCCGCCGAGTCGGCGTTCTCGAACACGCTGCCGGGGAACACCAGTTGGCTGATGATCGCCAGCAGGGTGAACATCAGGCCGGCCAGCACCGTGGTGATGATGATCGCCCGCGGGATGTCGCGGCGCGCGTCACGGGTTTCCTCGGCCATGGTGGAGACCGCGTCGAAGCCCAGGAACGACAGGCACAGCACCGCGGCGCCGGCCATCAGCGGGGCGAAGCCGGGCTTGCTGCCGTCGCCGACGAAGGGCGCGGCCAGGTCCAGGGCCGGGGCGCCGGCCAGGCTCTTCAGCGACATGCCGACGAACACCACGATGAACACCAGCTGGGCGCCGACGATGGCGTTGCTCATGCCGGCCACCTGGCTGATGCCCACCACGTTGAGCACGGTGACCAGGGCGATGGAGGCGACCACGAAGACCCAGGCGGGAATCTCCGGGAAGGCGATGTTCATGAACAGGCCGATCAGCAGGTAGTTGATCATCGGCAGGAACAGGTAGTCGAGCAGCAGCGACCAGCCGGAGAGGAAGCCCACCGCCGGGCCGAAGCTCAGGCTGGTGTAGGAATAGGCGGAGCCGGCGATCGGGTACTTGCGCACCATGAAGCTGTAGGAGGCGGCGGTGAACAGCATCGCCAGCAGGGTGATCAGGTAGGCGCTGGCGGTGCGTCCGCCGGTCATCTCGGTGACCACGCCGTAGGTGGTGAACATGGTCAGCGGGACCATGTAGACCAGGCCGAAGAAGACCAGGGCAGGCAGCCCCAGGATGCGTTTGAGGCGGGCGTCCGCCTGGGCTTGGGGGGCGTTGCCGGTGCTGGCGCTCATGCGTGCGCCTTGTTCGATGGCCATCGATGTTTCCTCGCGAATTCTTGTCGTTGTTGCGCTGGCGCGGGGCGCCGCTGGCGGCCGCGCGAAGGGAGCGGGGCGGTCAGCCGCAGCGCTGCCGGCGGGCGTAACGGGCGAGGAAGGGGTGGGCGCGGTGACGGCCGCGAACCGGGGTGGAGCAAGGGCTGGTCATGAGCGTTCTCGGGGCATTGTTCTTGTGGATGCTCGCTGGCGGCGCTCCCTGGATACCGGCGCGGCGCGTGCTGCGCCGGTGATCGCGGCCCTGGCGGCCATTCCCTGGGCGAGTACCCGGACTTTAGGCCGCCGCGCCGCCCCGCAGAACCCTGTAAAGGGTCAAAAAGGGATCGAAGTGGCCAAATTGACTGTCAGGCCCGGCGGCGGGCGCCCGTCCCGCCGCCGGACCGGCCGGTCATTTCTTCAGCTTGGTCCAGACCTTGGCGCGCAGCGACAGGGATTTCGGCGAGCACAGCTGGAAGGGCTTCAGGCGGTCGATCTTGTCTTCCGGGGTGTTGATCGCCGGGTCGTCGAACAGCTCCTTGTCCATGAACTTCTCGGAACCGGTGATGGCGTTGTTGTACTTGGCGAAGTTGGAAGCAGCGGCGATGTTTTCCGGCTGCATCATCCAGTTGAGGAAGACGTGGGCTTCCTTGATGTTGGTGGCGTCCTTGGGAATGGCCAGGTTATCGATGAACAGGCGCACGCCTTCCTTCGGATAGACGTAGACCAGGCTGGCGCGCTGGGCGTGGGCGCGGTGGTAGGCGCCGTTCCACTGCTGGTGCATGTACACCTCGCCGGCGGCCATGCGCTCGATGGTGCCGTCGCTGTTGTACATGGCCAGCAGCGGCTTCTGCCTGAGCAGCAGGTCGAGGACCTTCTCGGCCTGTTTCGGGTCCTCGGTGCATTCGTCGACGCCGAGGTAGTAGGTGGCCGGGGCCCACAGCTCCTCGATGGAGTTGAGCGCCACCACCTTGCCCTTGAACGCCTCCGGTGGTTCGAAGAACGGCTTCCAGCTCTCGTCGAACTTGCCGCCCGGGGCCTTGGCGCTGTCGTAGCTGTAGCCGGTGCTGCCCCACAGGTAGGGCACGGTGTAGTCGTGGCCGGGATCGTAGGAGAGCGTCTTGAACTTGTCCTTGAGGTTGGCCAGGTTCGGCAGCTGCGACTTGTCCAGCTTCTGCAGCAGGCCTTCCTTGACGAAGATCTCGATGAAGCTGTCCGAGGGCACCACCACGTCGTAGGCGCCGCCGCCGGCCTTGAGCTTGGCCAGCAGGGTCTCGTTGCTGTCGTAGGAGTCGAGGGTGGCGTGGATGCCGGTGTCCTTCTCGAACTTCTTCAGCAGCTCCGGCGGGAAGTAGTCCGACCAGTTGGCGAAGTGCAGTGTGCCGTCGGCGTGGGCCTGGCTGGCCAGGGTCAGGCCCGCCAGGGCGGCGGCCTTGAGGGCCAGGGGAAGGCGGCGGATGGTCATCGGTGAAGCTCCTGTGCGAATGGTTTTTATCGGGAGGCAGTCAACGCCGGCGCTGGCCGACGTAGTACGACAACGCAACGAACGCGATGGAAATCAGCAGGATGATCGACGAGATCGCGTTGATCTTCGGCGATATCCCCATTCTTATGGAACTGAAGATGTACACCGGCAGGGTGGTGGCCCCGGCGCCGGCGACGAAGTAGGTGATGACGAAGTCGTCCATCGAGATGATGAACGCCAGCATCGCCCCGGAGAGGATGCCGGGCATCAGCAGCGGGCAGGTCACCTTCCAGAAGGCCTTCCACGGCGAGGCGTAGAGGTCCGCCGCGGCTTCCGCCAGGCGCGGGTCCATGCCCTCCAGGCGGGCGCGGATCGGCAGGTAGGCGAAGGGGATGCAGAACACCACGTGGGCGATGAGGATGGTGAACAGCGACAGCTTCAGGCCGATGAAGGCGAAGAACATCAGCGTGGCCACCGCCACTACTATCTCCGGCACCAGCAGCGGCAGGCCGAGCACGCCGTTCATCAGGCTCTGCCCGCGGAAGGCGCGGCCGCGCATGCCCAGCGCCGCCAGGGTGGCCAGCAGGGTGGCGAAGACCGTGGCCAGGCTGGCCACTATCAGCGAGTTCTTCGCCGCGCGGACGATCTCCGGGTCGTTGGCCACCACCGCGTACCACTTGAAGCTGAAGCTTTCCCAGAGCGTTGCCGACTGGCCGCTGTTGAAGCTCAGCACCACCAGCACCAGGATCGGTACGTAGAGGAAGGCGAAGAACAGCCAGGCGGCCGGGCGCACGCCGGCGAAGCGCCACAGCGGGTTCAGCGAATTCATGGGTGACCTCCAGCGGCGCCCTGCCTGAAGCGCATGCTGTAGACCAGCATGGCGGCGAGGACGAAGGCGAGCAGGGCGAAGGACAGCGCCGCGCCGAACGGCCAGTTGTGCGCCGTGCCGAACTGCAGCTGGATCAGGTTGCCGATCATCAGCGACTTACCGCCGCCGAGCAGCTCGGGAATGATGTAGTTGCCCAGCGAGGGGATGAACACCAGGATGCAGCCGGCGACGATGCCGGGCATCGCCAGCGGGATGATGATCCGCTTGAGCGCCTTCCAGCGGTTGGCGCCGAGGTCGAAGGCGGCCTCCACCAGGCGCCAGTCCATCTTCTCCAGGCTGGTGTAGATGGGCAGCACCATGAACGGCAGGTAGGTGTAGAGCAGGCCGATGATCACCGCGTTGTCGGTGTACAGCAGGCCGATGGCGGCCTCGCTGAAGCCCAGCTTGTGCAGGCCCTCGTCTATCAGCCCGCCGTTGCGCAGCAGCAGTATCCAGGCGTAAACGCGCACCAGCAGGTTGGTCCAGAACGGCACCGTGACCAGGAACAGCAGCATGTTGCGCCGGCGCTCGTCCTGCAGCGCCAGGTACAGCGCGGTGGGGAAGCCGATCAGCAGGCAGCCGGCGGTGGTCAGGATGGACAGCCAGAAGGAGCGCTGGAAGATGCCCAGGTAGTCGGTGTTGAACACCAGGGCGTCGTCCAGGTCGCGTTCCCAGAGGAAGTTGATGTACGCCTCCAGGGTGTGCTGACCCCACTTCACGCCGCCGTAGTCGCCGGGGGCCTGGACCGACACGGCGAACATGATGCCCAGCGGCAGCACCAGGAACACCAGCAGCACCAGCATGGCCGGGGTGGTCAGCGCCAGCCGGGCGCGCAGGCTCTTGCGCTCGGCTTGCAGGCGCAGCGTGCTCATTCGGCCAGCACCCGGATGGCGTCGCCGGGTACCCGCACGCGCACCCGCGCGCCGGGCTGGTGCGCGCCCACCGCGCCCTGGCGGTTCTGCTGGCGCACGCGGAAGCCGGGGGCGCCTGCGACCTTCAGGTGGTAGACGGTGTCGGTGCCGACGTAGACCACGGTTTCCACCACGCCTTCCAGCTCGCCGTCCTGGGCCAGCTCGGTGCGTTCCGGGCGGATCGCCAGGGTCACCTTGCCCGGCAGCGTGGTGGCGGCGGCCAGGCGCTGGCCGTCGGCGAGGACCACGCCGTCACCGTTGGCCTCGGCCTCGAGGAAGTTGGTCTCGCCGATGAAGTCGGCCACCCAGCGGTTGGCCGGGGCGTCGTAGATTTCGGTGGGGGTGCCGATCTGCAGGACCTGGCCCTTGTTCATCACCGCGATGCGGTCGGACATGGTCAGGGCTTCTTCCTGGTCGTGGGTGACGAAGATGAAGGTGATGCCGGTCTCGTGCTGCAGGCGCTTGAGTTCGATCTGCATTTCCTTGCGCAGCTTCAGGTCCAGCGCCGAGAGCGACTCGTCCAGCAGCAGCACCTTGGGCCGGCTGGCCAGCGCGCGGGCCAGGGCGATGCGCTGCTGCTGGCCGCCGGAGAGCTGGTCGGCGCGGCGCGAGCCGACGTCGGGCAGGCGCACCAGTTCGAGCATGGCCTTCACCGTGGCCTCGGTCTCGGCCTTGGGCTTGCCCTGCATCTCCAGGCCGAAGGCGATGTTCTGCGCCACGGTCATGTGCGGGAACAGCGCGTAGCTCTGGAACACGGTATTGACCGGGCGGCGGAAGGGCGGGAGGCCCTGCATGGGCTCGCCGTAGAGGCGGATGCTGCCAGAGGTGGGTTGTTCGAAGCCGGCGATGAGCCGCAGGAGGGTGGTCTTGCCGCAGCCCGAGGGGCCGAGGAGGGTGAAGAATTCGTTGGCGCGGATGTCCAGGGACACGTCGTCCAGGGCCTTGAGGCCTTGGCCGGGGGTACCGAATTCCATGCCGATTCGCTCGATGGCAATCGCGCTGGTCATGCTTCAATACCATGCAGTTAAGCAGTTGTTATTGTTTGCGGTTTTACGGCTCTGGCGGCCGCTTCACCTAGCTGCGGCTTGATAATGGCCCTCCTTTTCGCAGCGGCAGAACGATAGAACAGGCCAATAAGGGATAAATCAGGCCAAGTTGAGGGGCCGTTTTCACCAGCCTGGCCGGCTCTTCGCAGGAGCGGGCTTGCTCGCGATAGCCGGAGGTTCCGGCGCGTTTCGCGGATGGGATCCGCTCCTACGATGCGCCCACCGTCGACCCCTCCTGTAGGAGGCCCTGCCCGCGATTTCGCGCGCAGGGCGCGCTCCTACAAGGAGCACGGGTGTTGAGGATGGTGTAGCGGATCTCATCCGCGATCCGGCCGCCAGGCCGGCTCGGCCTCAACCGCGATACAGGCTCGGACTCGCCCCGCTCCAGCGCTGGAAGGCATGGCGGAAGCTGGCCGTCTCGCTGTAGCCGAGCCGTTCGGCGATCAGATAGATGGGCAGGTCGGTGTCCTTGAGCAGTTGCCGGGCCTTGTCGTAGCGCACTTCGTCCAGCACCTGCTGGTAGCTGGTGTTGTGCTGTTGCAGGTGCCGGCGCAGGGTGCGGCTGGAGCGGTGCAGGTGGCGCGCCACCTCGTCCAGGCCGCGGGCTTCCTGCAGGTGGTTGGCGAGGTGGCGGCGGATCAGTTCGAGGATGTCGTCGCGCCCGCTCATGGCCGCGCTCAGGCGCTGGCATTGCTGCAGGCCATTGTGGCAGCTGACCGGGTCGGCCAGCGGCAGCGCGCGGTCGAGCAGCGCCGGGCCCAGGCACAGGGCGCTGGTGGCGGCGCCGAACTCCACCGGGCAGCCCAGGCGCTCGGTGTAGGTGCTGGCGTGCAGCGGTGGCCGATAGGCCAGCAGCAGGCGCCGCGGACGCACCGACTCGCCGAGCAGGTCGCGCACCACGGTGAGCAGCGAGGTCAGGCACAGCTCGGTGTTGAACACCGTCAGCTCCGGCGCGTAGCGGTAGCCCTCGGCGCTCAGCCAGACCTCGTCGCCGTGGTCCTGCAGGGCCAGGCGGAAGTAGGTGCCGAGCAGGTCGGGATGGGCCAGGGCCAGTTGCAGGGCGTCGCGCAGGGTGCGGCTGGCCAGCATGCTGTAGCCGAGCATGCCGTAGGCCGAAACGTGCATGCGCAGGCCCAGGTAGAGGCCCAAAGCCGGGTCCTGGTAGCAGCTCAGGGCATTGGCGAATACCCGCAGCTCCTGGGCGTGGCTGACGAATTTCTCCGGCGTCAGCAGGTCCGCCTCGGCGATGCCGCTGCCCTCCAGCAGCCGGCCGCGGGGGATGCCGGCCTGGCTCAGCACCTCGGTGGCCAGCACCACGGTGTGCAGGGTGGTCAGGGTACGCTGCTCGGGAAGCTGGACGGCGCTCATCGGAACTCCTTGCGGGGGCGGCGAGAACACGGGATTACGCTAGCCTGACTTTAGCCTCGAGGAATTTTCCTGCACGGGGATTAAGCCTGGCTTCAGCGGCCTTGTGCTATTACGGCGTGCCCCCATCGACATGGACCTGCGATGTTCCGTTTCCTCACCCTGCGCCGCTGCCTGGCGGCGCTGCTGATCCTCCTCCTGCTCGCCCTGGCCTGGCTCGGCCAGCAGTTCCGCGTCTACGAACGCGCCTGGTTCGCCGTGCGCGAATGGCACCATGCGGAAAACTGGCGCGAACGCTCGATCTGGCTGCCCGACTACCGCGTCGAGATCGAGGCGCAGCCCATCGAGGGCCTGGACGACGACGTCTCGGCGCTGACCTACGATCCCGAGCGGCGCAGCCTGTTCACCGTCACCAACCAGCCGGCGCAGATCGTCGAGCTGTCCCTGGACGGCAAGGTGCTGCGCAAGATCACCCTGCACGATTTCGGCGACACCGAGGCCATCGAATACATCGGTCCCGGCCTCTACGTGCTCAGCGACGAGCGCCGCCAGCGCCTGTTCAAGGTGCGCCTGGACGACGGCACCCGCGAGCTGGACGCCGAACAGGCGCAACAGCTGTCCCTGGGCCTGGGGCCGATGGGCAACAAGGGCTTCGAGGGGCTGGCCTACGACTCGGTCGGCCAGCGCCTGTTCGTCGCCAAGGAACGCGACCCGGTGCGCATCTACGAGGTCCACGGCTTCCCCCACACGCAGCCCGACAAGCCCTTCGCCGTGCACGTGCTGGACGACCTCAAGCGCGACCGCCGGCTATTCGTCCGCGACCTTTCCAGCCTGCAGTACGACGAGGGCAGCGGCCACCTGCTGGCGCTGTCGGACGAGTCGCGCCTGGTGCTGGAGCTGGACATCGACGGTGAGCCCATCAGCAGCCTGTCGCTGCTGCGCGGCATGCAGGGGCTCAAGCGCAGCGTGCCGCAGGCCGAGGGCCTGGCCATGGACGAGGCGGGCACGCTGTACCTGGTCAGCGAGCCCAACCTGTTCTACGTGTTCCGCAAGGCGCCGGGCGTGGAGTCCGAGTAACAAAAGGCTTACATTGTCGCCCCACCTGTTGTCCCGCCCCTGGAGCGACCTTGAACATCATCCGCGAAGCCCTGATCAACCGCCGCCTGAACAAGGCGCTGAGCGAACACGGCTGCCGCCTGGCCGGCGGGATCAAGTCGCTGCGCGACGGCGCGCGCCTGACCCTGGAGCCGGGGGTGAAGCTGGGCAAGGCGAAGATCTACTCGCGCGAGCTGGAGATAGGCGCGCACACCGATGCCGTCAGCGGCTGCGAGTTCCTCGACGTCTCGCACATCGGCCGCTACTGCTCGATCGCCACCGGCGTGGTGATCGGCCAGGGCCGCCATTCGCACCCGATGGACTGGCTGACCACCCACAATTTCCCGTCCAACCCCAAACTGATCGGCCGCCCGATCATCCGCGACGAGCCGCGGCGCCCCTCGTCCATCGGCCATGACGTGTGGATCGGCCGCGACGTGCTGATCCTCGACGGCCTGACGGTGGGGACGGGGGCGGTGATAGGCGCGCAATCCCTGGTCAACAAGGACGTGCCGCCCTACGCGGTGGTCGCGGGAAGCCCGGCGCGGGTGATCCGCTACCGCTTCCCGCCGGAGGTGATCGAGCGCCTGCTGGCCAGCCGCTGGTGGGAGCTGCCGCTGGAAGTGCTGGGGGAGTTGCCGCTGGACGATCCCGAAGCCTGCCTGGCGCAGTTGGAGCGCCAGGCGCCGCCCGCCGCGCCACGGCCGCGGCGCCTGCGGATCGACTCCAAGCCCTGGGGCGTGGCGCTGCTGGCCGACTGAGGCGGCTCAGCTGTCGTCGCTGATCCCGGCGTCCGGCGCGTAGCGCTTCACCGAGGCGACGCCGTTCTCGGCGTTGGCCTTGCTGGCGTACATCTGGCTCTGCCCGACCACCTGGCCATTGCTGGCCTTGAGCACGAAGTAGTGCTTGCCGTTGCTCGCTTCCTTCAACTCGAAGGCGCCGTCGCGCTGCGAGTTCTTGCGCACCGACTCGATGCCTTCGATGGCCGAGGTCTTGGCCCGGTACAGCTCGCTGCTGAGCACGACCTCGCCGTTGCTGGCGTGCAGGGTGAAATGGAACTGGCCGTCGCTGGCCTTCTTCAGATGGTATTTTGCGGACATGGCGGCCTCCGGCGCGTTGCGCGAACAGCCTAAGCCTAGCCGTTGCCGGGCGCCCGTCCATGGGCGCGAATAGGTCAGGCCTTGAGCGTCTTCACGCCCTCGGCGGTGCCGAGCAGCAGCAGATCGGCCGGGCGCGCGGCGAACAGGCCCACGGTGACCACGCCGACGATGTTGTTGATCTTCTCTTCCAGGGCCACCGGGCTGTCGATGCGCAGGTTGTGCACGTCGAGGATGATGTTGCCGTTGTCGGTCAGCACGCCGTCGCGGTAGACCGGGTCGCCGCCCAGCTTGACCAACTGGCGGGCCACGTGGCTGCGGGCCATGGGGATGACTTCCACCGGCAGCGGGAAAGCGCCGAGCAGGGGCACCAGCTTGCTCTGGTCGGCGATGCAGACGAATTGCTTGGCCACGGCCGCGACTATCTTCTCGCGGGTCAGCGCGGCGCCGCCGCCCTTGATCAGCTCCAGGCGCTCGTTGCTCTCGTCGGCGCCGTCGACGTAGAACTCCAGCTCGCTGACGCTGTTCAGGTCGTAGACCGGGATGCCGTGGCCCTTCAGGCGCTGGGCGGTGGCCTCGGAGCTGGCCACGGCGCCGTCGAACTCGGCCTTGTGCCTGGCCAGCAGGTCGATGAAGAAGTTGGCGGTGGAGCCGGTGCCGACGCCGACGATGCTCTTGCTGTCGAGGTGCGGGAGGATGTGGTCGACGGCGGCCTGGGCCACGGCCTGCTTGAGCTGGTCCTGGTTCATCTGGGGGTTCCGGCAAAGAGGGCTTGGGGCGCGGATTATAGCGGGGCCGCCGGGCGAATGTGGATTCGCCGCTCCCGGCGGCCGCCGACTGGAGTAGACTGCCGGCTTTGTGCCCCGTCCCTGCGAAGCCCGCCCCGATGCTCGAACAGTACGTCAAGAAGATCCTCACCTCGCGCGTCTACGACGTCGCCGAGGAAACGCCCCTGCAACCGGCCCGCCGCCTCTCCGAGCGCCTGGACAACCAGGTGCTGCTCAAGCGCGAGGACCTGCAGCCGGTGTTCTCCTTCAAGATCCGCGGCGCCTACAACAAGCTGGCGCAGCTGAGCCGCGAGGAGCTGGCGCGCGGGGTGGTCACCGCCTCGGCCGGCAACCACGCCCAGGGCGTGGCCCTGGCGGCGAAGGAGCTGGGGGTGAAGGCGACCATCGTCATGCCGCGCACCACGCCCGAGCTGAAGGTCCAGGGCGTGCGCGCCCGCGGCGGCAAGGCGGTGCTGCACGGCGACGCCTTCCCCGAGGCGCTGGCGTATTCGCTGAAGCTGGTGGAAGAGAAGGGCTACGTCTACATCCACCCCTACGACGACCCGGACGTGATCGCAGGGCAAGGCACCGTGGCCATGGAGATCCTCCGCCAGCACCCGGGCCGCCTGGACGCCATCTTCGTGCCGGTGGGCGGCGGCGGGCTGATCGCCGGCATCGCCGCCTACGTGAAGTACCTGCGCCCGGAGGTGAAGGTCATCGGTGTCGAGCCGGACGACTCCAACTGCCTGCAGGCCGCCATGGCCGCCGGCGAGCGCGTGGTGCTGAGCCAGGTCGGGCTGTTCGCCGACGGCGTGGCGGTGGCGCAGATCGGCCAGCACACCTTCGACATCTGCAAGCGGTACGTGGATGAGGTCATCACCGTCAGCACCGACGAAATCTGCGCGGCGATCAAGGACATCTACGACGACACCCGCTCCATCACCGAGCCCGCCGGCGCCCTGGCCGTGGCCGGGATCAAGAAGTACGTCGAGCGCGACAACGCCCGCGGGCAGACCCTGGTGGCCATCGACTCCGGCGCCAACATCAACTTCGACCGCCTGCGCCACGTGGCCGAGCGCGCCGAGCTGGGCGAGAAGCGCGAAGCCATCATCGCCGTGACCATCCCCGAGCGCCCGGGCAGCTTCAAGGCCTTCTGCGAGGCCATCGGCAAGCGCCAGATCACCGAGTTCAACTACCGCTACAACACCGACAGCGAAGCGCACATCTTCGTCGGCGTGCAGACCCACCCGGACAGCGACCCGCGCGCGGTGCTGGTCGAGCAACTGCGCGAGCAGGGCTTCCCGGTGCTGGACCTGACCGACAACGAGCTGGCCAAGCTGCACATCCGCCACATGGTCGGCGGCCATTCGCCGCGGGTCAGCGACGAGCAGGTGTTCCGCTTCGAGTTCCCCGAGCGCCCCGGCGCGCTGTTCAACTTCCTCAACAAGCTCGGCGGGCGCTGGAACATCACCATGTTCCACTACCGCAACCACGGCGCCGCCGACGGCCGCGTGGTCGCCGGCCTGCAGGTGCCGGAGGAGGAGCGCCACCTGGTGGCGCAGGCGCTGGAAGAGATCGGCTACCCGTACTGGGACGAGAGCGACAACCCGGCGTACAAGCTGTTCCTGGCTTGACGCCACGGTCGGCGGGGAACGCCGGGGCGGCGCCCGCTGTCCCAGTTCGACCCGCCGGCCGGCAGCGCTGCTAGGCTGAGGGAACAGCCACGAATCGCGACAGGGACCGCCCGCATGGAAACCTACCAGACCCTCAAGATCCTCCACGGCGTCGCCGTGGCCGTGCCGCTGCTGGCCATCGCCGGCCTCGCCTGGTACGGCTGGCGCAGCTGGCGCGGCGGGGATGCCGGCGTGCTGGCCAAGGCGCTGCTGCGCATCGGCCTGGCGGCCTGGGTGCTGGTGGCCGGCAGCGTCGTCAGCCTGCCGCTGACCGGCTGGCAGATGGTCCACCGCGCCGGCTTCCCGCTGGGGCAGACCTGGCTGCTGGCCAGCGCCTGCCTGCTGATCCTGGTGGCGATCTTCTGGCTGCTGTTCACCAGCCGCCTGTGGCGCATCCGCACCCTGGCGGTGAGCGCCCGCGACAGCGGCGAGCCGCTGGCCGAGCGCGTGGTGCGCGAGCTGCGCTTCGGCGCGGCGTTCTTCGCCCTGGCCCTGCTCAGCTGGCTGGCGATACTGGCGCTGATGCTGGCCAAGCCGCTGTGAATCCGATGGCGATGGAGCGCCGATGAGTCCCTACCTGCTGCTCAAGACCCTGCACATCCTGACCGCCACCCTGCTGTTCGGCACCGGCCTGGGCTCGGCCTACTACGCCTGGCGGGCCTGGCGCAGCGGGCAGCTGCAGGTCATCGCCACGACCTTCCGTCACCTGGTCAGCGCCGACTGGCTGTTCATCGCCACCAGCGCCGTGTTCCAGCCGCTCAGCGGCCTGGGCCTGGCGTACTGGGCCGGCTGGCCGCTGGCCCAGGGCTGGCTGCTGTGGAGCCTGGGGCTGTACGTGTTCGCCGGGCTCTGCTGGCTGCCGGTGGTGTGGCTGCAGATTCGCGTGCGCGACCTGGCCGAGGCGGCGGCGGTGGCGGGAACCGCGTTGCCGCCGCGGGCCTTCTTCTATATGCGCTGGTGGTTCGCCCTGGGCTGGCCGGCGTTCCTGGCCTTCCTGGCGATCTTCTGGCTGATGGTCAACAAGCCGCTGTGAGGCGCCTCAGTCGCGCAGGCTGAGCACCGGCCAGCCGCGCTCCTGGGCGGTGGCGCGCAGGACTTCGTCGGGGTCGACGGCGACCGGGTTGGCGACGACTTCCAGCAGCGGCAGGTCGTTGCGCGAGTCGCTGTAGAAGTAGCTGCCGTCCAGGCTCATGCCGGTTTCCTGCAGCCAGCGTTGCAGGCGGGTCACCTTGCCGCCCTGGAAGCAGGGCACGTCGAAGGTGCGGCCGGTGTAGAGGCCGTCGCGCATCTCGCACTCGGTGGCGATCAGCGTTTCCACGCCCAGGCGCTCGGCGATGGGGCCGGTGACGAAGCGGTTGGTGGCGGTGATGATCACCAGGCGGTCGCCGGCGGCGCGGTGCTCGGCCAGCAGGGCTTCGCCGCGGGGCAGGATGATCGGCTCGATGACCTCCTGCATGAACTGGCGATGCCAGGTGGCCAGCTGCTCCAGGCTGTTGCGGCCGAGGATCGCCTGGGTGAAGGCCTGGTAGGCGAACACGTCCAGGGTGCCGGCCTGGTAGTCGGCATAGAAGGCATCGTTGCGCGCCTGGTATTCGCCGGCGTCGACCAGGCCGCGCCGGCACAGCCATTCGCCCCAGCTGTGGTCGCTGTCGCCGGCCAGCAGAGTGTTGTCGAGGTCGAAAAGGGCCAGACGCGCCATGGTTCACCATTAATTGCGAAAGCGGAAAAGTCGCCTAGAGTAACGGCTTTTGCCGGCCCTGCCCATGCGCGCCAAGCCTCGCGTTGCCGCTGTCACAGGCTTTGTGGAACAATGCGGGCACACGCGTTTTCGAGGATGTACCGCCGTGATCGATCCCGATGGTTTTCGCCCCAATGTCGGCATCATCCTCTCCAACGAGGCCGGTCAGGTTCTGTGGGCTCGGCGTATCAACCAGGAGGCCTGGCAGTTCCCGCAGGGCGGCATCAACGCCCGGGAAACTCCTGAAGAGGCGCTGTTCCGCGAGTTGAACGAGGAAGTCGGCCTGGAGGAGCAGGATGTGCGCATTCTCGCCTGTACCCGCGGCTGGTTGCGCTATCGTCTGCCGCAGCGTCTGGTGCGCACCAACAGCCAGCCGCTGTGCATCGGCCAGAAACAGAAGTGGTTCCTGCTGCGCCTGACCGGCGACGAGAACCGGGTACGCATGGATGTGACCGGCAAGCCGGAATTCGATGGCTGGCGCTGGGTGAGTTACTGGTACCCCCTGGGGCAGGTGGTGACCTTCAAGCGCGAGGTCTACCGGCGCGCCCTGAAGGAACTGGCGCCGCGCCTTCTGGCGCGGGACTGAAGAGGAGATAAGGCCCTGAGCATGCTCAACACGCTGCGCAAGATCGTCCAGGAAGTGAACGCCGCCAAGGACCTGAGGGCGGCGCTGGGCATCATCGTGCAGCGGGTCAAGGAAGCCATGGGCACCCAGGTGTGCTCGGTCTATCTGCTCGACGCCGAGACCAACCGCTTCGTCCTGATGGCCACCGAGGGCCTGAACAAGCGCTCCATCGGCAAGGTCAGCATGGCCCCCAACGAGGGCCTGGTGGGCCTGGTCGGCACCCGCGAGGAGCCGCTGAACCTGGAGAACGCCTCCGAGCACCCGCGCTACCGCTACTTCGCCGAGACCGGCGAGGAACGCTACGCCTCCTTCCTCGGCGCCCCGATCATCCACCACCGCCGGGTGATGGGCGTACTGGTGGTGCAGCAGAAGGAAAAGCGCCAGTTCGACGAAGGCGAGGAAGCCTTCCTGGTGACCATGAGCGCGCAGCTGGCCGGAGTCATCGCCCACGCCGAGGCCACCGGTTCGATCCGCGGCCTGGGCAAGCTCGGCAAGGGCATCCAGGAAGCCAAGTTCGTCGGCGTGCCCGGCGCCCCCGGCGTGGCCGTGGGCAAGGCCGTGGTGGTGCTGCCGCCGGCCGACCTGGAAGTGGTCCCGGACAAGCCCATCGACGACGTCGAGGCCGAGGTCGAGCTGTTCAAGCAGGCCCTGGAAGCCGTCCGCGAAGACATGCGCAACCTCTCCAGCAAGCTGGCCACCCAGCTGCGCAAGGAAGAGCGCGCGCTGTTCGACGTCTACCTGATGATGCTCGACGACGCTTCCATCGGCCAGGAGGTCAAGCGCATCATCCGCTCCGGCCAGTGGGCCCAGGGCGCCCTGCGCCAGGTGGTGATGGAGCACGTCGCGCGCTTCGAACTGATGGACGACGCCTACCTGCGCGAGCGCGCCTCCGACGTCAAGGACATCGGCCGGCGCATCCTCGCCTACCTGCAGGAAGAACGTAAGCAGACCCTCACCTACCCGGACCAGACCATCATCGTCAGCGAGGAACTGTCCCCGGCGATGCTCGGCGAGGTGCCCGAGGGCAAGCTGGTGGGGCTGATCTCGGTGCTCGGCTCGGGCAACTCCCACGTGGCCATCCTCGCCCGCGCCATGGGCATCCCCACGGTGATGGGCGCGGTCGACCTGCCGTATTCCAAGGTCGACGGCATCGACCTGATCGTCGACGGCTACCACGGCGAGATCTACACCAACCCGTCGCCGCAGCTGGTCAAGCAGTACGGCGAAGTGGTCGCCGAAGAAAAGGAACTGAGCAAGGGCCTGGCCGCGCTGCGCGAGCTGCCCTGCGAGACCCTCGACGGCCACCGCATGCCGCTGTGGGTCAACACCGGCCTGCTGGCCGACGTGGCCCGCGCCCAGGAGCGCGGCGCCGAGGGCGTTGGCCTGTACCGCACGGAAGTGCCGTTCATGATCAACGACCGCTTCCCCAGCGAAAAGGAGCAGCTGGCGATCTACCGCGAGCAGCTCTCGGCCTTCCACCCGCTGCCGGTGACCATGCGCACCCTGGACATCGGCGGCGACAAGGCGCTGTCCTACTTCCCGATCAAGGAAGACAACCCCTTCCTCGGCTGGCGCGGCATCCGCGTCACCCTCGACCACCCGGAAATCTTCCTGGTGCAGACCCGCGCCATGCTAAAGGCCAGCGAGGGCCTGAACAACCTGCGCATCCTGCTGCCGATGATCTCCGGCACCCACGAGCTGGAAGAAGCGCTGCACCTGATCCACCGCGCCTGGGGCGAGATTCGCGACGAAGGCGTGGACATCCCCATGCCGCCGATCGGCATGATGGTGGAGATCCCCGCGGCGGTGTACCAGACCCGCGAACTGGCGCGCCAGGTGGACTTCCTCTCGGTCGGCTCCAACGACCTGACCCAGTACCTGCTGGCGGTGGACCGCAACAACCCGCGCGTGGCCGACCTCTACGACTACCTGCACCCGGCGGTGCTGCAGGCGCTGAAGAAGGTGGTCGACGACGCCCACCTCGAAGGCAAGCCGGTGAGCATCTGCGGCGAGATGGCCGGCGACCCGGCGGCGGCGGTGCTGCTGATGGCCATGGGCTTCGACTCGCTGTCGATGAACGCCACCAACCTGCCGAAGGTGAAATGGCTGTTGCGCCAGATCACCCTGGGCAAGGCCCGCGAACTGCTCGGCCAACTGATGACTTTCGACAACCCGCAGGTGATCCACAGTTCCCTGCACCTGGCATTGCGCAACCTCGGCCTCGGCCGGGTGATCAACCCCGCGGCGACCGTCCAGGGCTGACCTGGAGCGCCGCACTCCCCGGAGCTGAGTCGTCCCTGGGGCCCTGTACAACCGGCAGTGCCGGGAGAAGGCTTATGGACGAGCAGCAAGCGCTCGCGGGCGACCGCGAAGCCATCGAGAAGACCCTCCGCTATGCCCTGGAGATCGTCAGCGACGGCATCTGGGACTGGGACATCCGCAGCAATGACGTCAAGCGCAGCCCCGGTTGGTACCGCATGCTCGGCTACCCCATCGATGGCCTGCCGGAAAACGTCGCCACCTGGCACTCGGTGATCCACCCGGACGACTTCCCCCGTGTCATGCGCAGCTTCCAGGCCTATCTGGACGGCCGGCAGGCGGCCTACGCCGAGGAGTACCGCTGCCTCTGCGCCAATGGCGAGTACCTGTGGATAAGGGACCATGGCCGCTTCGTCGAATTCGACGACCAGGGCCGTGCCACGCGGATGATCGGGGCTCACCACAACATCCACGAGCGCAAGCTGATCGAGCTGGAACTCAAGCGCCGCAACGAGGAGCTGCACGAACTCAACCGCAACCTGGAACAACTGGTCGAACAGCGCACCGAGGCCCTGCGCCAGGCCAACCTGGCCCTGGCCGAACAGGCTGCGGTGGCGGTGCGCCTGAGCGAGACCGACCCGCTGACGCAGATCTACAACCGGCTCCGCTTCGAAAGCAGCCTGCAGCAGGAATGGCAGCGCCTGCAGCGCCACGACCAGCCGGTCAGCCTGCTGATGTTCGACCTCGACCACTTCAAGCGTATCAATGACCTCTTCGGCCACCCGGTCGGCGACCGCGTGCTGGTAGCGGTGACCCAGGCGGTGCGCCGGACCCTACGTGAGGAAGACTGCTTCGCCCGCTGGGGCGGCGAGGAATTCATCGTGCTGCTGCCGAACACCCCGCTGGCCTCCGCCAGCCGCCTGGCCGAGCGCCTGCGCCTGCACATCCGCGAGGCCTGCGCCGAGCTGGAACAACCGCTCACCGCCAGCTTCGCCCTGGCCGGCATGCGCCGCGCCGAACCCCTGGAAAACCTGCTGCGCCGCCTGGACGACGCCCTCTACCGGGCCAAGCGCCTGCGCGATGCCATCGAGGTGTGCTAGGCCTCGGTGCATGGTGTAGGCGCAATTGCCCTACCGGCCGCGCCGAGGTGCCTTTCGTAGGATGGGTTGAGCTTGCGAAACCCATGCGGTGGCGGTGATGGGTATCGCTTCGCTCAACCCATCCTACGGGGCTGCGCGATGCCATCGAGGTGTGCTAGTGCGCATCGGACGTGATGTAGGAGCGGGCCCTGCCCGCGATTTCGCGCGCAGGGCGCGCTCCTACATGGGATTGGCGCGGTAGGTTGGCCATCGCGGACGGAGTCTCCTACAAAACCAACCTTCCCCTAGGCGTTGAGCTCCAGACGCACCTCGCCCAGATGGGCCCCCTCCGGCCCGAAGCTGCGCTCGATGAACTCCCGGCGCCCATTGGCATGCACGCGCAGCACGCTGCTGGCGCGGGTGCCGTAGTTGGCGCTGGCGATGAACACGCTGGACAGCAGGCGCTCGGTGGCCAGGCCGACGCCGGTTTCCGGCAGCCGCTCGTCGCCGGGGCGCTCGCGGTCGCCGAGCAGCCCCAGCAGCGCCCCGGGCTCGGCTTCGTCGAGGTGTTCCTCCAGCGCGGCGCGGGCACGCAGCAGCTTGGGCCAGGGCGTATCCAGCGAGGCGTTGGACAGCCCGTGCAGCCCGGCCGGCAATTCCCGCGGCTCGCCATCGCGGGGGTTGAAGTAGCAGAGCTGACGGGCATCGCCGACCAGCAGGTTGAAGCCGGAATACTCGGCGGCGCGGCGCTGCACCTCGGCCAGGTAATCCAGCGGCGCCTGACGGCCACGCAGAAAACCGGCCACCAGCTCGCCGCGGGAGCGCGGCCCCAGCGGCTGGCTCGGATCACGCACGTTGGTCAGGGCGGCGAAGCGCCCGCCAGGCCCCAGCCCCATCCAGGTACCCCCGGCCTCCAGATCGCGCCCGGCATAGACGCCCGGCGCATCCTCCCACGCCGCCAGCGGCAGGGTGGGGCGGGCATAGAACTCGTCGCGGTTGGCCGCGACTATCAGCGGCATGGCGTGTCCGGGGCGCCAGGCAAGGACGATCAGGCACATGGGGCAGGGCCCTGCGGTGGTGGTTCAGGCAGGGTAGGTAACTGGCGTTGGCAACTCAATAGCCGCCGTCGTCCGGGCACGGCGCACGATGAAATTTCTTTCATATTGGTACCGAAAGGCCTGTTGCACCGCGGGCGGCTGCCGTCGCCGGCGCATTTTCGGTACCATGCCGCTTTTGCCACCCGAGGTCTCCATGGAGTTCCTTCTCTACCTGGTGCTGGGGGCCTGCGCAGGCGTGCTGGCCGGGTTGTTCGGCGTCGGCGGCGGCCTGATCATCGTCCCGGTTCTGGTGTTCAGCTTCACCGCCCATGGCTTTCCCGTCGAGGTGCTGACGCAGATGGCGGTGGGCACCTCGCTGGCTACCATCGTCTTCACCTCGGTCAATTCCATCCTCGAACACCATCGCCGCGGCGCGGTGCTCTGGCCGGTGTTCCTGTGGATGACCGTGGGCATCGTCGTCGGCAGCGCCCTGGGCGCGCTGACCGCCTCGGCCATCAAGGGAGCGGTGCTGCAGAAGATCATCGGCGTCTTCGCCGTGCTCATCTCCATCCAGATGACCCTGGGCCTGCAACCCAAGGCCGGCGGCAGCCTGCCGGGCAAGGGCGGGTTGGGCGCGGCCGGCGGCTTCATCGGCTGGGCCTCGGCGATCTTCGGCATCGGCGGCGGCTCGCTGACCGTGCCTTTCCTGTCCTGGCGCGGCGTCTCCATGCAGCAGGCGGTGGCTACATCCTCGGCCTGCGGTCTGCCCATCGCCATCGCCGGGGCGATTTCGTTCATCGTGGTCGGCTGGCACCGGCCCGAGCTGCCGCAGTGGAGCTTCGGCTTCGTCTACCTGCCGGCGCTGGTGGGCATCGCCGTCACCAGCATGTTCTTCGCCCGCATCGGCGCGCGCCTGGCGCACCGCCTGCCGGCCAAGGTGCTCAAGCGCCTGTTCGCTCTGCTGATGTTCTGCATCGGCATGAGTTTCCTGATCAAACCCTAGGAGTAAGCGATGCTGCCCTATCCACAGATCGACCCCGTCGCGGTGTCGCTCGGCCCCCTGAAGATCCACTGGTACGGGTTGATGTACCTGATCGGCATCGGCGGCGCCTGGCTGCTGGCCTCGCGCCGGCTGAACCGCTTCGATGCGACCTGGAGCAAGGAGAAGCTCTCCGACCTGGTGTTCTGGGTCGCCTGCGGCGTGGTGCTCGGCGGGCGCCTGGGCTACGTGCTGTTCTACAAGCTGGACTTCTACCTGGCCAGCCCGCTGAACCTGTTCAAGGTCTGGGAAGGCGGCATGTCGTTCCACGGCGGGCTGATCGGCGTGATGCTGGCCACCTGGTGGTTCGGCAAGCGCAACGGCAAGAGCTTCTTCCAGCTGATGGACTTCATCGCCCCGCTGGTGCCGATCGGCCTGGGCGCCGGGCGCATCGGCAACTTCATCAACGCCGAGCTGTGGGGCAAGCCCACCGACGTGCCCTGGGCGATGATCTTCCCGCCCTACAGCGACCCGGCGCAGCTGCCGCGCCACCCGTCGCAGCTGTACGAGTTCGCCCTGGAAGGCATAGTGCTGTTCGCCATCCTCTGGATGTTCTCGCGCAAGCCGCGGCCGACCGCCTCGGTGTCGGGCCTGTTCATCCTCTGCTACGGCTGCTTCCGCTTCTTCGTCGAGTTCTTCCGCCTGCCCGACGCCGACCAGGGCGCCGGCGGCAACGGCGGCCCGGGCTACCTGGCCTGGGACTGGCTGACCATGGGCCAGCTGCTGTGCGTGCCGATGATCCTCGGCGGCATCGCCCTGATGGTCTGGGCCTACCGCCATGCGGCGGCGAAGCCGGCGACCAACTGACGGGACGGCGGCTTGTCGTAGAAGCGAGCAAGCCCGCCTGCCTCCTCCGGCAAACGCGACACCCGTAGGATGGGTTGAGCGAAGCGATACCCATCACCGAGACCGCATGGGTTTCGCAAGCTCAACCCATCCTACGGAAAGCACCTCGGTGCAGTGGGCAAGACAGTCGATCCTGCCAGGCCAAGAGCCCCTCAAGCGCGGTCCCAGACCTCGAAGGCATAGGCCGGTGTTTCCGCCGTAGCCTCATGCTCGATGCTGGACGCCAGGTGCCAGCGGCTTTCGTCCACCTCGGGGAAGTGCGCGTCGCCCGCCGGGCTCAGGGCCACGCGGGTCAGGTACAGGCGCTCGGCCACGGGCAGGGCCTCGGCGTAGAGCTGGGCGCCGCCGATCAGCATCAGCTCCTCGGCTTCCTCCTCCCGCGCCCAGGCATCGGCGCGCTGCAGCGCAGCGTCCAGCGAGGTGAAGACCTCCGCACCTTCCAACTGCAGGCCGGCCTGGCGGCTGACCACCAGGTTGAGCCGGCCGGGCAGCGGGCGGCCGAGGGAGTCCCAGGTCTTGCGGCCCATGATGATCGGCTTGCCCAGGGTCAGCGCCTTGAAGTGCTTGAGGTCGGCCGGCAGGTGCCAGGGCAGGCGGTTGTCGATGCCGATCACGCGGTTCTCGGCGAGGGCGGCGATCATCGCCAGCGGCAGGCGGGAAGGGGCTTGGGGCATCGTGGCTCCGGTCATGTGCTCAGGGTGATCCATCGGTGGCAGAGGATACCAGCCGCTGGGCCGGCGCGTCGTTCGCGTAGGGCGGCACGCGCATGAAGAAGGTGCCGTCCTCGTTGACCTGGGTGATGCCGGTGGCCAGCACCTTGCGGTAGTCCTTGAGGCTGAACGCCAGCGTCTGGCCGGGCTGCTCGGCCTTGAGCAGCACCTGCGCGTAGGTGATGAGGATCTCGAAGATCTTCAGGTCGCCCGATTGCAGCCAGATGTACGAAGGACCGGCCAGGCTGGGCGGCTCGAAGCGCGGCGGCGGGCTGCCGGCCGGGCGGGCGAAGCGCAGGTGCAGGCCCTGCGCATCGAGCCAGGCGGCGTCGACCTTGCCGTCGATGCCCACCAGCGGGAACACCTGGTGGTAGTCCAGGCGCATGGCGTTGTCGCGCAGCAGGGCGCCGGGGCGTTGCAGGTCGACCAGCGAATCCAGGTGCAGGCCGACCAGGCTCATGGCGCCGTAGGCCGGCACGCCGAGGACCTTGACCTGGTCCGGCTGGTAGAGAATCTCGTCGCCCTCCAGGCGCACGCTGCCGGCCAGGCGCAGCGGCAGCCAGGGGCCGATGCCCAGGGGCTGTACTTCGCCGCTGACGCGCAGGCGCTCGCCGTCGATGCTCATGCTGAAATTGCGCAGCATGCTTTGTGGATAAGCCAGGATGCGCTCGTTGAACAGGCTGGCCAGTTGCTGCGGGTCGAGGATCACCTCGCCCTCGGTGACCTGGATGCGCATGTCCTGCGGGCGGTCGAAATCCACCGGCGCGCCGGCCTTGAGCGGCACCAGCCAGCCCTTGAGCTGCGGGCTGTGGAAGCCGATGCCACCCTCGAAGTACATGTCCACGTTGTGCAGCAGCAGGCCGACGCCGTCCTGGCCGGAATCGCGCACGCCGCCCGGGCGGCTGGCGGCGTGCCCGGCGTCCGGCGGCGTCTGCTGGAACCAGCCCTGGCGCAGCAGCTGCAGTTCCTGCTGCTGGCGGTCGATGGCGCTCTGCGCCTGGGCGAACAGGGACAGGGCGAGGAGCAGGGGCAGCAGGCGCTTCATAGGGCTTTCTCCTGCGGGGCCGGCGCCTTCACCGGCGACACCGCGATGTGCACCATGCCGTCCTGGCGCAGGCGGATCTCGCCGTATTGCAACTGGCGGCGGTAGTCGTAGAGGTTGAACAGCAGCGGCTGCCCGGGGCTGAGGCTGGTGAACAGGGCGTAGGCCTTGACCAGGATGGTGCGGGCCATCTTGATGTCGCCGCCCTGGATGAACATGTAGCTCTCCGGCGCCTGCAACTGCGGCCATTGCAGGCTGGCCAGGTCGTCGCCCAGCAGCAGGTCCATGCCGCCGTCGGCCAGCTTCAGGCTGCGTACGGCGAACTCCAGGCGCGGCGGCGGGAACAGGCCGTCGAGGTCGACCAGGATGCGGTTGCCGACCAGTTGCATGTGCGCGGTGTGCAGTTGCAGCACCTCTGACATTTCGATGGAGGCGGCGCTCAGCGAAGGGGTGACGTCCACGCCGTCGACGAAGATGCGTTGCGGCACCAGCGCCACCTTCAGCGGGCCGGCCTGCTCGATGCCGGTGAGCATCCGCAGCGGCCGCCAGCGGCCCTTGCGCAGCAACTCGCCGCGCACTTCCTGGCCGTCCTTGCGGGTGGCCAGGACCAGGTTGCGCACCGGCGCGTCGGCGCTGCGCAGTTCGGCGTTGAGCAGGGTGGCGAGAGTGGCGTCGGCGACGAAGATGTCGCCGGCCTGGATGCGCGCGACCATGGCCCGCGGGTCGTCGAGCATCAGCGGCGTGCCCTTGGGGCCGTTGGAGCTCATGCGGATCAGCATGCGGCGGATGAAGAAGCCGATGTCGTCGTGCAGGCGGAAGTCGGTATGGCTTATCCACAGCTTCGACTCGTCGCTGTCGGAGGCGCGCTGGCCGACCTTGTCGTCCAGCTGGCGCGGCGGCACCGCCTGCATCAGCGGGGTGTCCGGGCCCCAGTCGGAGGGGCGCACCGGGGGCGTTTCCACAGCCGCCGCGTGGGCGGCGGCCAGCAGGAGCAGGGCGCAGGGCAGGACGCGCGGCATGGCGGGCCTCGTTGTTGTTGTTCTGGTTGGCTTTGGCACCCTATACCCCTGGGCGCGCCGGGTAAGCCCTTCCTTGGTTCGGTCGGCGGGCGCCGGTGTTACCGTTACCCCGGAGAGCTGGCGGGCGGACGCGGCGCGGCGCAGCGGTTATGCTTGCGCCCCAGGAACCCGTGCCGGAGACACTGTGAGCGATAGCGCCCCACCTTCCGCCTTCGACCGACTGTGGCTGTGCGAAGCCGTGCGCCTGCGCGAGGAGCAGGCCGGCCCGCTGGAGGACGCCGAGGCCAACCGCCGCGCCATCGCCGCCGGCGGCGAACTGCCCCGGCGCATCGAGAACCGCGCCCTGTGGCTGGCCGGCCGCGACGAGCTGGACAGCGCCTTGCGCCTGTGGAAACAGGGCGCGCAACTGGCCTTCTACCTGCTGATCTTCCTCGCCCTGCTCAGCGGCGCCGGCCTGGCGCTGGCCGCCCTCGGCGACGGCCAGCGCCCGGTCAACGTGTTCTGGGCCCTGGCCAGCCTGCTCGGCCTGGACCTGCTGATGCTGCTCGGCTGGGCCGCGGGCTTCGCCCTTGGCGGCGGCGAGGCGGCCGGCGCGCTGGGCCGCCTGTGGTTGTGGCTGAGCGGCAAGCTGGCGCGCGATGCCCGCGCCGCGCAACTGGCGCCGGCGCTGCTGGTGCTGCTCGGCCGCCAGCGTCTGACGCGCTGGGCGCTGGGCATGCTGGTCCACGGCCTGTGGCTGCTGGCCCTGGGCGCGGCCATGGTGGTGGTGCTGGCGTTGCTCTCGACGCGGCGCTACGGCTTCGTCTGGGAAACCACCATCCTCGGCGGCGACACCTTCGTTTTCCTCACCCAGGGGCTCGGCGCGCTGCCTTCGTTGCTGGGCTTCCCGCTGCCGGACAGCGACCTGGTGCGCGCCAGCGGCGACGCCCTGGTGGCCAGCGAGGCGGCGCGCCACGCCTGGGCCGGCTGGCTGGTGGGCATCCTGGCGGTTTACGGTCTGCTGCCGCGCCTGCTGCTCTGGGCCTTCTGCCGGTGGCGCTGGCGCCGTGGCCGCGCGGCGTTGCGCCTGGACCTCTCGCTGCCCGGCTACAGCCTGCTGCGCGAACGCCTGCTGCCCAGCAGCGAGCGCCTGGGCGTCAACGATGCCGCGCCGGCCAGCCTGGTCGAACCCCAGGCGCAGAACCCCGCCGCCAGCGCGGACGGCGCCCTGCTGGTGGCCATCGAACTGGACGACAGCCAGCCGTGGCCGCCGAAGCTGCCGGCCGGCGTGGCCGATGCCGGCGTGCTGGACGATGGCGCGCAACGCCGCCGTCTGCTGGAACAGCTGACCCGCTACCCGCCGGCGCGCCTGGCCATCGCCTGCGACCCGCGACGTTCGCCGGACCGCGGCACCCTGGCGCTGATCGCCGAGCTGTCGCGCTGCGCCGGCGCCACCCGCGTCTGGCTGCTGCAGCCGCCGGCGGGCAGCGGCCTGGACAGCGACCGCCTGGCCGACTGGCATGCCGCCATCGACAAGCTGAACCTGGCGCACAGCGGCGCATCGCCCCTGGCATGGCTGGAGAGCGGACATGACTGAGCCCCTCAGGCTGGCCGTGGTCGGCCATACCAACGTCGGCAAGACCTCGCTGCTGCGCACCCTGACCCGCGACGTCGGCTTCGGCGAGGTCTCGCACCGCCCCAGCACCACCCGCCACGTCGAGGGTGCACGGCTGTCGGTGGACGGCGAGTCGCTGCTGGAGCTGTACGACACGCCGGGCCTGGAGGACGCCATCGCCCTGCGCGACTTCCTCGACGCCCTGGAACGCCCCGGCGAGCGCCTCGACGGCCCGGAGAAGCTGCGTCGCTTCCTCGACGGCAGCGAGGCGCGCGGCCGCTTCGAGCAGGAAGCCAAGGTGCTGCGCCAGTTGCAGGCGTCCGACGCCGGGCTCTACGTGATCGACGCCCGCGAACCGGTGCTGGCCAAGTACCGCGACGAACTGGCGGTGCTCGCCGGCTGTGCGCGGCCGCTGCTGCCGGTGCTGAACTTCGTCGCCAGCGCCAACCACCGCGAGGAGCAATGGCGCGAGGCCCTGTCGCGCCTGGGTCTGCACGCGCTGGTGCGCTTCGACAGCGTGGCGCCGCCGCTGGACGGCGAACGCCGGCTCTACGAAAGCCTGGCGCTGCTGCTGGAGAAGTCGCGCCCGCAGCTGGAACGGCTGATCCGGGACCACGAGGCCCAGGCCGTGGCGCGCCGCGAAGCCGGCGCCAAGCTGATCGCCGAACTGCTGGTGGACGTTGCCGCCTGCCGCGACCTGGTGCCGGGCGATGCCGAGGCCATCCGCCTGGCCACCGAAGTGTTGCGCGACCGCGTGCGCAAGCGCGAGGAAGCCTGCGTACAGGCCCTGCTGCGCCTCTACGCCTTCCGCAAGGACGATGCCCGCGCCGCCGACCTGCCGTTGCTGGACGGCCGCTGGGGCGACGACCTGTTCAACCCCGAGACACTGCGTCAGCTCGGTGTGCGCCTGGGCGGTGGAGTAGCTGCCGGCGCCGCGGCTGGCGCGGGCATCGACCTGCTGGTGGGCGGCCTGACCCTGGGCGCCGCCACCGCCCTCGGCGCCCTGGCCGGCGGCGCCTGGCAGACCGTCGGCCATTACGGCCAGCGCCTGCTCGGCAAGCTCAAGGGCCAGCGCGAACTTTCGGTGGACGACAGCGTGTTGCGCCTGCTCGCCCTGCGCCAGCGCCAGCTGCTGGCGGCATTGCAGACGCGGGGCCATGCGGCCATGGAAGCCATCCGCGTCGATTCGCCGGAAGACAAGCAATGGCGAGAGGGCAAGCTGCCCGAGGCGCTGCGCAAGGCGCGGGCGCATCCGGAGTGGTCGACCTTGAATGGCCGCAAGCGGGTGGACAAGAGCGAACGCCAGGAGCAGATCGACGCCCTGGCTCAGCAGCTATTGGAACCGTAGGGCGGATAACCGCGAACGGTTATACGCCCTACGTTCAGCCGAGCTCGATCATTTCCACCGACGCCTGGCCGTCCGCGATGCTCAGGATCGCCAGCGAGATCGGCAGCTTGAAGCGCCGCGGCCCGGCGCTGCCGGGGTTGAGGTAGAGCACCCCGTCGCGCACTTCCTCTAGCGGCTTGTGCGAATGCCCGGCCAGCACCACGTCGAAGCCTTCGGCCCGTGGATCGATGGCCAGTTGCTTGAGGTCGTGGATCAGGTACAGGCGCAGCCCGCCCAGTTCCAGGCCCAGGGTTTCGGGAATGGCTTCGGCCCAGGCTTCGGTGTCGTTGTTGCCGCGCACCACGTCCAGCGGCGCCAGTTGGCGCAGCGCATCGAGGATCGCCGGCTTGCCGATGTCGCCCAGGTGCAGCAGGCGCTGGCAGCCGCGCAGGGCTTCCAGGGCTTCGGGACGCAGCAGGTTGTGGGTGTCGGCGATCACGCCGACGCGCAGGGAAGTGCTCATGCATCCAGCATAAACGACGACGCCACCCGAGGGTGGCGTCGCGGCTGGCTCAGTGTTGGGCCCTGGCCGCCGGTGTTTCCGGCAGGAACCAGTTCAGCAGCAGGGCGCAGATGCCGCCGGTGGCGACGCCGGATTCCAGCACGTTACGCAGCGCCGCCGGCATGTGCGCGAGGAACTCCGGCACCTGCGACACGCCCAGGCCGAGGGCCAGGCTGACCGCGATGATCAGCAGGGCGCGGCGGTCGAGGTGGGTGCCGGCGAGGATGTTGATGCCCGAGGCGGCCACCGCGCCGAACATCACCATGGCCGCGCCGCCGAGCACCGGCTCGGGCACCGCCTGGATCACCCCGGCGACGCTGGGGAACAGGCCCAGCACCACCAGCATCGCGGCGATCCACAGGCCGATGTGGCGGCTGGCCACGCCGGTCAGCTGGATCACCCCGTTGTTCTGCGCGAACACCGAGCTGGGGAAGGTGTTGAAGATGCCCGCCAGCAGCGAGTTGGCGCCATTCACCAGCACCCCGCCCTTGATCCGCTGCATCCACAGCGGGCCTTCCACCGGCTGCTTCGACACCTGGCTGGTGGCGGTGACGTCGCCGATGGCCTCCAGCGAGGTGACCAGGTAGATCACCAGCATGGGGATGAACAGCGCCCAGGAGAAGCTCAGGCCGAAGTGCAGCGGCGTCGGCACCTGGAACAGCGCGGCCTGGTGCATGCCGCTGAAGTCCAGGCGGCCCAGGTAGCCGGCCAGCGCGTAGCCCACGGCCAGGGCGATGACGATGGCGCCGCTGCGCATCCACACCACCGGGATGCGGTTGAGCACCACGATGATCGCCAGCACGGTGCCGGACAGCAGCAGGTTCTCGCCGTTGGCGAAGGTGCCGTTGCCCATGGCGCTGAAGCCGCCGCCCATGCTGATCAGGCCGACCTTGATCAGGGTGAGGCCGATCATCAGCACCACGATGCCGGTCACCAGCGGGGTGATCAGCCGCTTCACGAACGGCAGGATGCGCGACACGCCCATCTCCACGAAGGAGCCGGCCATGACCACGCCGAAGATGGCCGCCATCACCTGCTCCACCGGCGTGCCCTGCTTGACCATCAGCGCCCCGCCGGCGATCAGCGGGCCGACGAAGTTGAAGCTGGTGCCCTGGACGATCAGCAGCCCGGCGCCGAACGGCCCGAAGCGCTTGCACTGGACGAAGGTGGCGATACCGGAGATGACCAGCGACATGGACACGATCAGGTTGGTGTCGCGGGCGGAAACGCCCAGCGCCTGGCAGATCAGCAGGCCGGGGGTGACGATCGGCACGATGATCGCCAGCAGGTGCTGCAGCGCGGCGAGCAGCGCGACGGGCAGGGCGGGACGGTCTTCCAGGCCGTAGACCAGGTCGCGCTGGGCCTTGTCGGCGGTGACGGGGTTCTCGAGGGAGCTCATGGCGGCAGTCCGGGAAAAAGAGCGGGATTTTACGGGCTGGGGGCGGGATCGGACAGTGCCATAGGGCAGGGATTTTTCTTTTGGAGGTGACACTAACTGTCAGGAAGTGTCGGTGGTAACGGCATTATCTGCCATTATTTGTCATCTTTTGTTGGGCGGTTTTGAGTGCTGTCAAGCGTGTTTGGATGTTGGGGAAAATTCAGTCACGCCTGAGGGAGTGGGACTACATATTTGTCTTGTTCATGGAAGATCTAATTCATTTGTCCGCTGGTTTTGGTCAGAACTTTGCGGGTAAAGAATTAATAACTCATGGAGAAGGAATATGAGACGATATCGCACCCTGCAAAAGGGTTTTACCCTGATCGAACTGATGATTGCTGTTGCAATTATCGGTATCTTGTCAGCAATTGCCCTTCCGGCTTATCAGGACTACACCGCAACTGCTAAAGCTGCTGCCGGTCTTGCGGAAATGGCTACGCATAAGGCGCCTTTTGAGTTAGATATCATAGCAGATCGTATTCCCACTATAGCCAGCGTCGGTCTTCCCGGCAATGAAACGCCTAACTGCTCGGCTATTGATGTGGGCGAGGCTGGAATAAAATGTACTCTTCGTGATGCCAAGAGACTTGGAACTAATGCATATATAGATTTGAAATATGTTAAGACTACGTATGCGGCTGATGGAACTATTTCAGCTGCGGGTGGATTTAAGTGTGAAACAAACTCGGATATGCCTTCGGCTTTTGTTCCCAAGGGTTGCGCTGCCGCCGAGCAGGCTGGCGGTGGTGGTAATCCCTAACTAATGGGATTTCAATAGGTAACGTAGAAGTAAAGTTTGGTTGGATATCTTATCTTCCGCCAATTAAAAAGCCCGGGAGCACCCCGGGCTTTTTAATTGTTCGGAGTATCAGCCGTCCAACAATGCCTTGTTCCGCACCGCCCCCTTGTCAGCACTGGTAGCCAGCAACGCATAAGCCTTCAGCGCAGTACTGACGCGACGGGCGCGGGGCTGCGCCGGCTTCCAGCCCTTCTTGTCCTGCTCGATGCGGCGGGCGGCCAGTTCTTCGTCGCTGACCAGCAGGTTGATGCTGCGGTTGGGGATGTCGATCAGCACCTTGTCGCCATCCTTGACCAGGCCGATGGCGCCGCCTGCGGCGGCCTCCGGTGAGGCGTGGCCGATGGACAGGCCCGAGGTGCCGCCGGAGAAGCGGCCATCGGTGAGCAGGGCGCATTGCTTGCCCAGGCCCTTGGACTTCAGGTAGCTGGTGGGGTAGAGCATTTCCTGCATGCCCGGGCCGCCTTTCGGGCCTTCGTAGCGGATGATCACGATGTCGCCCGGCTTCACCTCGTCGGCGAGGATGCCCTTCACCGCGGCGTCCTGGCTTTCGAAGATCTTCGCGCTGCCTTCGAACACGTGGATCGACTCGTCCACGCCGGCGGTCTTCACCACGCAGCCGTCGAGGGCGATATTGCCGTACAGCACGGCCAGGCCGCCTTCGGCGGAGTAGGCGTGCTCGACGCTGCGGATGCAGCCTTCGGCGCGGTCGTCGTCCAGGCTCGGCCAGCGGGTGTTCTGGCTGAATGCGGTTTGCGTGGGGATGCCGGCGGGGCCCGCCTTGAAGAAGGTGTGGACGGCTTCGTCGCGGGTCTGGGTGATGTCCCACTGGGCGATGGCGTCGGCCATGCTCGGGCTGTGCACAGTCGGTACGTCGGTGTGCAGCAGGCCGCCGCGGGCCAGCTCGCCGAGGATGGAGAAGATGCCGCCGGCGCGGTGCACGTCTTCCATGTGGTACTTCTGGATGTTCGGCGCCACCTTGCACAGCTGCGGCACCTTGCGCGACAGGCGATCGATGTCGCGCAGGTCGAAGGCGATCTCCGCCTCCTGCGCTGCGGCCAGCAGGTGCAGGATGGTGTTGGTCGAGCCGCCCATGGCGATGTCCAGGGTCATGGCGTTCTCGAAGGCCTTGAAGCTGGCGACGTTGCGCGGCAGCACGGACTCGTCGCCCTCGCCGTAGTAGCGCTGGCACAGTTCCACGGCCAGGCGCCCGGCGCGCAGGAACAGCTGCTCGCGGTCGGCGTGGGTGGCCAGGGTCGAGCCGTTGCCCGGCAGCGACAGGCCCAGGGCCTCGGTCAGGCAGTTCATCGAGTTGGCGGTGA
>NZ_BSQE01000018.1:0-164001 GCF_030268185.1 Pseudomonas sp. NBRC 100443
GAGCAGCCCGGCGGCAGAAATCGCCGAGCGCTATCGGGATCGCTGGCGGATCGAGCTGTTTTTCAAATGGATCAAGCAACACCTGAAGGTCAGGCGTTTCCTGGGCCGTAGCGAGAATGCCGTGCGCATCCAGATTCTCTGTGCGCTGATCAGCTACTTGCTGCTGAACCTTTACCAACGCAGGACGGGTACGCGGCAAAGCCTGTGGATGCTGATGGTGGAGGTGCAGGCGACGCTGTTTCAGCGTCCTGGCCTGGAGGCCGAACGTTACCGACGACGGCAGGAGCGAATACGCGAGATCAACCTGCGTCAGGGGCAGCTGTTAATAGCATGAGGCGTGCCGGACAGTAGTGCGCATTCGCGGGAATAACGAGGTTAAGGGAAGCGCGAAGGGACAAGATTCGCGAGCAAGCTCGCTCCCACGAAAATCAATTCCCGCCCAGCAACCTCACCCCGCCCGGAAGATCAGATGCTCTTCCCAGTCATCCTCAGCCACCACAGTCTCGCTGAGCATCCGCCCCGACTGCGAAATCCGCTCATGATGCACCGCATCGGGATCGCCGCAGACCAGGTGATGCCAAAGCGGCAGGTCCTTGCCCTCGGCCACCAGGCGGTAGCCGCAGGTCGGCGGCAGCCAGCGGAACTCGTCGGCCTGGGCCGGGGTGAGCTGGATGCAGTCGGGCACGCTGGCGCGGCGGTTGGCGTAGTCGGTGCAGCGGCAGGTCTTCAGGTCCAGCAACTTGCAGGCGATGCGCGTGTAGTAGACGGTGCCGTCGTCCTCGTCCTCGAGCTTCTGCAGGCAGCACAGGCCGCAGCCGTCGCACAGCGACTCCCACTCCTGCTGGTCGAGCTGTTCGAGGGTCTTGCGTTTCCAGAAGGGTTCGACTTTGGCGGCCATCGTTTTTCTAGGTAGGGCTTTCACGGGGGCGCCAAGTCTATGCCCAGGCGCCGCGCCGGCCAAGCGCAGGTGACCGCCGGAGCGCTTGCCAGGGGCCGCGCGGCTGGGTAGCTTTCCCCCACCATCAGGCCCGAGCGGGCCGCCGCCTCACCCACGATCCGCGATGCCCAGCCGTCCACGGCACCATCCCCCTTTGCCAGCAGGAGCCGCCATGAGCGCCAATCCCCGCGTTGCCGACTATCCCATCGACCCGCAGTTCATCAATCGCTGGTCGCCCCGCGCCTTCAGTGGCGAGAGCATCCCCGAGGAAACCCTGCTGGGCTTCCTCGAAGCCGCGCGCTGGGCGCCCTCCTCGTTCAACTCGCAGCCCTGGCGCTTCCTCTACGCGCGCCGCGACACGCCGAACTGGCAGCGCTACCTGGACCTGCTGGGCGAGTTCAACCGCGGCTGGGCGCAGAACGCCGCGGCGCTGGTGATAGTGCTGTCCAAGACCACCTTCGCCCCGCCCGGCTCCAGCGAAGAGAAACCGGCGCTCTGGCACACCTTCGACACCGGCGCGGCCTGGGGCTTCCTGGCCCTGCAGGCGAGCCTGGCCGGCTGGCACAGCCACGGCATGGCCGGCTTCGACCGCGAGGCCACCCGCGTCGAACTGAAGGTACCGGACGACCACGAGATCCACGCCGCCATCGCCATCGGCAGGCTCGGCGACAAGTCGATCCTCTCGGAAAGCCTGCAGGCGCGCGAAGTCCCCAGCCCGCGCCGGCCGCTGGAGCAACTGGCCGCCGAGGGCGATTTCAGCCTGTGAGGGACAGGGCGCCCCGCACGGGGCGCCCACTTTCAATAGCCGCGGGTGAAGTCCACCTCGCCGCGCATGGGCTGCCCGGCCCAGAAGCGCGACAGGTTCTCGCGGAACAGCTCCACCATCGGCCCCGGCAGTGTCGGCGCGGCGGTGTGGCCGGTGAGCAGCAGGCGCGGCGCGCTCCAGAACGGGTGCTGCGGCGGCAGCGGCTCCTGGCGGCAGACATCGATGACGGCGCCGGCCAGGCGATTGTTTTCCAGGGCGCTGATCAGGTCGGCATCGACCACCGCAACACCGCGCCCGGCGTTGATGAACAGCGTCGAGGGCTTCATCCGCTGGAACAGCGCCAGGTCGAAGATGTCCTGGGTATCCGGGGTGTCGGGCAGCAGGTTGACCACGTAGTCGGCGGTTTCCACCAGACGCGGCAACTCGTCCAGCGCGCCCACCCGCTGGAACGGCTGCAGCGGCCGCGGCGTGCGCGCCACGCCGGTCAGCTCGACGCCGAAGGCCGCCAGCATGTGCGCCACGGCCAGGCCGATTTCGCCGGTGCCCACCAACAGCACGTGGCGGCCACGCAGGCTGCCGGGGGCGCGGTCGTCCCACTGGCTGCCGACCTGGCTGGCCAGGCGGCCGAGGAACTGGCGTTCGTGGGCCAGCATGTAGGTCAGCAGGTATTCGCTCATCACCTGGCCGAAGATGCCCACCGCGCGGGTAAGGGCATAGTCCTTGGGCAGGTCGTCGGCCAGCAGCGGGGTGATGCCGGCCCAGGTGGACTGCACCCAGACGGGGTGCACGCCCTTGCGCAGCAGCTGCGCCACCAGGTCGGGCTCGCCCAGCCATACCGGGCATTCGGCGGCGGCCTCGACGAGGTTGTCGGGTTTGTCGCCGGATACCACGCTGAGACCGGGCTCGGCAGCCATGGTCAGCGCGGCGTAGAGGGTGTGTTCGCGATCGAGGATGAGCAGGCGCATGGTCTAGATCGCACCGGGGTGGCAAGGCGTAGGCACGTTGATTGGCATTGTCGTTATCGTCCCTGCATGCAGCGGCGATTTTGTGCGAGTTGAACGAAGGGCCTGTAGACCGGCAGGAAGCCCAGGCGTTCCGCCTGCTCAGGCAATTTCTGACGCAATAATGCTCTTGAGCCTACAACTTGCACAGCAATTTCGTACCAATTCGCGAAAGCGACGGCTTTTCGACGCTTACAACGGATCGTTCATGCGTAGCAACTCTTCGGGCAGGTGCTCGATGTACTCCTCCTCCGCCGGCGGCATCTGCAGGTGGAAGCCCTGCTTCTCGATGTTCTCCAGCACCTTGTGGATATCTTCGCGGGCCAGCTTGCGCTCGGGGCTGAGCACCAGGTCGAAGGCGTGCTGCGGCGCGCCGAACGCCGCCAGCAGCGCCTCGGGCACGCGGCTCAGGGCCTCGCGCTTGTCGACGTACAGGTACATCTCGTTCTTGCGCGGGCTCTTGTAGATGGAGCAGATGCGTTTCATGGTTTCTCCGGGGCGGCCAGGCAGTCCAGCAGGGCCTGGCCCATCAGTTCACGGCGCCAGCCCTGCAGGGAATCGGGCAGGCGGTAGGGGCCATCGGGGTAGCCGGTCTTGAGCAGCGCCTCGAGAATCTTCTTGCGCAGCATCAGCTCCGGGGCCATGCCCTGGCGCTCGGCCTCGCGCTGGCCGACCTCGCGCAGTTGCTTGAGCAGCGGCGCCACCTCGCGCGGCAGCGGCTCGGGCAGCGGCTCGGGCCATTGCTCGGCGGGCAGCGCGGCGGCATGGGCGAGCAGCGCCAGCAGGGTGTCGCCGTCCTGGCGCACGGTGCGCGGGTGCATCTCGTCGATGCGCGACAGCGCCAGCTTGTCCTTCGGCTGCAGGCGCGCCAGCGGCCACAGCGTCTGCTCGCGCAGGATGCGGTTGCGCGGCTGGTTGCGCAGGCGCGCCTGTTCCTCGCGCCAGGCGCAGAGTTCACGCAGCACGGCGAGTTGCTGCGGGGCCAGCTTCCAGGCCAGCTTGACGTCGCGCCAGGCCTGGCGCGGGTCGCTGACGCGGGTCTGGTTGGCGACCAGGTCGGCGCCATCGGCCAGCAGCCAGGCCAGCTTGTGCTCGGGCAGGCGCGGCGCCAGCTTCACGTAGACCTCGGCCAGGTGCTGCACGTCCTCGGCGGCGTAGCGCACCTGCATGTCGGTCAGCGGGCGCTGCAGCCAGTCCGAACGCGTCTCGTCCTTGGGCAGGTCCAGGCCGAGGATTTCCAGCACCAGCTTGGAGTAGCCCATGGAATGCGCCATGCCCAGGTAGGCGGCGGCCAGCTGGGTGTCGAACAGCGGCTGCGGCAGGCTGCCGGTCAGGCGCTGGAAGACTTCCAGGTCCTCACCACAGGCATGGAACACCTTGACCACCGAGGACGCCTCCAGCACCTCGGCGAAGGGCGACCAGTCGCGGATCAGCAGCGGGTCGATCAGCCACGCCCGCTCGCCATCACCGACCTGCACCAGGCCGGCCTCGGGGTAAAAGGTATCGACGCGCATGAACTCGGTATCGAGTGCCAGGTACGGCCTTTGTTTCCAGTCCCGGCATTGCTGCGCCAGGCTGGCATCGTCGCGGATCCACCGGATATCGAGGGCGCTCACGAACATCTCCTTGCTTCACGTGGAGCGCAGTATATCGGGCTGGATGATGTCCGAGCATTCCGCTTTTGCCTACAAGGCTGTACAGACGCGAACGAAGGCTTATCTTTCCTGCCCCAGGACCCATGACAAGAGCCTTCATGATGAAGAAATTCGCAAGCCTGCTGGTATTGCTGATCGCCGCCGCCGCGGTCTACCTCGCCATCACCCCCAGCCCCATCGACCCCGTGGCCTGGAACCCGCCGCCGGCGCCATCGATGACCGGCGTGCTGGAACCCAACGACACCCTGATGAAGGCCGAGCTGCTCGGCCTGGGCCAGGTGAAGGGCCCGGAAGACACCGCGGTGGATGCCCAGGGCCGCGTCTACGCCGGCCTGGACGACGGCCGCGTGGTGCGCCTGGACAACGGCCAGGTCAGCACCTTCGCCGAGACCGGCGGCCGCCCGCTGGGCATGGACTTCGACGCCCTGGGCAACCTGATCGTCGCCGACGCCTGGAAGGGCCTGCTGAAGATCGACGCGCAGGGCAAGATCACGGTGCTCAGCACCGAGGCCGACGGCGTGCCCTTCGCCTTCGCCGACGACCTGGACATCGCCAGCGACGGGCGCATCTACTTCAGCGACGCCTCCAGCCGCTTCCACCAGCCCGACTACATCCTCGACTACCTGGAGACCCGCCCCCACGGCCGCCTGCTGCGCTACGACCCGGCGAGCGGCAAGACCGAGACGCTGCTCAAGGACCTGTACTTCGCCAACGGCGTGACGCTGTCGGCCAACGAGGACTTCGTGCTGGTCAACGAGACCTACCGCTACCGCATCGCCCGCTACTGGCTGAAAGGCCCGAAGGCCGGGCAGCAGGACATCTTCATCGACAACCTGCCGGGGCTGCCGGACAACCTCCAGGGCGACCGCAAGGGCACCTTCTGGGTGGCCCTGCCGACGCCGCGCAAGGCCGACGCCGACTTCATCCTCGGCCAACCCTGGCTCAAGCGCCAGCTGACCAAGCTGCCGCGCGCGCTGCTGCCCAAGCCGGTGCCCTATGGCCTGGTCATCGCCGTGGACGAGAACGGCCAGATAGTGCGCAGCCTGCACGACACCAGCGGCCAGCACCTGCGCATGATCACCTCGGCCAAGCCGGTGGGCGACTACCTCTACTTCGGCAGCCTGGAAAACGACCGCATCGGCCGCCTGAAGATTCGCTGAAGCACCTCAGCCCAGCGCCAGCGGCTCCTCGCGGGCCGCTTCGGCGCATTTCGCGGCGCCCGGCTCCAGCAACTCCTGCATGCGCCCGCGCACCTCGCCCATCAGGGCGTCCAGGCCCTGCCCGCGGAAGGCCGCGGCGTCCACCGGGCGGCCCACCAGCAGGTCCACCGGCTGGCCCAGGTTGAGGTCGAAGGTGCGCGCCGGCAGCACCCGGTGGATGCCGCGGATGGCCACCGGGATGATCACCGCATCGGTGTCCAGGGCCAGGCGGAAACAGCCCTTCTTGAACGGCAGCAGGCGCCCGTCGTCCGAGCGGGTGCCTTCCGGCGCCGCCCACAGCACTATGCCGCTCTCCATCATTTGCCGCGCGCGCTGCAGGTCGGCGCGGGCGCGCTGGCTGTTGTGCCGGTCGATGGAGGGGAACTCGGCGGCGCGCATGGCCCGGCCGAGCACAGGGATGCGGTACAGCTCACTCTTGGCCAGCATGCGGATCGAGCCGGGCAGCGCGGCGAAGCTGGCCGGGATGTCGTAGTGGCTGGAATGGTTGCAGAGGATCATGTAGCGCCGCCCGTCGCCGAAGTCCGGCATGGCCCCGTGCACGCTCAGGCGCATACGCACCAGGCGCAGCAGCAGGCCCGACCATTGGCGGGTGTAGCGGTCCACGCGCTCGCGGCGCAGGCGGCCGATGGCGGCCAGGGACAGCACCAGCAGGCTGTAGTAGAGGGTGATCAGGCCGGTCGCCAGGGCGATGGCGCAGACGCGCGCCCGCGAGGCCGCCTGGGTCGCCGGTTGCAGACTGAACATGGGCGAAAACTCCATCGGATCGAAGAAAGCCGCCGCGAACCGGCGTTTTCCATTGCACAAGCCTTATGATGCGCGAGGAAACCGTCACGACACAGGAACCCGCACGATGTCACTCGCCCGCCTGCTCAGCCCGCAACAACTGGCAGCCCGCCTGGACGAACCCGGCCTGCTGATCCTCGACTGCCGCTTCGCCCTGGACGACCCGGGCTACGGCGCCCGCGCGTTCGCCGAGAACCACATCCCCGGCGCCCAGTACGCCGACCTCGAACGCGACCTCTCGGCCCCGGTGGTCAAGGGCACGACCGGCCGCCACCCGCTGCCCGACGCCGACGCGCTGATCCAGCGCCTGCGCGCCTGGGGCCTGGACAACAGCGACGAGGTGGTGCTCTACGACGACGGTCCCGGCGCTTTCGCCGCCCGCGCCTGGTGGCTGCTGCTGTGGCTGGGCAAGCGCGACGGCGTGTACCTGCTCGACGGCGGCATGAACGCCTGGCGCGCCGCCGGCCTGCCGCTGACCACCGCCGAGCCGGCGGTGCCGACGGGCGCCTTCCACGGCGAGCCGGACAACGGCCTGCTGATCGACGCAGGCGAACTCTCGGCGCTGCTGGCCGACCCGCAGCTGCCGCTGATCGACGCCCGCGCCGAACCGCGCTTCCGCGGCGAGGTGGAGCCCATCGACCCGGTCGCCGGGCACATCCCCGGCGCGCAATGCGCGGCCTTCACCGACAACCTCGGCAGCGACGGCCGCTTCCTGCCGCCGGCGCAGTTGCACCAGCGCTTCGCCCACCTGCTGCGCGGCCGCCCGGCCCAGGAGCTGGTGGCCTACTGCGGTTCCGGCGTCACCGCCTGCCACAACCTGTTCGCCCTGAGCCTGGCCGGCTATCCCCTGGGCCGTCTCTACGCCGGCTCCTGGAGCGAGTGGATCACCGACCCGCGGCACCCGGTGGCCACCGGCGCCTGATACGCCGCCCCAGGCCGCATCTGGCGCGGCCTGGGGCTCCTTTCCCGACGCGGTAACCCATTCCCGGTTAATCACATCGAGGAATATGCCTGCGCTGCAGAAAGTCAAAACAATTTAAAAACAGTCCTTTACAGCGGGTTTATCGCACTACACTTCAAATCGAGCGGCTAAGTCCGCTTACGGCGGGGCCCAGGAGAACATCAGAAGCTGCCAAGACGCCCAGCCCCGCCGTTCATTGAGGGACAAGACCATGGGAATCGCCGCCTGCGACCTGCGACAGCACGTCATCCGGCCCACCCTGCTGTACCTGGAACGTCACAGCGGGGCGGCCGAGGCGCTGTTGCTGGGAGCGGCGGCCTGTCAATCGGCGCTTGGCAGCAGCCTGGACAGCGGCCGCGGACACGGCCTTTTCCGCATCGACGAACACCGCCACCAACAGCTCTGGGATCGCTACCTGGCCCTGGACCCGAACCTCGCCAGCCGCGTGCGCGGCCTGGCCAGCCAGCACGCCTTCCTCGACGCTCCGCACCTGGAACTGACCGTGAACCTGCGCTACAGCACCGCCATCGCCTGGATGCTGGTGGAATCCCAACGCCTGCCACTGCCCGAAGCCTGCGATCACCTCGGCCAGGCCAGGGTCTGGCGACGGGTCTTCCAGCCCCACGGCCACCTGCGTGATTTCCTCGACGCCTGGCAGGCGTACATCGGCGATTCGCTCCTCGCAGCCTGACCACGATCAATGACCGATCAGTCAACTTTCGTTTACATACATTAACGAAGGGAAAACCTCGCACAAGGACGGTACTTTACGCGCAGATGCCCGATATAGAGCCCCCAGAGGTACTACCAAAGGCCTGGGAATCTTGGTAGCTTGCGCGCCGTTGACCACAGGAGTTGCTCTTACAATGAAAACAACATGGCTCAAAACCACTCTCGCACTGACGATTAGCGCTGCCTCTGCCCAGGCCCTGGCCAACGGCATCGCCATCAACGAACAAAGCGCCAGCGGCGCCGGCACCGCCTACGCGGGCCGTGCCTCCTCCGCGCTCGACGCCAGCACCATCTACGGCAACCCGGCCGGCCTGTCCAAGCTCAAGCGCACCGAAGTCAGCGGCGGCCTGGCCATCGTCGACGCCAAGGACGACATCAGCGGCGCTTCCGGCCCGGGCTCCAACAAGGGCGATTCCGTGCCCCTGGCTGCCGTACCGTTCGGCTACTTCTCCACGCCGATCAACGAAGACTTCACCGTCGGCCTGGGCATCTACGTGCCCTACGGCATCATCAACGACTACGAGAACGGCTTCCAGGGCAGCTACCACGGCTCCTACAGCAAGGTCCAGGTGATCACCGTCCAGCCGACCATCGCCTACAAGATCAACGACAAGGTCTCCGTCGGCTTCGGCCCGACCTTCAACCGCATCGACGGCCAGTTGAAGAACGACCTGGCGACCAATGCGCTCAACGGCGGCAATGGCGACACCCACATCGACATCAAGGGCGACGACACCGCGCTGGGCTACAACCTGGGCGTGATGGTCGACCTGACCGACGACACCACCTGGGGCCTGACCTACCACTCCAAGGTCGACTACCACCTGGGCGGCCACACCAAGGTCAAGAACGCCCCTGGCGCCCTGGGCCTGAACGGCAGCTACGACGCCAAGCTGGACATCACCCTGCCGGAGTCCGTGGATACCTCCATCACCCACAAGTTCAACGACAAGTGGACCGGCTACATCGGCGCCGTGTGGACCCGCTGGAGCCGCCTGGAAGCCATCGAAGTGCGCAACAGCGGCGTACCGGCCCTGGGCCAGGCACTGGGCTTCGGCACCATCGGCGAAGACCTGAAGTGGCACGACACCTGGTCCGGCTCGATCGGCGCGTCCTACCAGCTGAACCCGGAATGGGTGCTGCGCGCGGGCTACGCCTACGACCCGTCGCCGACCGACAACGACTACCGCAACGTGCGCATCCCGGTGGGTGATCGTCAGATCGTCACCTTCGGCGCCGGCTGGTCGCCGAACCCGGACCTGACCGTCGACTTCGCCTACGCCTACCTGTGGGAAGACACCGCCAGCGTCAACGTCAAGGACGGCACCGGCATCGGCCTGCAACCGGCCTACAGCGCCAAGTACGACAACAGCGCCAACGGCCTGACCGCGCAAGTGACCTATCGCTTCTGATAGGCGCCAGCGCACGGGGAAGAGCCGGGCAGATGCCCTGATGCTGTTTCCTTAAAAAGAATGCCGTTTCTCTCCATGGGGGAAACGGCATTTTTTCATTTGGGATGGCGAGCGCGGGCACAGGAGCAACTGTCTTGCGCCGAGGTGCTCTTCGTAGGATGGGTTGAGCTTGCGATACCCATGCTGCCGTGGTGATGGGTATCGCTTCGCTCAACGCCATCCTACGAAAAGCCGTGCTTCCTGGAACCGTAGGACTCCGTCCGCGATTGGACTCACCGGCCACGCCGGACACCCCGGCGGCACGGCCAACGGCGGATAACCGCGAACGGTTATCCGCCCTACGAACTTGCCGGCTGACGCTGCATTATCCGCCCACTCCGAACGGCCCCCTCTCCCTCCGGGAGAGGGCTGGGGTGAGGGAGCGGAGCCAGGCTTGGCACCTCCGCTGAACCAAGCATCGTCCGGCTCTTCCATCTTCACGGCTGGCTGGCGATGGCCTTCTCGATAGCCGCCTGCAAGGCCGGATCGTCCGGCTTGGTCAGGCTGGGGAACTGCGCCACCACCTTGCCCTGGCGGTCCACCACGTACTTGTAGAAGTTCCAGCGCGGCGCCTGGTCGGCCTGGCGCGCCAGCTCGCGGAACAGCGGGATGGCGTCGTCGCCGCGCACCGGCTGCACCTGGGTCATGTTGAAGGTCACGCCGTAGTTGCCGTAGCAGACCTGGGCGGTCTCGGCGGCGTCGTCGGCCTCCTGCTTGAAGTCGTCCGAGGGCACGCCCAGCACTTCCAGGCCCTGGCCCTTGTAGCGCTGGTAGATCGCCTCCAGGCCCTTGAACTGCGGGGTGAAGCCGCAGTGGCTGGCGGTGTTGACCACCAGCAGCGGCTTGCCGGCGTAGAGCCCGCAGAGGTCGAGGTCGACCTTCGAGCGCAGCTTCTGCAGGTGCCCCTGCTGCGCCAGCAGCGGCGGGCAGTCGGCAGCCTGGGCGGCCAGGGGCAGGCAGCACAGCAGGCCAAGGAACAGGTAGCGGGACATGGCGATTCTCCTTCTTCGATCGAAGGACGCTACTCCCCTGCCCCGCCCGCGGCAATCCTCAGAAGCAATGGCCCAGGCCGGCCTGCAGCAGCGCCAGGCCGCCATGCCGCCAACCCCACCAGGCCAGGCCCAGCAGCGCCGCGACCAGCACGGCCGCGCCCAGGCGCAATAGCGGCCTCACGCCGCCTCCGCGGCGCCCAGGCGCGCCACCGGGCGCTCGCGCACCGGCCAGTTGAGCAGGCCGGCAAGCAGCGAGAGGAGAATGGCGATCCGCCAGACCAGGTCGTAGTTGCCGGTGTGGTCATAGACGTAGCCGCCCAGCCAGCCACCGAGGAAGGCGCCGATCTGGTGGAACAGGAAGGTGATGCCGCCGAGCATCGACAGGTTGCGCACGCCGAACAGGGTGGCCACGGTGCCATTGGTGAGCGGCACCGTGGACAGCCACAGCAGGCCCATGGCGATGCCGAAGGCGTAGGCCGTCCACACCGTCAGCGGCGCCCAGAGGAAGGCCAGGATCACCAGGCCGCGGATCAGGTACAGCCCGGTCAGCAGCTTCGGCTTGCTGAAGCGCCCGCCGAGCCAACCGGCGATGTAAGTGCCGAACACATTGAACAGCCCCACCAGCGCCAGCACCGTGGTGCCGACGGTGGCCGGCAGGTGGCGGTCCACCAGGTAGGCCGGCAGGTGCACGCCGATGAACACCACCTGGAAGCCGCAGACGAAGAAGCCCAGCGACAGCAGCCAGAAACCGGAATGCCCGCAGGCCTCGCGCAGCGCTTCGCCCAGGGATTGTTCATGGGATTGCACCGGCAGCGGCTTGTCGCGCATCAGCCCGGCCAGCGGCACGATCAGCGCCACCAGCAGGCCGAGGGCGAGCAGCGCCGCCGACCAGCCGAGCCAACCGATCAGGCCGAGAGTGCCGGGCAGCATGGCGAACTGGCCGAAGGAGCCGGCAGCGGCGGAAATGCCCATGGCCATGCTGCGCCGCTCCAGCGGCACGGCGCGGCCGACGGCGCCGAGGATGACCGAGAAGGAGGTGCCGGACAGGCCGATGCCGATCAGCAGCCCGGCGGACAGCGACAGGCTGGTTGCCGAGTCCGAATAGCCCATCATGACCAGGCCCAGGGCATACAGCAGGCCGCCCACCAGCACCGCGCGCGCCGCGCCGAAGCGGTCGGCCAGGGCGCCGGTGAAGGGCTGGGCGATGCCCCAGATGAGGTTCTGCAGGGCGATGGCGAAGGCGAACACCTCGCGGCCCCAGCCGAACTCGGCGCTCATGGGCGCGAGGAACAGGCCGAAGCCGTGGCGGACGCCCAGGGACAGGGCCAGGATCAGGGCGCCGGACAGCAGTATCCAGAAACCCGCACGCGACAGCTTGGACATTGTTCTTCTCGCTCCAACAGGGGTATATACCCGCATTCATCCATACGAACGCCTTGGCAGGGCGTTCAATCGAGGGCTTCCAACTCCCCCAGCAGCGCCATCAGCTGCTCGCGGCGCTCCACCCCGAGGCGTTCGTACATCCGCCGCTGCGCCGCTTCCCAGGGCTGCGCGCCCTGCTCCAGGCGCTCGCGCCCGGCGGCGGTGAGCAGCACCAGGCGGTTGCGCTGGTCGCCGACATCGCCCTGTAGCTCCACCAGGCCCTCGGCCTGCAGCGGCCGCAGGTTGCGCCCCAGGGTGCTGCGGTCCAGGCCCATGGCCTCGGCCAGTTCGGAAATGCTCGGGCGCTCCAGGCGCGCCAGGTGGCGCAGCAGGGAAAACTGCGCGACCGTTAGCCCGATGCCCTGCAGGGCATCGTCATAGACGCGGGTGACACCTCGGGCGGCGCGGCGCAGCTGGGTGCAGAGGCATTGGGTGGTCAGCATGATACGTGTATATACCCGCGATACCCGTGAAGGTCAATCGCGGTCGATTGTCCGATCTGCCAGGCGCCGGCTGTTGCCGCTGCCAAGGCCAGGCCGGGTGCGCGGCCGTATAACTGCGCCACCGTCCTTCCGAGATCACCGCGATGCCCGTCTACAAAGCCCCGCTGCGCGACACCCGCTTCCTGCTCAACGAGGTCTTCGACTTCCCCGAGCACTACCGCAACCTGATCAACGGCGCCGAGGCCACGCCGGACATGGTCGACGCCATCCTCGGCGAATGCGCGAAGCTCTGCGAGGAAGTGATCGCCCCGCTTTACCACTCCGGCGACGAGGAAGGCTGCCACCTGGAGAACGGCGAGGTGCGCACGCCCAAGGGCTTCAAGGAAGCCTACGACGCCTACGTGGCCGGCGGCTGGCAAGGCCTGTCGCACCCGGTGGAATACGGCGGCCAGGGCCTGCCGATGAGCCTGGGCGCGCTCAAGCAGGAGATGCTCGGCACCGCCAACTGGCCGTTCTCCATGTACCCGGGGCTGTCCCTGGGCGCCATGAACACCCTGATGCAGCACGGCACCGAGGAGCAGAAGCGCACCTACCTGACGCCCCTCACCGAAGGCCGCTGGGGCGGCACCATGTGCCTCACCGAACCGCAGTGCGGCACCGACCTCGGCCAGGTGAAGACCCGCGCCGAGCCCAGGGCCGACGGCAGCTACGCCATCACCGGCAGCAAGATCTTCATCTCCTCCGGCGAGCACGACCTCACCGAGAACATCGTGCACATCGTCCTCGCCCGCCTGCCCGACGCGCCCAGGGGCACCCGCGGCATCTCGCTGTTCATCGTGCCCAAGTTCCTGCCCGGCGCAGGCGGCGGCCTCGGCCCGCGCAACGGCGTGGTCTGCGGCGCGCTGGAGAAGAAGATGGGCATCAAGGCCTCGGCCACCTGCGTGATGAACTTCGACGGCGCCACGGGCTTTCTCATCGGCCCGGCGAACAAGGGCCTGGAATGCATGTTCACCTTCATGAACAGCGCGCGCATCGGCACCGCCATCCAGGGCGTGGCCACCGCCGAGCTGGCCTACCAGGGCGCCCTGGCCTACGCCCGCGAGCGCCGCTCGATGCGCGCGCTGTCCGGCGCCAAGGAACCGGAACAGGTGGCCGACAGCCTGATGCACCACGGCGACGTGCGGCGCATGCTGCTGACGCAGAAGGCCGTGGCCGAGGGCGGCCGCGCGCTGGTCTACCTGGCCACGCAGTACGCCGACAAGATGATCCAGGGCCTGCTGACCAACGACAACGCCGAGTACGAGCGCTGGGACGACAAGCTCGGCTTCCTCACCCCGATCCTCAAGGGCTGCCTCACCGAGCTGGGCCTGGAGAGCGCCAACCTGGGCATGCAGGTGTTCGGCGGCCATGGCTACATCCGCGAGCACGGCATGGAACAGATCGTCCGCGACGCGCGCATCGCCACGCTCTACGAAGGCACCACCGGCATCCAGGCCCTGGACCTGCTCGGGCGCAAGGTGCTGCTGATGACCCAGGGCAAGGCGGTGCGCGACTTCACCAGGATCGTGGCGAAATTCGCCACGGGGTTGCTCAAGGAAGAACCGGCCATGCGCGGCCGCGCGCTGACGCTGCTGAAACTGTGCGCGCAATGGAACCTGCTGACCTTGCGCATCGCCCTGAGCGCCCGCAAGCAGCGCGACCTGGTGGGCACCGCCAGCCACGACTACCTGATGTTCTCCGGCTACGTCGCCCTGGCCTACGCCTGGGCGCTGCAGGAAGCCACGGCCCGCAAGCGCCTGCGCCAGGGCGGCAGCGAGTCCAGCGACTTCTACAAGGCCAAGATCGCCACCAGCGACTTCTACTTCGCCCGCCTGCTGCCCCGCGCCAAGGGCCACGCGGCGGCCATGGGCAAGCCGGTGCGTTCGGTGATGGGGCTGAAGGCGGAGCATTTCGCCTTCGAGTGAACCGGGACGTCCGCCAGGTCCCGGGAGCTCGCTCCTACGAAAAGCCCTGGCGCAAACTACGCCGAGGCGCTCTTCGTAGGATGGGTTGAGCTTGCGAAACCCATGCTGCCATGGCGATGGGTATCGCTTCGCTCAACCCATCCTACGGGGCTGTTCGGCGTGCGCGAGAAGGTCGGCGTCAACCTGTAGGAGCGCGCCCTGCGCGCGATCGCGGGCAGGGCCCGCGCGGGCTACGGCTTACTCGGCAGCCGGCTTCTTGCGCTTGAGCGGCGCCATGCCGTCGTTGCTGACCACCGACGAGGGCGCCGCCTTCGGCTTGTTCGCCGGCTTGCGCTTGGCGGCGGGCTTGGCCCCGGCCTTCTTGCCGGAATCGGTCTTTTTCTTCTTGGTGCCGGCGGCCTTGCCCGAGGCCTTGACCTTCTTCGGCCCCTTGTAGCTGCCCTTGAGCTCCTTGATGGTGCGCTGTTCGAAACGCACCTTGAGGTAGCGCTCGATGCTCGACATCAGGTTCCAGTCGCTGTGCGACACCAGCGAGATGGCCAGGCCGGCCTCGCCCGCGCGGCCGGTGCGGCCGATACGGTGCACGTACTCGTCGCCGCGGCGCGGCATGTCGAAGTTCAGCACCAGGTCCAGGCCCTCGACGTCCAGGCCGCGGGCGGCCACGTCGGTGGCGACGAGGATCTTCACCGCGCCCTGCTTCAGGCGCTCGATGGCCAGCTTGCGGTCCTTCTGGTCCTTCTCGCCGTGCAGCACGAAGACCTTGTGCCCGGCGGCGATCAGCCGGCCGGTCAGGCGGTCGGCCTGGACGCGGGTGTTGGTGAAGACGATGGCCTTTTCGAAGGTCTCGTTCTCCAGCAGCCAGTGCAGGATGGCTTCCTTGTGGGCGTTGTCGTCGACCAAGATGACCTGCTGCGCGATGTCCTCGTTCAGCTCGCTGACGCGGTTCAGCTGCAGGCTTTCCGGCTCGCGCAGGACCTGCTCGACCATCGCGTGCAGGCCGCTGCCGGCGGTGGCGGAGAACAGCAGGGTCTGGCGCTGCGCCGGGCAGGCGCCGGCAAGCTTGAGCACGTCCTCGGCGAAGCCCATGTCGAGCATGCGGTCGGCCTCGTCCAGCACCAGCACCTCGACATCGCCCAGCGGCAGGTTGCCGGCGTTGAACTGCTCGTTCAGCCGGCCGGGGGTGCCGATGATGATCTCCGGGTTCTTGCGCAGGCGCGCGCCCTGCACCTTGAAGTCCTCGCCGCCGGTGATCAGGCAGGCCTTGATGAAGGTGAACTGGGCGAAGCGCTCGACTTCCTTGAGGGTCTGCTGGGCCAGCTCGCGGGTCGGCAGCAGGATCAGCGCGCGGGCGCCGGTCTTGGGCTTCTCCTCGCTGAGCAGGCGGTGCAGCAGCGGCAGCACGAAGGCGGCGGTCTTGCCGCTGCCGGTCTGCGCGGTCACGCGCAGGTCGCGGCCCTCCAGCGCCTTCGGGATGGCCGCGGCCTGGACGGCGGTCGGCTCGGTGAAGGACAGGGTTTCCAGCGCCTTGAGCAGGCGTTCGTGGAGGGCGAATTGGGCGAACAAGGCAAACCTCGGGAAGACGAAAAGACCAAATAGCTGCATAGCCTAACGGTTGCCGCGCCCGAAAGCAGGTTTTATTCGCCGGTCGCGATCCGCACGCCCCGTGTCGCCCTCGGGCAAGTCCGCCGCGCAGGCCCGTCCCAGACTGGCCGCAGGACAGCCTAAGGAGTGTCGAGATGCCGCATCGCCCCACCGCCGCCGAGCGCCTCGAGCGCCTGCCGCTGAGCCCCTACCACCGGCTGATTTTCGTGATCATCGCCCTGGCGTTCTTCTTCGACTCCATGGACCTGGCGATGATGACCTTCCTGCTCGGCTCGATCAAAGCCGAGTTCGGCCTGTCCAGCGCCCAGGCCGGGTTGCTGGCCAGCTCCAGCTTCTTCGGCATGGTCCTGGGCGCGGCGCTGTCGGGCATGCTCGCCGACCGCTTCGGGCGCAAGCCGGTGTTCCAGTGGAGCATCGTGCTCTGGGGCCTGGCCAGCTACCTGTGCTCCACCGCCGGCGACGTGCAGAGCCTGACGCTGTACCGCGTGCTGCTGGGCATCGGCATGGGCATGGAATTCCCCATCGCCCAGTCGCTGCTTTCGGAGATGATCCCGGCCAGAGCCCGCGGCCGCTACATCGCCCTCATGGACGGCTTCTGGCCGCTGGGCTTCATCGCCGCCGGCTGCCTGTCCTACTTCGTGCTGCCGGCGGCCGGCTGGCGCAGCCTGTTCCTGCTGCTGGCCTTCCCCGCCCTGTTCGTCCTGGCCATCCGCTTCATGGTCCCGGAATCGCCGCGCTGGCTGGAACAGGCCGGGCTGGCGGACAAGGCCGAGCGCTCGTTGCAGCGCATCGAGGCGCGGGTGATAGCCTCGCTGAAGCTATCCAGCCTGCCCGAGCCGCAGGCCCTGGCGCGCCCCGAGCCGAACCGCCCGGGCTTCTTCAGCGCCTTCGCCGAACTCTGGTCGCCGGCCTACCGCAGCCGCACCCTGACGGTCTGGAGCCTGTGGTTCTTCGCCCTGCTCGGCTTCTACGGGCTGACTTCCTGGCTCAGCGCCCTGCTGCAGCAATCCGGCTTCGCCGTGACGCAGTCGGTGTACTACACGGTGCTGATCTCCCTGGCCGGCATCCCCGGCTTCCTCTGCGCCGCCTGGCTGGTGGAGCGCTGGGGCCGCAAGCCCAGCTGCGTGCTGATGCTCCTGGGCGGTGGCGCCATGGCCTACGCCTACGGCCAGACCGCGGTGTTCGGCGGCAGCCTGGCGCTGCTGATCGGCTTCGGCCTGGCCATGCAGTTCTTCCTGTTCGGCATGTGGGCGGTGCTCTACACCTACACTCCGGAGCTGTACCCCACCTCGGCGCGCGCCACCGGCTCGGGCTTCGCCTCGGCGGTGGGGCGCGTCGGCTCGCTGCTCGGGCCCACCGTCAGCGGCCTGGTCCTGCCGGTGGCCGGCCAGGGCGGCGTGTTCACCCTCGGCGCGCTGTGCTTCCTGGTCGCCGCGGCGGTGGTCTGGGGCTTCGGCATCGAGACCCGCGGGCGCACCCTGGAGGAGCTGGCGGGCTGAGGTTACATTTCGGAAATATCCTGCTCGGCCCTGCCGCTAGCCTGCCGTTACAATGCCGCGCTCATCCCGGCCACTGCGGCCGGGCCTTCGCGGCTACCCCGTAGCCTCCGCACCACGCGCCACCCCGCACTGGCGCCCCGATCCAAAGGATGTTTCCGGCCTATGGACCTTTCCTCTCCCCTCGCCACCCTCCAGGGCTACTGGGCCCTGCTCGACCAACACCCGCTGACCAGCGCCGCCCTCGGCCTCGTCATCCTCCTCGCAGTGGCCTGGATCGTCGGCCGCCTGGCCCGCTTCCTGGTCCGCCGCGCGGCCGACCTGCTGGCGCGCCAGCCGGCCCTGAGCTGGCTCGCCGACCTGCGCGACAACCGCGTGTTCCAGCGCCTGGCGCAGACCGTGCCGTCGCTGGTGGTGCAGTTCGGCCTGGTGCTGATCCCCAACCTGGCCGGCAGGCCCGAGGCCTTCCTGCGCAACCTGGCCATGGCGGTCACCGCGCTGTTCCTGCTGCTGGCCCTGAGCGCCCTGCTCGACGCTCTGCTGGACATCTACGCGCGCACCGAGCACGCCCGCACCCGCTCGATCAAGGGCTACGTGCAACTGGCCAAGCTGTTCCTCTTCGTCTTCGGCGGCATAGTGGTGGTGTCGATCCTCATCGACCGCTCGCCGATGCTGCTGCTCTCCGGCCTGGGCGCCATGTCCGCGGTCCTGCTGCTGGTCTACAAGGACACCCTGCTGAGCTTCGTCGCCAGCGTGCAACTGACCAGCAACGACATGCTGCGCGTGGGCGACTGGATCGAGATGCCCCAGGTCGGCGCCGACGGCGACGTGGTGGACATCACCCTGCACACGGTGAAGGTGCAGAACTGGGACAAGACCATCGTCTCGGTGCCCACCTGGCGCCTGATGTCCGAATCGTTCAAGAACTGGCGCGGCATGCAGCAGTCCGGCGGGCGGCGTATCAAGCGCAGCCTGTACCTCGATGCCAGCCAGGTGCGCTTCCTCGACGAGGCCGAGGCGCAGAGGCTGTCCGGCGTGCGCCTGCTGACCGACTACCTGCGGCGCAAGCAGGACGAGCTGAGCGAGTGGAACCAGGCCAACGCCGGCAACGTGCCGCTGTCGGCCAACCGCCGCCGGCTGACCAACATCGGCACCTTCCGCGCCTACGCCGAGGCCTACCTCAAGGCCCACCCGGACATCCATCCGCACATGACCTGCATGGTCCGCCAGCTGCAGCCCGGCGCCGAGGGCGTGCCCCTGGAGATCTACTGCTTCACCCGCACCACCGCGTGGCTGGACTACGAGCGCATCCAGGGCGACATCTTCGACTACCTGATGGCGGTGCTGCCGGAGTTCGGCCTGGGCGTCTACCAGCAGCCCAGCGGCCAGGACCTGCGTGGCGGGCTGCAGGGCCTGTTGCCGACGCCAGCGGCTCGTAGCGAACGCCACCCGGCGCTGGACATGGAACAGGCCTGAGAACCCGCGCCAGGCTCCGATCGGACGGGCGACAGCCCCCGGCCTGGCTGCCTCGCCTGGCCGGTGCCATGCTCAAGGCAGGCGCGCGCTTCCGCGCGCCTTTCCCGGAGAAACGCCGTGTCCGCCACCCTCATCTATTACGTGGCCAGCAGCCTGGACGGCTACATCGCCCGCCCCGACGGCAGCGTCGACTGGCTGGACGCATTCGACGGCCATGACGACGACCATGGCTATTCAGCCTTCTACGCCGGCATCGACGGCCTGCTGATGGGCCGCGGCACCTACCTGCAATGCCTGGACTTCGGCGACTGGCCCTACCCGGACAAGCCGGCCATCGTCCTCACCCGCGCCAACCAACTGCCGCTGGCCTCGCCCCAGGTGGAACTGCAGCACTGCCCGCCCAGCGAAGCCCTGGCCAACCTGGAGGCCCGCGGCTGCCAGCGCATCTGGCTGGTGGGCGGCGGCAGCCTGGCCGGCAACTGCCTGGCGGCGGACTTGCTCGACGAGGTGATCGTCAGCATCATTCCGCACCTGCTCGGCGCCGGCATCCCGCTGTTCGGCATCGGGCTCGAACGGCGCCTGCAGTTGCTGGAACAGCGCAGCTTCCCCAGCGGCATCGTGCAGGTGCGCTACCAGGTCCTCAAGTGAGCCCCCGCGCCGCCGCCGAACCGGAAGAGCTGGCCTGGCTGGAAGACGGCCGCCACCCCGAGCCGCTGGCGCCGCTGCTGCGCGAAAAAGTCCTGCCGGCGCTACGCGAACACCTCGCCGACTGACGGAAATCGTCAGAGGACCTGCATTTCGTCGGGTTTTTCCCTGCGACATCAGGTCCCACTCCACGCCCTTCCCGCCCCCTTCCGGTCACCCTCGCCCGAACCCTGGCCATCTCCCGGCAACCCGCCTGGCATAGGGCTTTCGGCTATAAGGTCGGCGCCCGACCGGGCAGTCCGAACACATGTCACCGAATGCCCGTCGAGTCACACGGCGCTCCCCACAAGCGACGGACGGTCAAAACACTGTCACGAAAAGTCGGTCAGAATGCGCGGAATTTTTCGCGGACCAAAGGAAACCATCGCCCGCCGAAGAGCAACGGCGATCCAGCGGAGTCTGGGTTACATCCACAACCAGAAAGAAGACATGCCGAATGCGCAGTACCCTTTTGACATGCCTTTCCATAGGCTTGGCAGCCAGTTTGGCCGCCGTTGTAACCGGGGTGGAAGCTTCCCCACGGGCCTCGCGTTCCTACGCGCCCGCCCCTCTCGAACTCCGTGTCCCGGTACAGGGCAAGGAGCTGCTGAGCATCGCCCAACCGGCGAAGCAGCAGCCCAGTGACGCCCACCAGGTCACCCAGCGCGCCTTCAGCATGATCGGCACGCCCTACCGCTGGGGCGGCACCTCGCCCAAGGGTTTCGACTGCAGCGGCCTGGTCAAGTACGTGTTCCGCGACGTCGACGACGTCGAGTTGCCGCGCACCGCCCGGGCCATCTACCAGAGCAGCAACCCCAAGGTGGCGCGCCGCGACCTGCAGCCCGGCGACCTGGTGTTCTTCCGCATCCGCAGCCGCAACGTCGACCACGTGGGCATCTACGTCGGCAACGACCGCTTCGTCCACGCCCCGCGCCGCGGGCAGCGGGTGAAGGTGGCCAACCTCAACGACAAGTACTGGCAACGCCATTACCTGGCGGCCAAGCGCGTGCTGCCGGAGACCCTGGCCAAGGCCGACCTGCCGGGCAATCGCTTCGAGTAAGGGCCCGCGCCGCAAGAACAAGGACGCCGTTTTCCCTGCCCGGGAAAACGGCGTTTTTCATGGGCGCGGGGCCAACGGCGGATAACCGCGAACGGTTATTCGCCCCACGGTTGGGCAGGGCTGTAGGAGCGGGCCCTGCCCGCGAATCGCGCGCAGGGCGCGCTCCTACATTGAAATGGCGTGGCTGAAAGCATGCCTCATCACACCCCACCACCCCGCCGCTCGCGCCGCGCCTGCTTGCGCAGCAGCCGCGCGCTGTCCCAGCCGGTGAGCAGGATGGCCAGCCAGATCGGCCCGTAGGTCCACAACTGCTGCGGCTGGAACGCCTCGCCGAGGAACAGCACCGCCAGCAGGAACAGCAGCATCGGCTCGACATAGCTGAGGATGCCGAACAGCCCCATGGGCAGCAGCCGGCTGGAGGCCATCATGGCGGCGAAGGCCAGGGCACTGATCAGCCCCAACATCGGCAGCAGCGCCCACAGCCGCGGCGTCTCGGCGAACACCTGGAGGTCGCCGAAGTGCCAGATGGTCCACAGGGCGAAGGGCAGCAGCACCAGCATCTCGAAGACGAAGCCGGACAGCGCGTCCACGCCCATGCGCCGGCGCAGCATGAAATACGGTGGATAACCCAGGGCGGTGATCAGGCTGAACCAGGAGAAGGCGCGGGTCAGCCACAGTTCGTGGAGCACGCCGACCAGCGCGCAGGCCACGGCGATGCCCTGCAGCGGCGTCAGGCGCTCGCCGTAGAACAGCCGGCCGCAGAGCACCATGGTCAGCGGCAGCAGGAAGTAGCCCAGGGACAGCTGCAGGGTCTGGCCGACCATGGGCGCGTAGATGAACACACCCCACTGCACCAGCATCATCGCCGCGCTCAGCGGGAAGCACAGCAGCAGCCAGCGCTCGCGCAGCAGGCGCCGGCCGGCCTCGCGCAATACGCCGCCCTGGCCGGTGAAGGCCACCAGCAGCAGGACCATGGGGATCGACCAGACCACCCGGTGCGCCACGATCTGGATGCTGTCCAGCGGCGCCAGCCAGCGCAGGTAGCCCGGCAGCGTGACGAAGAGCACCGAGGCGGCCAGGGAGAGGACGACGCCGCGACCGGAAATGTTCATGCCACGGCCCTCCGCGCCAGCCCCAGGCGGTTCACCCAGAGCGACGCCACTATCACCCCGCCGCCCAGGGCCAGGCGGACCAGGTCGGCATGTTCGTTCCAGATCAGCAGGTTGATCAGGAGCCCCACCGGCACGTGCAGGTTGTTCATCACCGCCAGGGTGCCGCCATCTACCAGGGTAGCCCCCTTGTTCCACCAGAACTGCCCAAGGGCAGTGGCCAGCAGGCCCATGAACAGCAGCACCAGCCACTGCACCTCGGTGGTCGGCAGCTTGGCCGGGTTGCCCAGCAGCATCCAGCCGGGCAACGCGACCAGCAGCGCGCCGACGAAGAAGTAGCCGAAGCGGCGGTACTGCGGGATGTCCGACGGGTAGCGCGCCACCAGGTGCTTGTACAGCACCTGGCCGGCGGCGAAGGTGGCGTTGGCCAGTTGCAGCAGCAGGAAGCCTTCGACGAAGTCGCCGCTGACGCCATCGTAGCGGATGATCGCCGCGCCCAGCACGGCCACCGCCGCGGCCAGCAGCGCCCAGGGGTTGAAGCGGCGGTTCAGGGCGTCGTCGATCAGCGCCACGTGCAGCGGCGTGAGCACGGTGAACAGCAGCACCTCGGGCACCGTCAGCACGCGGAAACTCTGGTACAGGCAGACGTAGGTGATGCCGAACTGCAGCGCGCCGACCAGCATCACCCCGCCGATGAAGCGCGGCGCCACCTCGCGCCAGCGCGTCAGCGGCAGGAACACCGCGCCGGCCAGCAGCACCCGGGAGAGCACGGCGAAATAGCTGTCGACCTGGCCGGCGAGGTATTCACCGATCAGGCTGAAGGAAAACGCCCAGAGGACGGTTACGAAAAGCAGGTAAGGCATGACCGGACAGGCGCACCGAAAAGGGGCGTGGAACATAGCGGTTTTGCCGGGGCGAAGAAAGGGCCAGGGTACTGTCCGGCATGAACGGGAGGTTCAGCGTCGGCCTGTAGGAGCGGGCCCTGCCCGCGATTCGCGCGCAGGGCGCGCTCCTACATGGGAACGACGTGGATAGGATTCATCCGCGATCCCGCCGGCAGGGCCGGCGCCCCATGTCATCGCGAACCCCGGCAAAGAAAAAGCCCGGTCGACATTCGCAGGGGGGAAGTGCGTCGACCGGGCGTCGCGCCCAGGAGCGACGGGCGCGCAAGTGGTAAGCCGGAATCAGGGGTCAGGCCACCGCGGCCAGTTGCTCGCGGGCCTTGGCCAGGCCTTTCTCGGCGAACTCGGGGCCCATGTTCAGGCCCTCGGCATGGACGAAGGTGACGTCGTGGATGCCGATGAAGGCCAGGGCCTGGCGCAGGTAGGGCTCCTGGTGGTCCAGCGGGCCGCCGGCGTAGACGCCGCCGCGGCTGGTCAGGATGTAGGCGCGCTTGCCGCCGAGCAGGCCCTGGGGGCCGGTCTCGGTGTACTTGAAGGTGACGCCGGCGCGCAGCACGTGGTCCAGCCAGGACTTCAGGGTGCTGGGGATGGCGAAGTTGTACATGGGCGCGGCCAGCACCAGCACGTCGGCGGCCAGCAGTTCCTCGGTGAGCAGGTTGGAACGCTGCAGCGCGGCCTGTTCGGCGGCGCTGTGCTGCTCGGCCGGCTTCATCCAGCCGCCCAGCAGGTCGGCGTCCAGGTGCGGCACCTGTTCCAGCGCCAGGTCGCGGACCTGGATCTCGTCGGCGGGGTGGGCGGCGCGCCAGTTGGCGATGAATTCGGCGGTCAGCTGGCGGGAGACCGAACCTTGTTGGCGGGCGCTGCTTTCGATTACCAGAACACGGGACATGGGCTTGACCTCCAGCGGTCGTTTGCGTCGATGGAGGTCAGCTTATGGAATGACTTATCGATAAAAAAGCAGAAATAATTGCTTCAAAATATCGATTTAGTTGATTTGTACCGCGTCTGCTCCTAGTCTGGAGAACATGCGCTGCCGGCTCAGGCCGGGTTGCAGGTCAGCTTGATGCGCAGCTTGATGATGGCGCGGCCGAAGCTGGCGGTGAGGTTGCTGGACTTGCCGGCGGCGAGCACCGTCTTGCGCACCTTGGGCGACTCCGGGCCGTTCTGGAACACCGCGGTGCAGGCCACGTCCTGCTTGCCGTAGTTCTGCAACAGCACGGCGCCCATGCTGTCGCCGATGTCCTGGGTCTGGACGTCGATCTCCGTGCCGTTGAGGGACTTCTCCACCTCGATCGGGTAGGCCAGGGCGGTCAACGGCAGCGACAGCAGCAACGCACAGCAGATTCTTTTCATGTGGCGGTCTCGCTCGGTTCAGGCAGAGCGCCAGATTAGACAAGAGGAGGCGAGGATGAAAGCGCCCCGCGTTACCCTGGATCAATGGCGCACGCTGCAGGCGGTGGTCGACCATGGCGGCTTCGCCCAGGCCGCCGAGGCCCTGCACCGCTCGCAGTCTTCCATCAGCTACACGGTGGCGCGCATGCAGGAGCAGCTCGGCGTGCCGCTGCTGCGCATCGACGGCCGCAAGGCGGTGCTCACCGAGGCCGGCGAGGTGCTGCTGCGGCGCTCGCGGCAACTGGTGAAGAGCGCCGGCCAGCTGGAGGAACTGGCCCACCACATGGAGCAGGGCTGGGAGCCGGAAGTGCGCCTGGTGGTGGACGCCGCCTACCCCACCCTGCGCCTGGTCCGCGCGCTGTCCGCGTTCGTGCCGCAGAGCCGCGGCTGCCGCGTACTGCTGCGCGAGGAGGTGCTTTCCGGCGTCGAAGAGGCGCTGCAGCAGGGCCACGCGGACCTGGCCATCAGCGGGCTGAACATCGCCGGCTACCTTGGCGCCGACCTGTGCACCGTGGAATTCGTCGCCGTGGCCAACCCGGACCATCCCTTGCACCGCCTGCAGCGCGAGCTGACGCACCAGGACCTGGAAAGCCAGATGCAGGTGGTCATCCGCGACTCCGGCCGCCTGCAGCCGCGCGACGTCGGCTGGCTGGGCGCCGAGCAGCGCTGGACGGTGGGCAGCCTGGCCACCGCCGCCACCTTCGTCGGCAACGGCCTGGGCTTCGCCTGGCTGCCGCGGCACATGATCGAGCGCGAACTGCGCGACGGCTCGCTCAAGCCGCTGCCGCTGATCCAGGGCGTCACCCGCGAGAGCCGCTTCTATCTTTACCCGAACAAGGAAAAACCCCTGGGCCCGGCCACGCAGATCCTCGTCGAACTGCTGAAGACCTTCGCCAACGTGCCCCTGGACGCCCCCTTCGCCGCGCCGCCGAGCGCCTGACCCGGAGAATCGCCGATGCCCTACCTGCACCACGACGGCCAGCGCCTGTACTTCGAGGACAGCGGCCAGGGCACGCCCGTGCTGCTGGTGCACGGCCTGGGCTCGAGCAGCCGCGACTGGGAGTACCAGGTGCCGGAGCTGCTCCGGCGGCACCGGGTGATCGCCCTCGACGTGCGCGGCCACGGCCAGTCCGACAAGCCCCGCGAGCGCTACAGCATCGCCGGCTTCGCCGAGGACGTGGCGGCGCTGATCGAGGAACTGCGCCTGGCCCCGGTGCACCTGGTAGGCATCAGCATGGGCGGGATGATCGGCTTCGAGCTGGCCACCCGCCGGCCGGAACTGCTCAAGAGCCTGACCATCGTCAACAGCGCCCCGGAAGTGAAGCCGCGCACCCTGCGCGAATACCTGGAAGTGGCGCGCCGGCTGTTCCTCGCCCACGTGCTGGGCCTGGACACCGTGGGCAAGGCCCTCGGCAAGCTGCTGTTCCCCAAGCCGGAGCAGGCCGACCTGCGGCGCAAGATCGAGCAGCGCTGGCCGCAGAACGACAAACGCGCTTACCTTTCCAGCCTGCACGCCATCATCGGCTGGGGTGTGCAGGAGCGCCTGGGGCGCATAACCTGTCCGACGCTGGTGGTCAGCGCCGACCGCGACTACACCCCGGTGACGCTCAAGCAGGCCTATGTGGAGCGCCTGCCCAACGCGCGCCTGGTGGTGATCGAGGATTCGCGCCACGCCACCCCGCTGGACCAGCCGCAAGCCTTCAACAGCACCCTGCTCGACTTCCTCGAGCAGGTAGACCATTCCTAAAACATCTCAGGAAACATCCGCAAAATGACCCTGTTCAAACGCTTCCTGCTCGCCGCCTGTACCCTCGTCCTGGCCACCTCGGCGCTCGCCGCCGACCCGGCGAAACCCCACGTGCTGCTCTCCACCACCCTGGGCGAGATCGAGGTGGAACTCGACAGCGCCAAGGCGCCGATCAGCGTGAAGAACTTCCTCGGCTACGTCGACAGCGGCTTCTACAACGGCACCATCTTCCACCGGGTGATCCCCGGCTTCATGGTGCAGACCGGCGGCTTCACCGAGAAGATGCAGGAGAAGGACACCGGCAAGCCGATCAAGAACGAGGCCGACAACGGCCTGCTCAACGCCCGCGGCACCCTGGCCATGGCCCGCACCAGCGACGTGAACTCGGCCACCAGCCAGTTCTTCGTCAACCTGACCGACAACGACTTCCTCGACCACGGCCAGCGCGACTTCGGCTACGCCGTGTTCGGCAAGGTCGTGCGCGGCATGGGCGTGGTCGACATGATCGCCAAGGTGCCCACCACCAACCGCGGCATGTACCAGAACGTGCCCACCGAGCCGGTGGTCATACTCTCCGCCAAGCGTCTCTGAGAATCCCCGATTCCCACGCTGACGGAGGCCTGAAACGGCGGGCCCGGGACGGGCCCGCGACAACCGAGAGACATCATGCTCTACCGCCGCTTCGAAAAGCTCATCGACCCCTTCCGCGACGCCCCCGAGCACATGCCGCCGGCCGACGTCTGGCGCTTCTACACCTACTACCTGCGCCAGGTCTGGCCGGTGTTCTCGGTCCTGCTGGTGGTCGGCCTGATCGTCGCCCTGATCGAGGTGGCGCTGTTCAGCTACCTGGGGCGCATCGTCGACCTGGCGCAGAACACCGCGCCCGCCGACTTCTTCCGCCTGCACGGCAACGAACTGGCCTGGATGGCCGCGGTGGCGCTGGTGCTGCGCCCGCTGTTCAACGCCCTGCACGACATGCTGGTGCACCAGAGCATCAACCCCAGCATGACCAACCTGATCCGCTGGCAGAACCACCGCTACGTGCTCAAGCAGAGCCTGGGCTTCTTCCAGAACGACTTCGCCGGGCGCATCGCCCAGCGCATCATGCAGACCGGCAACTCGCTGCGCGACTCGGCGGTGCAGGTGGTGGACGCGCTCTGGCACGTGGCGATCTACACCATCAGCGCCCTGGTGCTGTTCGCCGAGGCCGACTGGCGGCTGATGATCCCCCTGGTGCTCTGGGTGATCGCCTACGTCGGCGCCCTCGCCTACTTCGTGCCGCAAGTGAAGCGCCGCTCGGTGGCCGCCTCGGACTCGCGCTCCAAGCTGATGGGGCGCATCGTCGACGGCTACACCAACATCACCACCCTCAAGCTGTTCGCCCACACCCGCCAGGAAGAGGACTACGCCCGCGAAGCCATCGCCGACCAGACGCACAAGGCCCAGCGCGCCGGGCGCGTGGTGACCTCGATGGACGTCAGCATCACCATCATGAACGGCATCCTCATCGCCGGCACCACGGGCCTGGCGCTGTGGCTGTGGAGCCAGGAACTGATCTCGGTGGGCGCCATCGCCCTGGCCACCAGCCTGGTGATCCGCATCAACAACATGTCCGGCTGGATCATGTGGGTGGTCGGCGGCATCTTCGAGAACATCGGCCAGGTGCAGGACGGCATGCAGACCATCGCCATCCCCCGCCAGGTGGTCGACGCGCCCGACGCCAAGCCGTTGGTGGTGACGCGCGGCGAGGTGCGCTTCGACGAGGTGGACTTCAGCTACGGCAAGGGCAGCGGCCTGATCCAGGGCCTGGACCTGGTGGTGCGCCCGGGCGAGAAGATCGGCCTGGTCGGGCCCTCCGGTGCCGGCAAGTCGACCCTGGTCAACCTGCTGCTGCGCCTGTATGACCTGGAAGGCGGGCGCATCCTGATCGACGACCAGGACATCGCCCACGTGACCCAGGAGAGCCTGCGCGCACAGATCGGCATGGTCACCCAGGACACCTCGCTGCTGCACCGCTCGATCCGCGACAACCTGCTCTACGGCCGCCCCGGCGCCAGCGAGGAGGAGTTGCAGGAGGCGGTGCGCAAGGCCCGCGCCAGCGAGTTCATCCCGCAGCTGTACGACGCCCAGGGCCGCACCGGCCTCGACGCCCACGTCGGCGAGCGCGGCGTGAAGCTCTCCGGCGGCCAGCGCCAACGCATCGCCATCGCCCGCGTGCTGCTCAAGGACGCACCGATCCTGATCCTCGACGAAGCCACCTCGGCGCTGGATTCGGAAGTGGAATCGGCCATCCAGGAAAGCCTGGAGACGCTGATGCAGGGCAAGACGGTGATCGCCATCGCCCACCGCCTCTCCACCATCGCCCGCATGGACCGCCTGGTGGTGCTGGAACACGGCCGCATCGTCGAAAGCGGCAGCCACGCCGAGCTGATCGAACACGGCGGCCTCTACGCCCGCCTGTGGCGCCACCAGACCGGCGGGTTCGTGGGGGTGGATTAACCCGCAATCCCCCCTGTAGGAGCGCGCCCTGCGCGCGATTTCGCGGGCAGGGCCCGCTCCTACAGGGCAGGCAGCGCATTCGGTGGCGGCCAGCGCTCTTTCCTCAGGGGTTGGAAGCGATATTCAGTCCTTTCCCCTGAGGACTGAATATGGACGAGCAATCCCCAGGCCATTCGGCGCTGCGCAAAGGTCGGTTTTCCCAACCTCATACGACCTACCTGGTTACGACCACCACATACGACCGCACCCCCATTTTTCGCTGTTTTCCTGCCGCCTGTGCGGCAGCGCGCTGCTTCGGCGACCCGAGGCTCCTCGACGACAGCCATATGCTGGCTTGGGTACTGATGCCCGACCATGCCCACTGGCTGCTCCAGATCGGTTCTGGGGCGAGCTTGAACAGTCTTGTGAACCGTCTGAAATCATGCAGTGCCCGGCACGTGAACCAGTGCCTGGGCAGGTCCGGAACACTATGGGCACGGGCGTATCATGATCGCGCACTGCGCCGAGACGAGGACCTGCGTGCCGCCGCACGCTACGTCGTCGCCAATCCCCTACGTGCCGGCCTGGTGGCCAAGGTTGGCGACTACCCCTTCTGGAACGCGGTCTGGCTGCAGGAGCGCGCCCTGCGCGCGAAATCGCGGGCAGGGCCCGCTCCTACAGGTTGACGCCGAATCTCCTGCCCAGCCCATTCGCAAAGCACCGCACCTTGTAGGAGCGCGCCCTGCGCGCGAATCGCGGGCAGGGCCCGCTTACAGGTTGACGCCGAATCTCCTGCCCTGCCCATTCGCAAAGCACCGCACCTTGTAGGAGCGCGCCCTGCGCGCGAATCGCGGGCAGGGCCCGCTCCTACAGGATTCCTGCGGCATATCGCCCAGTCCGTTAATGAAGCCTTAAGCCTCCATCCCGAACCCTGCGACAAGTCGCCGCATCACCCTGGTCGATGATCATTAGCAAGCACATCAATTTCTCGCGTGGGGTGGTTCGGTGGTCATATCTGTTCCACGCCCCGCCACGCGGTGGACGCCTGACGCATCGCCCCCTGCCCGCCCCCGGACCCGCGGCCAGACATCGGATGCCAGTGCTCCAGGGCGGGGCTTCATCCCCTTCGCTATGAGGACCACCAGAATGAAGATTGCTTCTGTCGTATCGGCGGTGCTTTCCAGCCTCGCTCCCATGGTCTTCGCCCAGGACGCGATCAAGGAGCCGGGCGCCGACCTTCCGACGGTCGAATATCACTACGGCATGTCGCTGGATATCGACAAGGTGCTGCACCGTACCGACAACTCGCACAAGGTGGGCATGGTCCCCGCCTACCTCGTGTACCAGGACCACGAGGGCACCACGCACCGCGTGCGCTTCCTCGAATGGGGCGGCCAGGCGAGCCACGTCTGAGCCCCCGACCCGGTCTCGGTCCCTGGCCGACTTGGCCACCCCGCGAGCCTGTCGTAGCGGCCGGGGGCCGACCTTCTACCCGACTTTCCCTTACTCCGCCTGCCGGTAAGGCAGCGCCGCCCGCGCCTCCTCGGCGTAGGCGCGGATGCCGGCGCGCTCCTGGGCGAGGAAGTCGTCCACCGCGGCGCGCAGGCCCGGGTGCCCCAGTTGGTGCCAGGAGCGCGTGAGCACCGGCTCGAAGCCACGGATCAGCTTGTGCTCGCCCTGGGCGCCGGCGTCGAAGCGGCGCAGCCCGGCGGCCAGGGCATAGTCCAGCCCCTGGTAGAAGCAGGTCTCGAAGTGCAGGCGGTCGTACTCCGCCAGACAACCCCAGTAGCGCCCGTAGAGGGTGTCGCCATCCACCAGGCTGAAGGCCATGGCCACCGGCCGTCCGTTGCGGCGGGCGAAGACCACGCGGATCGCCTCGCCCATGCGCTCGGCCAGCAGGCTGAAGAACTCCCGCGTCAGGTACGGCGCCTGGCCGCGCACCTCGTAGGTGCTGGCGTAGCAGGCGTAGACGAAGTCCCAGTCGGCCTCGGCCAGCTCGGGCCCCTCCATCCAGCGGAACTCCATGCCCTGCCCGGCCACCTGCTCGCGCTCCTTGCGCAGTTGCTTGCGCTTGCGCGAGGCCAGGGCGTCGAGGAAGTCCTGGAAATCCCGGTAGCCGCGGTTGAACCAGTGGTACTGGCAGCCCAGGCGCTCCAGCCAGCAGCCCTGCGCGGCGATCAGCCCGTCGGCGCGCGGATCGGTGAAGTTCACGTGCACGCCGGACCACACGCCTTCCGCAGTGCCCTCGGCCAGCACGCCCAGCAACTCGGCGATGCCCTCGTCCGAGCCCAGCAGGCGCGCACCGCTCACCGGCGAGAAGGGCACGCCCACCAGCAGCTTGGGGTAGTAGCGGATGCCGGCGCGCTGGCAGGCGTCCGCCCAGCCCCAGTCGAACACGTATTCGCCGTAGGAATGCGCCTTCACATAGGCCGGCAGCGCCGCACGCAGCCGCCCGGCGTCGTCGAGCAGCACATGGTGCGCCGGGCGCCAGCCGGTGCGCGCGGTGACGCTGCCGCTGTCCTCCAGGCTGGCGAGGAAGGCGTGGCGCAGGAACGGCTGGGCGTCCGGCAGCAGGGCGTCCCACTGGCCGGGCGCGAGGTCGCCGAGGCGGGAAAGTCTATGGATAGGCATGCCGACAGTCTGGCGCCGGGCGCGGCGGAAGAAAAGTGCCGCGGCGCCCTTCGTCGCCCCGTCCTTGCACGGCCGGCCCGCTGTTCTAAGGTGGGGATACGCGAAAGCACAGGCCCCGCCACCGGCGGGACAGCCACGCCAGAGCGGCGCGGCGCCTGGCGCCGGCAATGGCGCAGGCGGCGCCCCCTGGCCCGACAGCGAGGTCCATGCCATGCAAACCCTGCAATGCACCCATCGCGACTACACCATCATCGCCCGCGTCTTCGAACACCCGGGGCTGCCCACGCCCTATGCCGGCGGCTGCCAGATCATCGCCCCGGACGGACGCAGCACGCGGCGCCAGCCGCTGCCGACGAAGATGGCCTTCCTCGCCGATCTGGACGCCGCGCAGCACGCCTCCATCGCCCACGGCAAGTGGCTGGTGGACCAGAGCCTGGACAGCGACCGCGACCTGTTCCACTAGGCCTCAGTCGGCCAGGACCTCGGCCTCGACCACTCCGCCCGGCTCGCCGAGCGGCCGCTGCAGGGCCAGGAACTGTTGCGCCGAGAGCCGCCAGGACTGCCCGGCGGCCCACTCGGCGCAGGCCTGGCGGTCCAGCCGCAAGGCGCGCAGGCAGGCCTTGCCCAGGTCGGGATCGATGGCTCCGGTGACGCCCTCCTCCAGCACGTCCAGCGGGCCCGGCACCGGGAAGGCGGCCACCGGCGTGCCGCAGGCCAGGGCCTCGTACATCACCAGGCCGAGGGTGTCGGTACGCGAGGGAAACACCAGCACGCTGGCCGCGCGATAGGCTTCGGCCAGCGTCTCGCCATGGCGGTAGCCGAGGAATTCCACCTGGGGATAACGCGCCTGCAATGCGCTACGCAATGGGCCGTCGCCGACCACCCGCTTGAGCCCGGGCAAGTCCAGGTCGAGGAAGGCTTCCAGGTTCTTCTCCGGCGCCAGGCGCCCGACATAGAGGAACACCGGGCCCTCGACAGGCCCCGGTCCCGCCTGGAATTGCGTGATATCCACGCCCTTGCGCCACAACTCCAGACCTTGCACGCCCCAATCGGTGAAGGCGCCACGCATGCGCTCGCTGCTCACCAGCACCGCCGCGCTGGGGGCGTGGAAGCGGCGCAGCACGGCATAGCCGAACGCCAGCGGCAACCAGGCCCAGCGGTTGTTCAGGTATTCCGGGAAGCGCGTGTGGATCGCCGTGGTGAAGGCCAGGCCGCGGCGCAACAGCCAGCGCCGCGCGGCCCAGCCCAACGGGCCCTCGGTGGCCAAGTGCACGCAGTCCGGGGCGAAGGCCTCGATGGCCGGGCCGACCTTCCACAGGTCCCAGGCCAGGGGGATTTCCGGGTAGCTCGGGCAGGGCCGGCTGCGGAACTCGGCCGGCGACAGCAGGCGCACCTGGTGCCCCATCGCTTCCAGTTCGGCGACCAGCGCGCGCAGGCTGGTCACCACGCCGTTCACCTGCGGCGCCCAGGCGTCGCTGACGATCAGCAGCCTCATGCCGCCGGCTCGGCGACGATGGCCTCGCTGGCGTGCTGGAGCTGCTCCTCGGCCAGGCGGTAGAGCTGGATGCTGCCGTCCCAGTGCTCGATCAGCGCCGTGCAGGACTCCACCCAGTCGCCGCAGTTGAGGTATTCCACCTCGCCGATCCGGCGGATCTCTGCGTGGTGGATGTGCCCGCAGACCACGCCGTTCAGCCCGCGCTTGTGGACTTCGTGGGCGATGGCTTCCTCGAAGTCGCTGATGAAGTTCACCGCGGTCTTCACCTTGTGCTTGAGGTACGCCGACAGTGACCAGTAGCCATAGCCGTAGCGGCTGCGCCAGTGGTTCAGCCAGCGGTTGAGGGTCAGGGTGAACTCGTAGGCCGAGTCGCCGAGGAACGCCAGCCAGCGGTGGTAGCGGGTGATGACGTCGAACTGGTCGCCGTGGATCACCAGCAGGCGGCGGCCGTCGGCGGTGGTGTGCTCGATCTCGTCGACCAGGCGGATGTTGCCCAGCAGCAGCGTGGAGTAGCGGCGCAGGAACTCGTCGTGGTTGCCGGTGACGTAGATCACCTCGGTGCCGCGCTTGCTCATGGTCAGCAGGCGGCGGATCACGTTGGTGTGCGCCTGCGGCCAGTAGATGCCGCCGCGCAGCTTCCAGCCATCGATGATGTCGCCCACCAGGTAGATGCGCTCGGCGTGGTAGCGCTTGAGGAAGCCCGCCAGGTGCTCGGCCTGGCAGTCGCGCGTGCCCAGGTGGACGTCGGATATCCACAGGGTGCGCACCCGTTGTTTCTTGGTCGGCATCAGGCGTTGGGCGCTGGTCATGGGCGGCCTCCGGCGGGGTTTAGTCGATTTTCCGGCCCGGCGGTGACCCGCGCGTGACGGCCGTGCGACAGTCCCGTGACAGCCTGCGCCGCGCTAGACTGTGGGCCTGCCCCCGGAGCCCGCCATGAGCCAGATCCTCTCCCTGCGCCGCTACAGCCACGAGCACCTCGCCCACAGCCACGACCACGCGCAACTGGTCCTGGGGCTGTCCGGCGACCTGGAGTTCGAGGTCGACGGCCTGGGCAGCCGCGTCACCCGCCAGCACTTCGCGGTGGTGCCGCGCGGCGCGCACCACGCCTGCGCCGCCCCCGGCGGCAGCCAGTGCCTGGTGTTCGACCTGGAGGACGAGGACCTGCTGCTGCGCGGCCTGGGCGAACACGCGCAGAGCATCCGCCGCCTGCTGGAACGCCCCGCCGCCCTGGCCCTGAACCCGGCCCAGGGGCAACTGGTGCACTGGCTGGCCGCCAGCCCCCTGCAGGACCCGGTGATCGCCCGCCAGGGCGCCCTGCTGCTGCTCGCCAGCCTGGCCGGCATGCACGCCGCCGAGGAACCGGCGCGCCTGCCGCTGGCCAGCCTGGACGCCTACGTCGACCGCCACGCCGGGCACCCGCTGCAGGTCGCCGACCTGGCGCAGCTGGCCGGGCTGTCGGCGGCGCGCTTCCACACCCGCTTCCTCGCCGAAACCGGGCAGACGCCCATGGACTACGTGCGCCAGCGCCGCCTGCAACTGGGCCGCGAACTGCTCTGCGCCACGCACCTGGCGGTGGGCGAGATCGCCGCGCGGGTCGGCTACGCCTCGCAGAGCGCCTTCACCGCCGCACTGGTCCGCCAGTTCGGCAGCACGCCGCGGCAGATCCGCCGCGAGGCGCGCGACAATTCCCGCTAGCCGCGCGACAGACAAACGCCCCGCCACGCCCTAGACTGCCGCCCCATCATTGAGCAGATGAGCTGAGGAGATCGGCGATGTCGGCAGAGACCATCGAGTGGCAGGATTTCGAACGCGTCGAACTGCGCGTGGGCACCATCGTCCACGCCGAACCCAACAGCAAGGCGCGCAAGCCGGCGTACATCCTGCAGGTCGACCTCGGCCCGCTGGGGCTGAAGACCTCCAGCGCGCAGATCACCGCGCACTATTCCCTCGACGAACTGCTCGGCCGCCAGGTCCTGTGCGTCTGCAACTTCGCCCCCAAGTCCATCGCCGGAGTGCGCTCGGAAGTGCTGGTCACCGGCGTCTACGACAGCGACGACAAAGTGGTGCTGGCCGGCTTCGACAAGCCGCTGCCCAACGGCGCGCGCCTGGCCTGAGGCCTTCAACCGCCAGGCGACTGGCTCATCGAGCACCTGCGATCCCGCGATAGATAGAGAAGCAATGCGCGTTCCCCGACTGACACCCCGCTCGGCCCTGGTCGGCCTGCACGTAGGCGCCCTGATGTTCGGCCTGAGCGGCATCTTCGGCAAACTCATCCTCGCCGCCCCGCTGGTGATCGTCTTCGGCCGCGCGCTGTTCGGCCTGGCGGCGCTGGGCGGCGCCTTCGCCGGGCACCTGGCGGCGCAACCGCGGCCAAGCCTGCGCCAGGCCGCCGCGCTGGCCGGCAGCGGGCTGCTGCTGTGCGCGCACTGGCTGACCTTCTTCCTCGCGGTGAAGGTGGGCAACGTCGCCGTGGCCACCCTGGGTTTCGCCAGCTTCCCGGCCTTCACCGTGCTGCTGGAAGGGCTGCTGTTCCGCGAACGCATCCGTCGCGCCGAGTACCTGGTGGTGGGGCTGGTGTGCCTGGGCCTGGTGCTGGTGACGCCGAACCTGGACTTCAGCCAGGGCGCCACCGCCGGGCTGTTCTGGGGCATCGCCTCCGGCCTGCTGTTCGCCCTGCTGTCGCTGGCCAACCGCGCCAGCGTGCGCGGGCTGGACCCGATCCTCTCGGCCTTCGCGCAGAACCTCACCATCGTCCTCTGCCTGGCGCCGCTGGCCCTGTTCGAACTACCCAAGGTGCGCGCGCTGGACTGGCTGTGGCTGGTGCTGCTGGGGGTGCTGTGCACGGGCGTGGCGCACAGCCTGTTCGTCGCCAGCCTGCAACTGATCAAGGCGCGCACCGCGGCGGTGATCTTCGCCCTGGAACCGGTCTACGGCATCGCCTTCGCCGCCGTGCTGTTCGGCGAACAGCCGAGCCTGCGGATGCTGGCCGGTGGCGCGCTGATCATCTTCGCCACCTTCCTCAGTGCGCGTAGTGCCGCTTAGCCTGTGCTGCCGGGACGTCCGGCGTGGCCGGTGAATCCAATCGCGGACGGAGTCCGCTCCTACGCCCGTGCTTCCCTGGAGCTGTAGGAGCAACTGTCTTGCCCAGCGCACCGGGGCGCTTTTCGTAGGATGGGTTGAGCCTGCGATACCCATCGGACCATGGCGATGGGTATCGCTTCGCTCAACGCCATCCTACGGGGCACTGCCGGAAGGTGCAGGACTCTGTCCGCGATTCGGCGAATACGCCGTAGACGTTTCAGGATGGCTCCGGACTCAGCCCCGCTCCGAACGGCCCCCTCTCCCTCCGGGAGAGGGCTGGGGTGAGGGCATGATTCCGCTCCAATAGCGTCGGGAAAAATAAGAAGGCCGCCCCGCAGCATGCGTAACCCGACTCCTTGCCCTGGGGAGGGATTGCCAAGGAATCACCGCACGATTGCCTGCGAAGCGACCTGTTCGGTCCGGCCCGGGGCCGGTTGTTTCAGTTGATGCTGTAGCCGCGCCCGTTCAGACAGGCGCCCAGCGCCCGCCGGTAGGTATCCGCCACACCCGGTGCCGGCGCCTGGCTGGCCGCGGCCGGGTCGAAGCCGCTCTGGCCAACGGCCCAGGTGTGGCACTCGTAGCGGTCGCGGCTCTGCTGGTCGGGCGTCTGCCCGCGCGCCGGGTAGGCAATCACGTCGTAGCTCACGCCTGCCGGCGCCTGCTGCACCGCCGGCGGCGGCTCCACCACCACGTATTCGCGACGGTCGGCGTTCCACAGGTAGTAGGTGCCCGCAGCGACGAAATAGAGCGCACTGCCGATCCACAGCGACCGCGCATAATCCGGCAGGCCATGGCCATGCCCGGGGCCCGGCCCCCAGCCATGCCCCGGGCCGGGACCATAACCGGGCGGTCCGGCCACGGCGGCGGCCGACAGGCTCAGGGCCAAGGCAGCGGCGATCGACTTGAACACGGCTTGCGACGACATCTTGATTGCACCTCCGGACACGGGCGCCCAAGCACCCGCCTTTCATGGTGCCTATCATCGCTCGTCCGGGGCCTGTCGGTTGTCAGCGCTTGGTAAAGACTGGGTAAAACAACCGATACATCCGCAACACGGTTCATGTGGAGAGGGAACGCAATCGGCGCGAAGCCTGGTAGCCATCAATTGCGGATGACGAACCCCTTCACAGGCAATTCCTCCGTCCGCACATAGAGCCTCTCGCTCCGCCATTGGGCCGACTCGAATGCCGCCTGGCACCACTTCTTCATCAGGGCCGCCTGGTAAAGCATGCCGAACGTAAAGGCCTTGTCACCTTGGCGCGCCTTGTCTTTCGGTCTCCTGTAGAAGGGACCGAATCCTTCGGGGCGGAAGTAACGCAGACAATCGTATTCCGCGGTGTCCACCTGGAAATGCTGGAAGAAAGGCGGAACCAGATCATTGGAGTCATCGCCATCGACGCCCAGGTCTTGATTGATCCGGGTCGCGAAACTGAGCGTCTCGAAGTCTCTTTTTCCGAAGCCAAGACTCTCCTGATAGAAGATCACAACCTCGTCCAGCAACTTTCTATCTATTGGCAGTTCGGGCAATACATTCAAAAGAACCTGTCCTCGGTCGAAACAAGCGAGTCGTACTTCGTGACGATTTTATATGCAATCGTCCCGATTTCGACCACCGTATAGGCCCAACCTACAACCGGTATAGCTCGAGCGATGAATGCCCCTACGCTCTTTGTATAGGCTATTCTGGGTGGCGCCCAGCCAGTCAAGCTTGGTAATCGCAAGCTACCCGGAATTTTTTTCTTTTTCAGCACACGCCGCAAATGCAAGGACAGCAAACTCGTATTGGGTGTAGTGCCCGCGAGTTTTCCACGGGGCGGTGCCACGATATTCATACCGCCAATGATAGCCAAAGCAGCGGCAACATCATCGAGCCCCAATTCTTCCAACGTAGTTTCAATCGCGACAGTCCAAAACAAATCCGCCGCGGTAAAGCCGCACTCGTCCGCATAGCAATATATTCTGCTCATCCGCACACTCCCTATGCATCGGTCTTGCTTGCCACGCCATTCGCTCGACCAGCTTCCCTGACCCAACCTCGATACGTACCTTTCTTCGCTTCGCCGCTGCTGCCTGCCTTACGCAGATATCCATGGATTGCCACGTTCACCTCCTCGGTCAGTCACCCACGACGATAACTAACACAAGGCAATCAATTACGCGGACAAAACCTAGCCTCAGGAAGAATCCCGCAGCCAATAGAGAAATGAACAAAACCCGGGCAGCACTCCCCTTACCACCCCATGTGCCGAACAGTCATAAATCACATGGCGTGCAGGGGCGTCTTAAGCAAAGTTTGCGACGGCCGACACCGGGTACGGCAACAGCTACCCGTACCAGGCAAAACAACCGATACATCGCCCGCCGGCGCGGGCGATGCAGCCGATGTCGGGGCGGCTAGAGGGGCTCGCGGCTAGCGACGCCGTCCACCAGGCGGGCGATGCCCAGCGGGTTGGCGTCCTTGAGGGCGGGGGGCAACAGTGCGTCAGGGTAGTTCTGGTAGCACACCGGGCGCAGGAAGCGGTCGATGGCCAGGGTGCCCACCGAGGTGCCGCGGGCGTCCGAGGTGGCCGGATAGGGGCCGCCGTGGACCATGGCGTCGCAGACTTCCACGCCGGTCGGGTAGCCGTTGAGCAGTAGGCGCCCGGCCTTGCGCTCGAGCAGGGGCACCAGGGCGGCGAAGCACGAGAGGTCCTCCGGCTCGGCGATCAGGGTCGCGGTGAGCTGGCCGCGCAGCCCCTGCAAGGCACGCTGCAGCTCGGCGGCATCGGCCACTTCGACGACCACGGTGACCGGCCCGAAGACCTCCTCCTGCAGCAGTTCGTCCCCCTCTATCAGCAGGCGCGCGTCGGCCTGGAACAGCTGTGGCAACGCCTGGCGGCCTTTTTGCGGCTGGCCGGCCAGGTGGCGGATGCCGGCGTGCGCGTGCAGGGCGGCGATGCCGCGTTCGTAGCTCTTCAGGGTGCCGGCGTTGAGCATGGTCTGCGCCGGCTGGTCGGCCATGCGCCCGGTTAGGCTGGCGACGAAGGCGGAGAACTCGGCCGAGGCGATGCCGATCACCATGCCGGGGTTGGTGCAGAACTGCCCGCAGCCCAGCACCACCGAGGCGGCCAGGTCCGCAGCCACCTGCTCGCCACGCGCGGCCAACGCCGCCGGCAGCGCCAGCACCGGGTTGATGCTGCTCATCTCGGCGAACACCGGGATCGGCTGCGGCCGGGCCGCGGCCAGATCACACAGCGCGCGTCCGCCCTTGAGCGAGCCGGTGAAGCCGACGGCCTGGATCGCCGGGTGCTTGACCAACCGCTCGCCGACGCCGCCGCCGTAGATCATGTTGAACACCCCGGCCGGCATGCCGGTGGCCTGCGCCGCGCGGACGATGGCCGAAGCGACGTGCTCGGCGGTCGCCATGTGTCCGCTGTGGGCCTTGAACACCACCGGGCAACCGGCGGCCAGCGCCGCTGCGGTGTCGCCGCCGGCGGTGGAGAACGCCAGCGGGAAGTTGCTGGCGCCGAACACCGCCACCGGGCCGACGCCGATGCGGCACTGGCGCAGGTCCGGACGCGGCAGCGGCTGGCGTTCCGGCAGCGCGCGGTCGATGCGCGCGCCGTGGTAGTCGCCGCGGCGCAGCACCTGGGCGAACAGGCGCAGCTGGTTGCTGGTGCGAGCGCGCTCGCCCTGGATACGCGCCGCCGGCAAGGCGGTCTCGCGGCAGACGATGGCAATGAAGTCTTCGCCCAGGGCATCCAGTTCGGCGGCGATGGCGTCGAGGAATTCGGCGCGGCGCGCGTCGGGCAGCGCGCGGTAGGCCGGGAAGGCCGCTTCGGCGGCGAGCGCGGCGGCGTCCACCTCTTCCGGGGTGGCCTGGTGGAAGCTGTAGGGCAGCGCCTCGCCGGTGCTGGCGTCGAGGCTTTGCAGGGTCAGGTTGCCCTGGGCGGTGCGTGCGCCGCCGATGAAGTTGTGTCCGAACATGGAGGGTCTCCTGGTTCTACGGAAAAAACTGCCGGGCCTCGTGGGCCCGCATGGCCCCTGGGGGGCGGGTCGGACCTGGGGCCGTGGCGGAAGCCGCGCTGCAGGCCCCGGATAGGCGCCTGGCCGACGCGCGGGGGGTGGGCGCTCAGAGCGCCCGGACGAGCCCCGGCCGCGGAGTCTCGGCGGCCGGAGCGATGCCATTGCGCAGGGGCTCGCCGAACTCGCCCAGACTGACCTCGAAGACGTCGCCGGGGCGCGCCTGCACGCCGTCGGCGAACGACAGGGTGGCGGTGCCGAAGTAATGCACGTGGACATCGCCCGGGCGCAGGAACTGCGCATACTTGAAGTGGTGGAACTCCAGGTTCTCCAGGCTGTGGCACATGTTTTCCTCGCCGCAGAGGAAGGGTTTCTCCCACAGCACCTGGCCGTCGCGCAGGATGCGGCTGCTGCCCTCCAGGTGGCGCGGCAGTTCGCCCAGGCGCAGCTCCGGGCCGTAGCTGCAGAAGCGCAGCTTGGAATGCGCCAGGTACAGGTAGTTGCGGCGCTCCATCACGTGGTCGGAAAACTCGTTGCCCAGGGCGAAGCCCACACGGTAGGGCCGCGCATCAGGGCCAACGACGTAGAGGCCGACCAGTTCCGGCTCCTCGCCGGCATCCTCGGCGAAATCCGGCAGCGGCAGCGCGGCGCCGGGGCGCACGACTATGCCGCCGTCGCCCTTGTAGAACCATTCCGGCTGCGCACCAGCCTGGCCGGCAGGCGGGCGGCCGCCCTCCACACCCCACTGGAACATGCGCATGCTGTCGGTGACGGCAGCCGCCTCGGCCTGTTGCTGGTGCATCTTGTCGCGGGTGGCGGCGCTGCCCAGGTGGGTCAGGCCGGTGCCGGTGACCAGGCAGTGCGCCGGGTCCTCGTGGTCCAGCGGCGGCAGGACGCGCCCCTCGCGCAGCAGCGCCGGGTAGTCGTGGGCTTCGCCCTGGCCCCTGGCCAGGATTTCGCCGGTCAGGTCCCGGCCGGCCTCGATGGCTGCCAGGGCCAGGACACGTACGCTGCTGGCGTCCTGGACCTCGAGGGCGCGCCGGCCCTCCACCACGCCGACCCGGCGTTCGCCGGCGGCGGTTTCGAATTGGATCAGTCGCATGCTCTTGCTCGCTTGTCGGTTGTCGGGTTCAACGGGAACTGCCGGCCAGCGCCGCGCCTTCGCGCTGGCGCCGCTCCAGGCGGCTGTATACGACGCCGGTGAGCACCAGGCCCAGCAGCATCACCATCGACAGGAAGTACAGGCCCGAGGCCAGGTTCCCGGTGTACGCCTTCAGCGCGCCTATGCCGAACGGGCCCAGGTAGCCACCGAGGTTGCCGATGGAGTTGATCAGCGCGATGCCGGCCGCCGCGCTGGCGCCGGAGAAGAAGCGTCCCGGCAGGGTCCAGAACACCGCCGTGCAGGAGAACAGCGCGAAAGCCACCAGGCATAGCGCCGCCAGTTGCAGCACCGGCACGCTCAGCCAGGCACTGAGGAACAGGCCCAGGGCGCCCAGGGCGTAGAGCGCGCCGAGGTGGCCATAGCGGTCGTTGAGGCGGTCGGAGCTGCGCGGCACCACCAGCAGGCCGATGATGCCGAACAGGTAGGGCACCGCCGAGACGAAGCCGGTGACCAGGTCGCTGCCGCCGAACTGGTGGATCAGCGTCGGCAGCCACAGGCCCAGGCCGTAGATGCTCAGGGTCACCGGCAGGTAGTACAGCGCCAGCAGCAGCACACGGCGGTCCTTCAGGGCGTGCAGCGGGTTGCCGTGGCGGGTCTGGCCGAACTCGCGCAGGTCGTTCTGCAACTGCTCCTTGAGCCAGGCACGCTCGGGTTCGCTCAGCCAGCGCACCTTGTCCGGGCCGTCCGGCAGCAGGCGCAGGGTCGGCCAGGCGAGCAGCACCGCCGGCGTGCCGATGCAGATGAACAGCCATTGCCAGCCATGCAGCCCGAAGTGACCGTCGAGCCCCAGCAGTGCGCCGGACAGCGGCCCGGTCACCAGCATCGCTAGCGGCTGGGAAAGGATGAAGAAGCCGAGGATCTTGCCGCGGTGGCGCACCGGGTACCACTGGGTGATGTAGTACAGCACCCCGGGGAAGAAGCCGGCCTCGGCGGCGCCGAGCAGGAAACGCATCACGTAGAAGCTGTTGGGCCCGCTGACGAAGGCCATGCCGATGGTGATGGCGCCCCAGGTGATCAGGATGCGGGCGAACCAGCGGCGTGCGCCGAAGCGGTCGAGCAACAGGTTGCTGGGTACTTCGAAGAGGAAATAGCCGATGAAGAAGAGACCGGCGCCGAAGCCGTAGGCGGCGTCGCCGATGCCCACGTCGGCCCCCATGTGCAGCTTGGCGAAACCGACGGCGGAACGGTCCACGTAGGCGACCAGGTACAGCAGCACCAGGAAGGGAATGAGTTTCAGCGTGATCCGGCGGACGAGCCGCTGTTCCTGAATCATGGCGGGGACTCCGATTGTTCTTGTAATGGGAACTGCGCACGGCCGAGGCATTTCTGGCAGGCCTTCAGCTCGGTAGAATCGACTATATAGTATTACTATTAATCACAACAACCCTTCACAAAGCGCAAATCACGCAGTAGATTGCCGAAACACCGACAAATTAGTAATACAATAAGAGCACCTATCCCATGCCTGACAAAAAAACCGTCCTGCGCTCCGCCCAGTGGTTCGGCACCGCCGACAAGAACGGCTTCATGTACCGCAGCTGGATGAAGAACCAGGGCATCCCGGACCACGAGTTCCAGGGCAAGCCGATCATCGGCATCTGCAACACCTGGTCCGAGCTGACTCCCTGCAACGCGCACTTCCGCAAGATCGCCGAGCACGTGAAGAAAGGCGTGCTGGAAGCCGGCGGCTTCCCGGTGGAGTTCCCGGTGTTCTCCAACGGCGAATCGAACCTGCGCCCCACCGCCATGCTCACCCGCAACCTGGCGAGCATGGACGTGGAGGAAGCCATCCGTGGCAACCCGGTGGACGCCGTGGTGCTGCTCACCGGCTGCGACAAGACCACTCCCGCCCTGCTGATGGGCGCCGCCAGCTGCGACGTGCCGGCCATCGTGGTCACCGGCGGGCCCATGCTCAACGGCAAGCACAAGGGCCGCGACATCGGCGCCGGCACCATCGTCTGGCAGATGCACGAGGCCTATAAGGCCGGGCAGATCGACCTCAACGAATTCCTTTCCGCCGAGGCCGGCATGTCGCGCTCGGCCGGCACCTGCAACACCATGGGCACCGCCTCCACCATGGCCTGCATGGCCGAGGCGCTGGGCACCTCGCTACCGCACAACGCCGCCATACCGGCGGTGGACTCGCGCCGCTACGTGCTGGCCCACCTGTCCGGCATGCGCATCGTCGACATGGTCCACGAGGACCTGCGGCTGTCGAAGATCCTCACCCGCGAGGCCTTCGAGAACGCTATCCGCGTCAACGCCGCCATCGGCGGCTCGACCAACGCGGTGATCCACCTCAAGGCCATCGCCGGGCGCATTGGTGTGGACCTGCAACTGGACGACTGGACCCGCGTCGGCCGCAGCACCCCGACCCTGGTCGACCTGCAACCTTCCGGGCGCTTCCTGATGGAGGAGTTCTACTACGCCGGCGGCCTGCCCGCGGTGATCCGCCGCCTCGGCGAGAACGGCCTGCTTCCCCATCCCGCCGCACTCACCGCCAACGGCAAGGCGCTATGGGACAACTGCCGCGAGGCGCCTCTGTATGACGAGGAGGTGATCCGCCCGATCGACAAGCCGCTGGTGGCCGATGGCGGCATCTGCGTGCTGCGCGGCAACCTGGCGCCCAAGGGCGCGGTGCTCAAGCCCTCGGCGGCCACCCCCGAACTGATGCGCCACCGCGGCCGCGCGGTAGTGTTCGAGAATTTCGAGGACTACAAGGCACGGATCAACGACCCGCAGCTGGAGGTGGACGCCAGCTCGGTACTGGTGATGAAGCACTGCGGGCCCAAGGGCTACCCGGGCATGGCCGAGGTCGGCAACATGGGCCTGCCGGCCAAGCTGCTGGCCCAGGGCGTGACCGACATGGTGCGTATCTCCGACGCGCGCATGAGCGGCACCGCCTACGGCACCGTGGTCCTCCACGTCGCCCCGGAGGCCGCCGCCGGCGGCCCGCTGGCGGTGGTCCGCGAGGGCGACTGGATCGAGCTGGATTGCCACCAGGGCCGCCTGCACCTGGACATCCCCGACGAGGAACTCGCCGCTCGCCTGGCCGACCTGCAACCGCCACCGAGGCTGATCAGCGGCGGCTACGCGCGGCTCTACGTGGACCATGTGATGCAGGCCGACGAAGGTTGCGACTTCGACTTCCTGGTCGGCTGCCGCGGCAGCGCCGTGCCCCGCCACTCCCACTGAAGCCGGGGCTCCCGGCGCAGGCCGGGCGCCAGTGCCGGCGGCGATGCTATGATGCGGCGCCCAGCCCTCATGGATCGCCGCCCGAGCACATGGACTACCGCAAGCCCAAACCGCGCAAGAGCATGCATGCCACCCTGGTCCAGGACCTGGGTATGCAGATCGTTTCCGGCCGGCTGCAGCCCGAGCAGAAGCTGCCTTCCGAAGCCAGCCTGTGCGAGGAGTACGCGGTCAGCCGTCCGGTGTTCCGCGAGGCCATGCGCGTGCTCACGGCCAAGGGCCTGATCTACGCGCGGCCCCGTCTGGGCACCCTGGTGCGGCCCAAGCGCGACTGGCACATGCTCGACCCGGATGTGCTGCACTGGCTGATGCAGTGCACCCCGCAGCAGGAGTTCTTCAGCACCCTATCCAGCGTGCGCTGGGTCATCGAGCCGGCCGCCGCGGCCCTGGCCGCGACCAACGCCAGCGAGGAAGACCTGGAGGCCATAGAAGAGGCCTACCAACGCATGGAGGCGGCGCGCACCCACGAGGAACGTCTGCAGCCGGACCTGGACTTCCACACGCGCATCGCCGACGCCACCCACAACGACCTGCTGGCCTACCTGTGCAACATGCTGTCGCTGGCGTTGAGGGAATCGATGCGCTATTCCAACCAGCGCCCCAACTTCCACGAGCTGGCGCTGCCGCGGCACAAGGCGATACTCACCGCGATCAAGAACCACGACGCCCTGGGCGCACGGCACGCCTCGCTGGTGCAGCTGGAAGACGCCCGGGTGGCGCTGGGCAAGGTGCTCGGCCAGGACCCCACCGCCTGAGCGGGCCTCAGGCGGCCTGTTCCAGCAACCACCGGCAATAACGCTCCACCCCCTCCTCCACGCCCAGCATGGGCGCGCGGTAGCCGGCCTCGTGGAGGAAGGCGATGTCGGCGCAGGTGTAGCACTGGTACTTGCCGCGCAGGCTGTCGGGGAATTCGATGTATTCCAGCAGGCCCTGGGCGATGGCCTGCTGCAGGTCCAGCGGCTGTTGGTCCTGCTGCGCGCGCAGGCTGTTGATCACTGCCAGGGCCACGTCGTTGAAGGGCTGGGCGCGGCCGCTGCCGAGGTTGAAGATGCCGCTGCGGCCGGGGTTGTCGAGGAAGTGCAGGTTGACCCGCGCCACGTCGTCCACGTAGACGAAGTCGCGCAGGTGGCCGCCGGCCAGGTAGTCGCCGTATTCGCCGAACAGTTGCACCTTGCCGCTGGCGCGGAACTGCTCGAAGCAGTGGAAGGCCACTGAGGCCATGCGCCCCTTGTGCTGCTCCCGCGGGCCGTAGACGTTGAAGTAGCGCAGCCCGACGATCTGGCTGCGCGCCTGCGGCAGGGCGCGGCGCACGCGCTGGTCGAAGAGGAACTTGGAGTAGCCGTAGGCGTTCAGCGGCCGCTCGTACTCGCGCAGCTCGCGGAAGTCGCGGCCGGCGCCATACACCGCCGCCGAGGAGGCGTAGATGAACGGTACGCCGAGCTTCAGGCTGGCTTCCAGCAGGTCGCAACTGTAGCGGTAGTTGTTGTCCATCAGGTAGCGGCCGTCGCCTTCCAGGGTGCTGGAGCAGGCGCCCTGGTGGAACAGCGCGCGGACCACGCCGAAGCCGCCGCGGGCGTAGCGTTCGACGAAGTCGCGCTTGTCCAGGTAGTCGGCGATGTCGCAGTCGGCCAGGTTGCGGACCTTGTCGCCCTCGGTCAGGTCGTCGACCGCGATGATGTCGGTTTCACCACGCCGGTTCAGCGCCTTGACGAGGTTGCTGCCGATGAAGCCGGCCGCCCCGGTGACGATGATGCTCATGTGGCAACCCTCCCCTGGGGAGAATGAGTTGCCCACAGGCTATTGCGCGCGACGCCGGCAGCCTTTGATATAAGGCAGGAAAAGATAGCTCACTAACGAAACACCCGACTCACGGCCGGTCGTTGTGCCCCAGGTCGCGCTGCGGGTCGATGCGGTCGCGGACCCGCTGCTTGAGCACCTTGGCCTCGGGGAAGCCGCCGTCGGCCTTGCGCTCCCAGATCTGCTCGCCGTCGCAGGTGATGCGGAACACCCCGCCGGTGCCGGGCTCCAGGCTCACCCGGGCGAGGTCGTCGGCGAAGGTGCTGAGCAGTTCCTGGGCCAGCCAGGCGGCGCGCAGCAGCCACTGGCACTGGGTGCAATAGGTGATGACGATTTCCGCTCTGGGCTGGCTCATGGCGACCGGGCTCCTGCTCTGGGATGCCTATAATAGCCGCCTGGAAGCCCGATCGGACCCCGCCCCATGCGCCGCCTGCTGTTCGCCCTGCTGCTGTTCCTTCCGCTGTCCACCCTCGCCGCCGGGCACCCGCCGAAGATCGGCCTGGTGCTGTCCGGCGGCGCCGCCCGCGGCCTGGCCCACATCGGCGTGCTCAAGGCCCTGGACGAACAGGGCATCCACATCGACGCCATCGCCGGGACCAGCATGGGCGCGGTGGTCGGCGGGCTCTACGCCGCCGGCTACACGCCCAAGGAGCTGGAGCGCATCGCCCTCGGCCTGGACTGGCAGCAGGCGCTGTCCGACTCGCCGCCGCGGGTGGACGTGCCCTTCCGGCGCAAGCAGGACGACCGCGACTTCCTGGTCAAGCAGAAGCTCAGCTTCCGCGACGACGGCTCCCTCGGCCTGCCACTGGGCGCCATCCAGGGGCAGAACCTGACCATGCTCCTGGAAAGCCTGCTGGTGCACACCAGCGGTACCCGCGACTTCGACAAGCTGGCCATCCCCTTCCGCGCCGTGGCCACCGACATCGCCACCGGCGAGAAGGTGGTGTTCGACCGCGGCCACCTGCCCCAGGCGATCCGCGCCAGCATGTCGATCCCGGCGGTGTTCGCCCCGGTGGAGGTCGACGGCAAGCTGCTGGTGGACGGCGGCATGGTCGACAACATCCCGGTGGACGTGGCGCGCAGGATGGGCGTCGACGTGGTCATCGTGGTCGACATCGGCAACCCGCTGCTGGAGCGCAAGCAACTGACGACGGTGGTGGACATGCTCAACCAGTCGGTCACCCTGATGACGCGCAAGAATTCCGAGGCGCAGCTGGCCACCCTCAAGCCCGACGACGTGCTCATCCAGCCGCCGCTCAGCGGCTACAGCTCCACCGACTTCGGCCGCGTGCCGCAGCTGATCGACGCCGGCTACCGCGCTACCAGCATCCTCGCCACGCGCCTGGCCGCCCTGCGCAAGCCCCGCGACCAGGAGGCCGTGGCCCTGGCCGAGGCGCGCACGCCGGACGAGCGCACCCCGGTGATCGGCAGCATCCGCGTGGAGAACGACTCCAAGGTCGGCGACGAGGTGATCCGCCACTACATCCGCCAGCCGCTGGGCCAGCCGCTGGACCTGGAGCGCCTGCAGAGCGACATGAGCACCCTCTACGGCCTGGACTACTTCGACCAGGTGCAGTACCGCGTGGTCCGCGAGAAGGACGGCAACGCCCTGGTCATCCATGCCCTGGGCAAGCGCAGCGGCACCGACTACCTGCGCCTGGGCCTGAACCTGTCGGACGACCTGCGCGGCGACAGCACCTTCAACGTCGGCGCCAGCTACCGCGTCAACGGCATCAACCGCCTGGGCGCGGAATGGCTGACGCGCCTGCAGATCGGCGACCAGCAGGAACTCTACAGCGAGTTCTACCAGCCGCTGGACGCCGGCTCGCGCTACTTCGTGGCGCCCTACCTGTTCAACGAGGCGCGCAACGTCGAGGCCACCGACAACGACGACCCCATCGCCGAATACCGCCTGGAGCGCTACGGCTACGGCCTCAACCTCGGCCGGCAGATCGCCAACAACGGCGAGATCCGCCTGGGCGTGGCCCAGGCCTTCGGCAAGGCCGACGTGCGCGTGGGCCAGCAGGACCTGCCGGACTTCCACTTCAACGAAGGCTACGCCGAGCTGAAGTACTCCTTCGACACCATGGACAACGTCGACTTCCCCCGCGAGGGCGAGGACATCCAGGCCAGCTACCGCGAGCACACGCCGTCGCTGGGCGACGACGACCGCTACCGCCAGTGGGAACTGCGCCTGGACAAGGCCTTGAGCAGCGGGCCGAACACCTGGGTACTCGGCGGCGGCTACGGGCGCACCCTGGACGACGCCGAGGTGGTGGTGTCGAGCTTCCTGCTCGGCGGCGCGCGCGAGCTCTCCGGCTTCCGCCAGGACGCCCTGGCCGGGCAGAACTACAGCCTCGGCCGGGTGATCTACTACCGACGCATGACCGAGCGTTCGTTCCTGCCCCTGGACTTCCCCTTCTACCTCGGCGGCAGCCTGGAACGCGGGCGGGTGTGGAACAACGACAACAGCTACGACACCGGCTATATCAACGCCATGAGCATCATGCTCGGCTTCGAGACGCCGCTGGGGCCGTTGTCGTTCAGCTATGGGCTCAACGATGCCGACGAGCATGCGGTGTACCTGAACCTGGGGCGGAATTTCTGAGGGAGCCCTGCCGTCCTCGGGCGCAGGTGTTCCGGCTGGCGGCGGATAACCGCGAACGGTTATTCGCCCTACGGTCGGACGCGGGTGTAGGAGCGACTGTCTTGCCGACTGCGCCAGGGCGCTCTTCGTAGGATGGGTTGAGCCTGCGAAACCCATGCGGCCACAGTGATGGGTATCGCTTCGCTCAACCCATCCTACGGGGTGTGTGGTGGTGTAGGAGCGCGCCCTGCGCGCGATATCGCGGGCAGGGCCCGCTCCTACAGGTCGCCGGGAGGCACGGTATTCCTTCCCCTGTAGGAGCGGACCTTGTCCGCGATAGCCGGACATCCCAGCGCGATTCGCGGATGAGATCCGCTCCTACCGTACGAGCGGGCACGGCTCGCTCCTACGAAGAGCCCTCCGGCGTGGCCTGCAAGACAGTTGCTCCCCCGCGCCATTCCCCTCGGGATTGAGGGAGCAGGCCTGCGGCTCCCTCACCCTAACCCTCTCCCGGAGGGAGAGGGGACCGTTCGGTGTGCTCGGGGAGATTGGAGTTAGCCGGAGAGTAAGGATTCTCCGGCTGAAACCTCACTCCCAGCCGGCACGTACTGCCCCCTCTCCCTCCGGGAGAGGGCTGGGGTGAGGGGAAAGCCCGAGCGCCGAGCCTCACCGGCTTCAGGCAACAAAAAGCCCGGCACAAGGCCGGGCTCCGGATGACTCAGGATGCTTCAGGCAATCCGCGCCAACAGCTCGCGGGCCTCTTCCTGTTCCTGCTTGTCGCCCTTCTGCAACACCTGCTCAAGGATCCGGTAGGCCTCGTCGAGGTCGCCGCGGTCGATGCAGGCACGGGCCTGGTCGAGGCTGGCCAGCAACTTGTCCTGCTCGCCGCCGGAACGGCTCGGCAGGCCGAAGGCGCCGGCCTGTTCGTCGTCCAGGTCGAACTCGGTGACTTCGGGCAACTCGCGCAGGTTGCTGCGGAAATCCTTCAGCAGATCGTCGGTGTGGTCCTTGCCGCCCTTGGCCGGCGAGCCCTTGGGCGAATCGAAGGCGTCCAGGCTGTTCCAGTCCAGGTCCAGGGACAGTTCGCCCAGGTTCAGGTCGCCGGCGTCGCTCAGCGGCGGCTGTGCCGGCGCGGGGTGCTCGCCGATGTCGCCCAGTTCCAGCCCGTCCCATTCGCCGAGGCCGTCGCTGATGGCCTGCTCGTCTTCGCGCTCGAGCATGGCGGGGTAGCGGGCCTTGAGCTGGTCGATCTGCTTCTGGTCGCCGCCCATCGCCTGCAACGCCCGCTCCTGCTCGTGGAAGGCGGTCCGGTCGCCGAGCTCGGCGAGCACCAGCAGCAGCTTCAGACGCAGGTCGCGGCGCTGCGGTTCGGCGGCGACGGACTTGACCAGCATGTCACGGGCCTGGCCGAAGCGGCCGTAGGCGATGTAGATGTTCGCCCCTTCCAGGCTGTCGCTGCTGGCCGCCGGCAGCCGTGCCAGGGAGGCTTCGTTGACGCTGGCCAGCGGCTCGACGGCGGAAGCCACCACCGGCCTGGCCGGTGCTGCCGGGCGGGCCGGCGCCAGCGGCGGCAGGCTGACGGCCTCGGGCTGCGCCTGGGGCGGCTCGTCGCCGCTGGGCTTGCGCCGGCGCTTGTAGACCAGGCCCAGGGCCAGCACCAGGGCTGCCAGGGCGGCCCACGGCCAATAGCGGCTCAGGGAAGCGTTTTCTTCATCCTGCGCGGCGGGCGCCTGGGGCGCCGGCTTGGCGGCTTCCGCCGTCGGCGCAGGCGCAGCAGCCGGTGCAGCCACGGGTGCGGCAGGCGCGGCTTCAGGCACCTGAGCGCTGGCCGGCGCGGCCGCTTGCTCGGCCTGGCGCCGGGCCAGCTCGGCCTGCAGGCTCTGCACCTGCTGGTCGCGGCTTTCCAGGGCCTTCTGCAGGGTGTCGAGCTGCTGTTGCAGGGTGTCCATGCGCTGGTTCAGGCGCTCGCGCTCGGCGGTCAGGCCAGCCAGTTGCCCCTGGGCCTGGGCCACAGTCGCCTCGCTCGGCGCCGGCGCGGCAGGCGCGGCGCTGGTCGGCGCGGCGGCAGCGGTGTTCGTGGCAGCCGCAGGCGCGGCCTGGCCGGCGGGCAGCACCAACTGGTAGCCGAGGCGCAGGCGGTGCGGGTTGCCGCCGATGAACGCCTGCGGGTTGAGCTGCTGCAGCTGGGTCATCAGCGCCTGGCGGGCGGCGCCCTTGGCGCCCAGGCGGCCGGAGATGCTCCACAGGGTGTCGCCCGCGGCAGTGGTGTAGCGCCCCTCGCCCGCGGCGACGGGCACGCTTGGAACGGGTGCCGGGCGCGCTGCCGTACTGCGCTTGGCCGGGCGGCTGGCTGCCGATCCGCTGTCGGCGCCGCGCGTGGGAGCGCTCTGGGCATAGCTGCCATCGGCATAGCCCGGCGGGTCGATCAGCAGTGTGTACTCGCGCAGCAGGCGGCCGTTGGGACGCTCCAGTTCGAGGAGGAAATTCAGGTAGGGCTCATGCACCGGCTGGGTGGAAACCACACGGATGTAACCGCGACCGTTACGGATCACCGGGGTGAAGCGCAGGTTCTGCAGGAAGGCGGTGCGGTCCACGCCCATGCGCTCGAAGGTGGCCATGTCGGCCAGGCGGGCGATGAGTTCGTCACTGCTCAGGTCGCCGGGCTGCAGCAGTTCGATCTCCGCATCCAGCGGCTGGTTCAGCGCCGAGCGCACGGTGATGTCGCCGAGCCCCAGAGCATGGGCCTGGGAAGTCATGAGTGCCGAGAGTACGGCCATTGCCAGCGGCAAGCGAGTGAGTCGAGCCATAGGTCCCATCCCAGTTGTGTCCAGGTCTGCAGGCCATCCTTGACCTCGCTGTGCGATCGGTCGTGCTGTCCATGCAATATAGACGCCCATCCGGGACGTGGGTTGGCCCGGCAACGCCATAAAGGCTCATTGCTATCACGATTAGGCGCAGGCCCCGTCTAGGTCAAGACAATTCGTCGGAAACCCGGCGAAAGGTCTGGGTACCACTCCGAACGGATGACGGCCCCCGTAGGAGCCGTCAGAAGTTTGGCAATTCTACTCGAAAAAGTGTGAAGAATCGCTCAGTTCTTTTCCAGGTTGGAGAGGATGCGGGAGAGGATTTTCTGACAGATTGCTATGTCCGACTCATCGATGCCGGCCAATACGTCATTGCGTACGCTGGCGGCGATGTTCTCGATGTCGGCGATCAGCACGTCGGCCTTGGGCGTCAGGCAGATGCGCTTGGCGCGGCGGTCCTCGGCCACCGCCTGGCGGCGCACCAGGCCCTGGGATTCGAGGCCGTCGAGCAGGCGCGCGAGGGTCGGGCCTTCGACGCCGACCGATTGCGCGAGCTCGCGCTGGGTGGGGATGCCGGAATTGCGCGCCAGGTGCAACAGCACCAGCCAACGGGCCTGGGAAAGCCCCAGGTGGCTGAGGCGGCGGTCGAGTTCGGCGCGCCATGCACGCGAGGCCTGGGCCAGTTGGGTGCCGAAGTAGTGCTTGTCTTTATCTGTCATTGTGCTGCAGCAGTTTCAGGCTAATTGATTTGGCTAATTATTAGTCGGCTAATCAAGCCCGTACAATGACATTTTGTCGCAGGGCTTTACCCGTTCACCATTTGGCGTACTGGTCCTCGACGAAGCCCCAGAGGTCGTCGATGACCAGCGGCGCGCGGCCATGGGGGCACAGCTCGCCGCGGAAGCGCCCGAAGATCTGCTTGAAGTTGCTCGCCAGCAGGCCCAGGTTCAGGCGCTCGCGGTGCAGGCCGCGGGCCTCGAAGGTGAGGTCCACCTGGCCGTCGAAGGAGCGGATGCGCCAGGGGCCCAGCTCCCGGTCGCGGTCGAACTCGAAACGCACGCTGTCGACCTTGCACAGCTCGCCGTCGAGCCAGAAGCAGTTCTCGGTGAAGCTGGTCTCGTTGACCCCGCACGACAGGTTCAGCCCCACCCGCCTCCCCTGCGCTTCGCCGGACAGGCAGGCCCAGTTCCAGAAGGTCTCGCGGCGCATGTAGCCGGCCGACCAGTCGTGGTGGGCGAAGGCGTCGATGGCGCGCAGGTCGAAATCGCCCAAGGCGCTGCGCACCTGGCCCTCGCAGCGCACCCCGGCGACCTTGCGTGCGTATACCCAGCCGTTCACCGCCGCGGGCGTGCACAGGCTCATGGGCTGGAAGGCCGGTTCAGCCTCGTCGAAACAGGCGTCGATGCGCGTGCCGTCGTCCAGTTCCACCAACAGGCGCTTGCGCAGCGGCCCGGCAGAGTTCTCCAGGCGCAGCCGGTTGCGCCCCTGGCGCAGTTCGCAGGCGCCGTCGTCCGGGCGCTGCGAGAAGCGCGTGCCCAGGCCCAGCGGGCATTTGAAGCGACGTTCGAGCATGCGCCCGCTGCGCGGCTCGTAGAGGTAGACGAAGCCGACGGCCACCAGGCTCAGTTCGGCCAGGGCGCAGCCGCCGATCAGTTGCGGGCTGATCAGGCCGAAGTACTGGAACTGGTGGAAGTTGCGCCACTTGCTCAGCGCGCCCAGCTTGCGCCCCATGGGCGAGCGGTAGTCGAAGTCGCGGTGGTTGACGTCCTGCGGGGTATCGGCGAATACCCCGTAGTGGGGCTGGCCGTTGGCCTGGATCAGTCGCTGCATGGCGGGCGCTCGGCTGCGGGGTCGGCGGCATCCTAGCACCGGCGTGCCGGCGGGCGCAGTCACCGGCGGCGCCAGGACGGGGGACCGAATGGGTCAGGCCACCACCTGGTTGCGGCCGAACGCCTTGGCCTCGTAGAGGGCGCGGTCGGCGTGGGCGTAGATCGCCTGCAGGGCCGAGGCGGCGCCGGGTTGCAGGCAGGAAACGCCGATGGACAGCGTCACCTCCGCGGCGGTGCTCGAACCCTCGTGGCTGATGCCCAGGCTCTGCACCGCCTGGCGCAGCACCTCGGCGCGCTGCCGGGCCTCGTCCAGGTCGGTGCCGTAGAGCAGCACGGCGAACTCCTCGCCGCCCAGGCGCACGGCCATGTCCAGCGGCCGCCGCGCGCTGGCCGCCAGGGCCCTGCCTATGCTGCGCAGCACCTCGTCGCCGGCCTGGTGGCCGTAGCGGTCGTTGTAGGCCTTGAAGTGGTCGACGTCGCAGAGCAGCAGCGACAGCGGCGTGCCGTCGCGCTGGGCCTGGCGCCACAGGCGCCCCAGCTGGCGGTCGAAGCTGCGCCGGTTGTGCAGGCCGGTGAGGGCGTCGTGGTCGGCCATCTGGCGCATCAGCCGGCTGACCAGGAAGTGCTCGCGGGACTTGTACTCCAGCAGGTAGCAGCCCACCGCGCCGACCAGGTTGCCCAGCAGCAGGAACACCAGGTTGTTCAGCAGCTTGGCCGGCGCCAGGCCGGCGTAGAGCTCGCAGCCCAGGTAGGCCAGGAGGATCAGCGAGGCCGAGCCCAGCGCCTCGGAAAAGCGCAGGCCGACCAGGAAGTAGGCGGCCATGCTGACCAGCAGCAGGCCCTCGTAGGGATAGCCGGGGTCGACGCGGTGGGCGATGCCCACCACCACGGCGGCGCCGATGCCCACGGCGAGGATGCAGGCGAGGCTCAGCGGCACCACCAGGCGCACGAAGCGCCGTTGCAGGATCAGCCCGCCGCAGACCACCAGCAGCACCAGCACCGCGGCACGCACGGCGAGCATGCTCCAGTGCTCCGGCCCCGGGATCAGCAGCAGGTCGATGGCCGCCAGCGCCAGCCAGGCCAGCACGGCGAAGCCGAGGGCGCTGCACTTGAGGGCGAAGTTGTCTTCCAGCAGGTAGGCGCGGTACTCGCCTTCCACGGGCGCGTCGAAGCGCAGGCGGCGGAAACCGCGGGCGAGCTGTTCGGCGTAGGGGTTGGCGCGCACGTCGTCGAGCCAGGCATGGTGTGGCACGTCCGCCTCTTCTGGTGGAGGTCTTGGGCACACCTTAGCCCGTTGCGAAGCGCGTCACAAGTTTGTCGCCTCGAAACGCCACTTTTCTGTCAGCCATCAGAGCGCCAGCATGGCCGGCGCCGGTCTCAGACTTCCAGTTCGGCCTGCAGCGCGGCGCGCACGCAATGCAGCACGCCCTGCGGCACGCGGCCCTCGAAGCGCCCGGCCAGAGCCGCTACCGGCGGCAGCTCGCCGTCCTCTTCGAGGAAGGCGTCCTGCACTTCGGCCAGCAGCTCCTCGGGCAGGTCCAGGGCCTGTTCCAGGCTCAGCTGCTGCGCGGCAATGGCCTCGGCCAACAGGTTGTAGACGTTCTTCTCGCTGCAATCGAGCTGGCGGGCGATCTGCGCCGGGGTCATGCCGGCGCGGGCCAGGCTGACCAGTTCGTGGCTAAGGTCGACCACCGGCGCCGGCGTGGCGGGCGCCGCCTCGGACTCGGTGAGCACGTCGAGGAAGGCCTGGCCGTAGCGCTCCAGCTTGCGCGCGCCGACGCCGCTGACCTGGGCCATGGCGGTGAGCGTGGTCGGCTGGCTGCGCAGCATTTCCAGCAGGGTGGCGTCGGGGAAGATGACGTAGGGCGGCACCGAATGCTCCTGCGCCAGCTTGCGCCGCAGGGTGCGCAGCGCTTCCCACATCTCGCGCTCTTCCTGGCGCACCAGCTGGCTGGCCGGGCTGGCGCCGCCGGAGGACGGGGACTTGCTGCGCTGCGGCTTGGGATCGCGGCGCAGGGCCAGCGTCTCCTCGCCACGCAGCAGCGGCCGGCAGGCCTCGGTCAGGCGCAGGCTGCCGTAGCCGTCGAGGTCGACGTCGGCCAGGCCGCGCGCCACCAACTGGCGGAACAGGGTGCGCCACTCGTCCTCGGGGCGGCCCTTGCCGATGCCGAACACCGCCAGGTGCTGGTGGCCGAGGCTGCGCACCTTCTCGGTTTCCTTGCCCATCAGGATGTCCACCAGGTGGCCGACGCCGTAGCGCTGGCCGCTGCGGTAGATGGCCGACAGCGCCTGGCGCGCGGGCTCGGTGGCGTCCCAGGTCTCGACGCCGTCGACGCAGTTGTCGCAATGCCCGCAGGGGTTGGGCATGACCTCGTCGAAGTAGGCCAGCAGCGCCTGGCGCCGGCAGCGCGGCTCCTCGCACAGGGCCAGCATGGCTTCGAGCTTGTGCCGTTCGACGCGCTTGTGGCGCTCGTCGCCCTCGGAGTTCTGCATCATCTGCCGCAGCAGCAGCACGTCCTGCAGGCCGTAGGCCATCCAGGCGTCCGCCGGCAGGCCGTCGCGGCCGGCGCGGCCGGTTTCCTGGTAGTAGGCCTCCAGGCTCTTGGGCAGGTCGAGGTGGGCGACGAAACGCACGTTGGGCTTGTCGATGCCCATGCCGAAGGCGATGGTCGCCACCATGATCAGCCCTTCCTCGTTGAGGAAGCGCTTCTGGTGGAAGGCGCGCAGCTCGTTGGACAGCCCGGCGTGGTACGGCAGCGCCGGGAAGCCCTGGTTGGAGAGGAACTCGGCGACCTCCTCGACCTTCTTGCGCGACAGGCAGTAGACGATGCCGGCGTCGCCGCGGCGCTCGGCGAGGAAGCCCAGCAGTTGCTTGCGCGGCTGCTCCTTGGGCACGATGCGGTAGAAGATGTTCGGCCGGTCGAAGCTGGAGAGGAACTGCTCGGCGTTCTGCAGGTGCAGGCGCTGGATCATCTCCTCGCGGGTGCGCATGTCCGCCGTGGCGGTCAGGGCGATGCGCGGCACGTCGGGGAACAGTTCGGCGAGCTGGCCCAGCTGCAGGTATTCCGGGCGGAAGTCGTGGCCCCACTGCGACACGCAGTGCGCCTCGTCGATGGCGAACAGGCCGACGTTCAGGCGCTGCAGGAAGTCCAGCATGCGCGGCTGCACCAGGCGCTCCGGGGCGAGGTAGAGCAGTTTGATCTCGCCGCGCTGCAGGCGCGCGGCGATGTCGCGCTGCGCCTCGGGGCTGAGCGAGGAATTCAGCGCGGCGACCGGCACGCCCAGCTCGTCGAGGGTGGCGACCTGGTCCTCCATCAGCGCGATCAGCGGCGAGACCACCACCGTCAGGCCCTCGCGCAGCAGCGCCGGGACCTGGAAGCACAGCGACTTGCCGCCGCCGGTGGGCATCAGCACCAGGGCGTCGCCGCCGCTGGCCACGCGTTCGATGATGCGAGCCTGGTTGCCGCGGAAGGCGTCGTAGCCGAATACGTCTTTGAGGATGCGCTGAGCCTGGTCGAGCATGGGGGACTCCGTTTCGAGCCGGGCATTATACGCAAGCGGGGCGATGGGGGTGGGTCAGCCGTCGCAATGGATTGGAGGCACCTGCTCTATTAGAGCGCCTCTCCCTGACGGAAGAGAGCGCCGTTCGTGCCACCGGGGCGTCCGGCGTGGCCGGAGAATCCAATCGCGGACAGAGTCCGCTCCTACGCCCGGCCTTCCCGGAACTGTAGGAGCGGGCCCTGCCCGCGATTTCGCGCGCAGGGCGCGCTCCTACATGGGAATGGTGCGGGTGGGCGGCGTAGGAGCGGCTCTCACCCGCGAATCGCGCCGATATGTCCGGCTATCGCGAACAGGGTCCGCTCCTACGAAGAGCCCCACGGCGTGGCCGGCAAGGCAATCCCGTAGGATGGGTTGAGCGAAGCGATACCCATCGCCGCCACCGCATGGGTTTCGCAAGCTCAACCCATCCTACGAAGAGCACCTCGGCGCAAGACAGTTACGCCTAAGGTTCAGGCGTAGGAGCGGACTCCGTCCGCGATTCGGCGGATAACGCCGTAGGCGTTATCCGCCCTACGATGAAACATCCGAGCGCACCGGAACGCCCCTTCAGAAGGCCGAACGAAACCCCCGCTCAGGAGGTCATGCGACATGGATGTCGCGAGAGCCCCGATGGGCTACAGGGACGTACCCTCGGGGCGGGCCTCCGTGGCGGGGGAGTTCGTGAGGGTAGCCCGGCTTCATCGGGCCCGTATGTCGGGGCAAGCCTTTTTGGTTACTTTTGTGGCGTTTGACAAAAGGGACTCGCCCGGGGGGGCGAAACAAGACGGTCGGGCAAACTCGGAGCGACGCAGAAACACCCAAGCCAAGGCAGCTGGGTTATTCCCCTTCAGGCCAGCACGAGCGCTGTTCGCGATGGAGCCGCGTCCCGCGTTCGCGGGAATGACGAGGTTGAGTTGAGGAGTGGGGCAAGGTTCGCGAGCAAGCTCGCTCCCGAAAAGCAGAACCCTACGCCGGCCACCAAGCCCCGTGGCTGGCCCGCGAGCCGCGGAAAGACTACAATTCAGGCCCGCATCCCCGCCGAGGTAGTAACCGATGTCCTTCGCCGACCAACTGGCCCGCCTGCAAGCCTTTCTCGATGCCGACGACCTGCACGAGGAAGCCTTGGACTATGTCGCGGCCCACGGCTACCTGACCGCCTTGGCGATCTGCCCCGACCAGGTGCCCGACCGCGAGTGGATCGACGCGCTCTTCGCCGAGCCGCCGCACTACCGCAGCGACGCCGAGCGCGAGGAAATCGAGGGCAGCCTGCTGCTGCTCAAGGCGCACATCACCCGCCAGCTGGCCGGCGACGAGGAGCTGGAGCTGCCCTGCGAGCCCTACCTGGGCGACGAGCCGGACGACTCCGACATCCGCGGTTGGTGCATCGGCTTCATGGAAGGCGTGTTCCTGCGCGAGGCCGTGTGGTTCGAGCAGGCCGAGGAAGAAGTCAGCGAGCTGCTGCTGCCGATCATGGTCGGTTCCGGGCTGTTCGACGAGCAGCCGGAGTTCGACGAGATCGCCCGCGACCGCCACCTGGTGGACGACATGGTCGCGCAGATTCCCGAGCTGCTGACCAACCTGTTCCTGCTCTGCCAGGCCCCGGAAGAGAAGCCGGCGCTGCTCAAGCCCCGCCAACACTGATCCGGCGCCTATGGCAACGCGGGAAATCCGCCATAGCCGCCACGCCTGGGTGCGCTACCTGCTGCTGGCCGTCGGCTGGCTCAGCGTGGCGCTCGGCGTGGCCGGGATCTTCCTGCCGCTGCTGCCCACCACGCCCTTCCTGCTGCTCGCCGCGGCCTGCTTCATGCGCAGTTCGCAGCGCTTCTACGACTGGCTGGTGAGCCACCCCAGGCTGGGCCCGTGGATCGGCGACTACCTGGAAGGCAACGGCATCCCGCTCAAGGGCAAGCTCTACACCGTGGGGCTGATGTGGATCAGCATCGGCTTCTCCTGCTACCTGGTCCCGCACCTCTGGGCCCGGGTGTTCATGCTCGCCAGCGCGGTGCTGGTCAGCCTGTACATCCTGCTGAAGGTGAAGACCCGCCGTCTCTGAGGCGGCATCGACAGCCGGCGAACAGCGCCTAGACTTGCCACATCCCCCCTGGAGCACTGGCGATGCAGCCATTGCGAGGAGCCCGTCGGCTGTTCGTCTGCCTGCCCCACCTCCGGGCCGGCCTGGCGCTGCTCCTCGTCCTGGCCCTGGGCATCCAGGCGCAGTGGGACTTCGACGCCATCCTGCGCAAGGCCGAGCAACGCTGGGGCGACCTGGGCCCGGCGCGCCAGCGCATCCGCGACTGGGGCGAGCTGCTGCAAAGCGCCCGGGGCCAGGACGAGGCCGGCAAGCTCAAGGCCGCCAACGACTTCTTCAACGCCAGCCTGGCGTTCCGCGACGACCGCAGCGTGTGGGGCCAGGAAGACTACTGGGCGACGCCCGTCGAGGCCCTGTACAAGGGCGCCGGCGACTGCGAGGACTACGCCATCGCCAAGTACGTCACCCTGCGCCAGCTCGGCATCCCCAGCGACAAGCTGCGCATCACCTACGTCAAGGCGTTGCGCCTGAACCAGGCGCACATGGTGCTGACCTGGTACGCCAGCCCCGACGCCGAGCCGCTGGTACTCGACAACCTCATCCCGCAGATCCGCCCCGCCTCGCAGCGCCAGGACCTGCTCCCGGTCTACGCCTTCAACGCCGAGGGGCTGTGGTTGCCCGGCCCCGGCGGCGGCAAGCGCAGCGGCAGCAGCAAGCAGCTGTCGCGCTGGCAGGACCTGTTGACCAAGATGCGCGGCGAGGGGCTGATCCTCGACGAGACGCGCTAGGAGGCATGCATGTCGCTACTCAAGCAACTCTTCCTGGCCATCTGCCTGTTCCTGGTGGTGGCCTTCGCCGGCAGCTTCGCCACCAGCCTGGAGAGTTCCCGCGAGCAGCTCATAAGCCAGTTGCGCTCCCACGCCCAGGACGCCGCCACCGCCCTGGGCCTGTCGCTGACGCCCCACGTCGACGACCCGGCGATGATCGAACTGATGGTCAGCTCCATCTTCGACAGCGGCTACTTCGCCAGCATCCGCGTGGTGCGCATCGCCGACGGCCAGGTGCTGGTGGAACGCAAGGCCGCCCCGGGCAACGGCGAGGTGCCCGGCTGGTTCGCCCGCCTGGTCAACCTCAAGGCCGAAGGCGGCGACGCCCTGATCATGCGCGGCTGGGAGCAGGCGGCGCGGGTCGAGGTGGTCAGCCACCCGCAGTTCGCCCTGGCGCGGCTGTGGGACAGCGCCCTGGGCAGCCTGGCCTGGCTGCTCGGTTGCGGGGTGGTCAGCGCGATCCTCGGCGGCTGGCTGCTGCGCACCCAGTTGCGGCCGCTGGAGCAAATGGTGCAACAGGCCCGGGCCATCACCCGCCGCGAATTCCTCACCCTGCCCCGCGAGCCGCGTACCCCGGAACTGCGCCGGGTGGTGCAGGCGATGAACCAGATGGTCGAGAAGCTCAAGGCGCTGTTCGCCGAGGAGGCCTCGCGCAGCGAGAAGCTGCGCGAGGAGGCCTACCAGGACAGCCTTTCCGGCCTGGCCAACCGCCGCCTGTTCGACGCCCGCCTGGAAGCCCAGCTGACCCCCGGCGAGCAGAGCGCCGCCGGCTACCTGCTGCTGCTGCGCCTGAACGACCTGGCCGGGCTCAACCAGCGCCTGGGCGGCCAGCGCACCGACGCGCTGATCCGCGAAGTCGCCGGCCTGCTGCAGGGCGCCCAGGCCCAGCACGGCAAGCCCGACTGGCTGGCGGCGCGCAGCCGTGGCGGCGAATTCACCCTGCTCGCCCCGGGGCTGGACGGCAGCGGCGCCGAGCGCCTGGCCGAAGCCCTCAGCGACCAGCTGGAAAGCCTCCAGCGCACCGGCGCCAGCGACGTCCAGCCGGTGGCGCACCTGGGCCTGGCCGCGTTCCGCCCGGGGGAAGCGGCGGCCAGCGTCCTGGCCCGCGCCGACCAGGCCCTGGCCAGCGCCCAGGCCAACGCCGAACGGCCCTGGCAGCGCCTGGACGAATCCAATGGCCAGCCGGCCCAGGACAGCCATGCCTGGCACGCCTGGATCGACAGCGCGCTGCAGAAGAGCCAGTTGCAACTGTGGTTCCAGCCGGTACGCGCCTGCGCCGACGGCGCCCTGCTGCAGCAGAAGCTGCTGGCGCGCCTGCTCGACCCGCAGGGCCAGGCAGTAGCCGCCGGACAGTTCCTGCCCTGGGTGGAGCGCTTCGGCTGGGCGGCCCGCCTGGACCGGGCCATGCTCGAACACGCCCTGGCCCACCTGGCCCGGCACCCCGAACCCGTGGCGCTGAGCCTCTCGGCCGCCAGCGTGCGCGAGCCCCGGGCGCTGCGGCAACTGCTCGAAGCCATCAAGGCCAACCCGCAGCAGGCCGCCCTGCTGACTCTGGAACTGGACGAGCGCTACCTGCCGCCGCCGGCCGAACTGGAACAACTCGGCCAGGCCGTGCGCGAAACCGGCGCCAGCCTCGGCCTGCAGCATTTCGGCGGGCGCTTCAGCCTGATCGGCAACCTCACCCATCTGGGCCTGGCCTACCTGAAGCTCGACGGCAGCTACATCCGCGCCATCGACCAGGACCAGGCCAAGCGCCTGTTCATCGAGGCGGTGTTCCGCGCCACCAACAGCATCGACCTGCCGCTGATCGCGGAGATGGTGGAGAGCGAGGGGGAACTGCGGGTGTTGCGCGAGATGGGGATCAAGGGGGCGATGGGGCGGTTGGTCGGGGCGCCGGTGCCCTGGGGTGAGGGGGGGTAGAGGGGCGCCGAATCGCGGACAGAGTCCGCGGTTACAGGGGCGCACGGACGTAGGAGCAACTGTCTGCGCCGAGGGCGCTCTTCGTAGGATGGGTTGAGCTTGCGAAACCCATGCGGTTGCGCTGATGGGTATCGCTTCGCTCAACACCATCCTACGAAAAGCCATGCTCGTTCATGCTGTAGGAGACTCTGTCCGCGATTGGATTCACCACCCTCAGAACAACCGCTCATCCTCCTCCTCCACCAAAGCCCCCAACCCATCCAGCCCCGCGCGGGTAGTAGCGCGGTCCTCCAGCTTGCGCCGGGCCGCTTCGGGCAGGTCGGTGTAGCGGATCAGGCCGCGGCCCACCAGTACGCCGACCAGGTCCTCGATCACCCGCACCAGCTCCAGGTCCGAGCGCTGCAGGGACTGCAGGCGCGCATCCAGGGCGCCGCTCATCCAGGCCAGCACCTCGGGGTCGTCGGCCGGGGCGCCCTGGCCGCCGGCGAAGGGTTCGCGTTCGACCCGCACCAGGCGGCCGTTCTCATCGCGCTGCACGTAGACCATCGCCGTCTCCTTCACTTGTCCTTGTCGAACGCCGCCTCCAGCGCATCGTTGAGGGTGCGTAGCACCTTCACCCGGGCGAAGCGCTTGTCGTTGGCCTCGACCAGGGTCCAGGGCGCGATCTCGGTGCTGGTGCGGTCCACCATGTCGCCCACCGCGTCGACGTACTGGTCCCACTTGTCGCGGTTGCGCCAGTCTTCCTCGGTGATCTTGTAGCGCTTGAAGGGAATGCTCTCGCGCTCCTTGAAGCGCTCGTACTGGGTGTCCTTGTCGATGGCCAGCCAGAACTTCACCACCACTATGCCGAACTCCACCAGTTGCTCCTCGAAGTCGTTGATCTCCGAATAGGCGCGCAGCCAGTCGGCCGGCGGGCAGAAGCCCTCGACGCGCTCCACCAGCACCCGGCCGTACCAGGAACGGTCGAAGATGGTGAACTGCCGGCGCGCCGGCATGTGCCGCCAGAAGCGCCACAGGTAGGGCTGGGCGCGCTCCTCCTCGGTGGGCGCGGCGATGGGCACGATGTGGTACTGGCGCGGGTCCAGGGCGTCGGTGACGCGGCGGATGGCGCCGCCCTTGCCGGCGGCGTCGTTGCCCTCGAACACGGCCAGCAGCGAATGCTGGCGGAAGCGCTTGTCGCGGATCAGCGTGGCCAGGCGCGCCTGCTCCCGGGCCAGTTGCGTCTTGTACTGGTCCTTGCTCAGCGCCAGGCTCAGGTCGAGGCTGTCGAGCAGGCCGCGGTTGTCCAGGCTGGCCACCAGCGGCGCGGCATGGGGCTGCCGGCGCGGCCGGTCCTTGACGTCGAGCGCCGCCTGCAGGCCTTCGAGGATGGTGCGGCCGACGGTCAGGCTGCGGTAGCGCTCGTCCGCGCCTTCGACGATGTACCAGGGCGCGTAGTCGCGGCTGGTGCGGCGCAGCACGCGTTCGCCGTAGCGCACGAACTTGTCGTAGACCTCGCTCTGCAGCCAGTCGATCTCGCTCAGTTGCCAGGAGCGCTGGGGGTCCTTCTCCAGTGTCTTCAGGCGCTCCTTGAGCTGCTTCTTGGACAGGTGGAACCAGAACTTGAAGATCAACGCGCCCTCGTCGCAGAGCATGCGCTCGAAACGCTCGGCGGCGTCGATGGCCACGTCCAGGCGGCTGCTCTTGATGTCGCCGTTGACCCGAGCGTGGAGCATCTGGCTGTACCAGTTGCCGAAGAAGATCGCCGTGCGCCCCTTGGGCGGCAGGCGCCGCCAGAAGCGCCACTGCGGCGGGCGGGCGAGTTCCTCGTCGGTGGGCCAGAGGAAGCTGTCCACCTGGATCAGCCGCGGGTCCATCCACTCGTTGAGCAGCTTGACCGTCTCGCCCTTACCGGCCCCCTCGATGCCGTTGATCAGGATGATCACCGGGAACCGCGCCTGCCGCTTGAGCTCGTACTGGGCCTCCAGCAAGGCTTCGCGCAGCTCTATGACTTCCCTTTCGTAGGTTTCCTTGTCGATGGAATGGCCGATCTCGGCGGACTCGAACATGCACTGCCTCCTGACTGCGGGTTGCATTGAAGGTAGCGGATGTGACGCAGGCTGTCTGCGCGGGGGATCGGCTAAAATGCGCGCTTCGCTTTCCTGCCGGTAGCCCCATGCCCGACCACCACAGCGCCCAGCTCGACTGGGACGAAAACGGCCAGCCCCTGTCGCGCGCCTACGGCGACGTGTACTTCTCCCGCGCCTCGGGCCTGGCGGAAACCCACCACGTGTTCCTCGACGGCAACCAGCTGCCGCGACGCTTCGCCGCACTGCCGGCGGGCGGGCGCCTGTGCATCGGCGAGACCGGCTTCGGCACCGGCCTGAACTTCCTCTGCGCCTGGCGCCAGTTCCAGGCCCTGGCCCCGGCGGATGCGCTCCTGCACTTCGTCAGCGTGGAGAAGTACCCGCTGCGCCGCGACGACCTGGCGCGCGCCCTGGCCCTGTGGGACGAACTGCGGCCCTGGAGCGAACAGCTGCTGGCGCAGTACCACGCCATCCACCCCGGCTTCCAGCGCCTGCTGTTCGACGGCGGCCGGGTGGTGCTCACCCTGCTGGTAGGCGACGTGCTGGAAACCCTGCCGGAACTGGACGCGCGCATCGACGCCTGGTTCCTCGACGGCTTCTCCCCGGCGAAGAACCCGGAGATGTGGACCGAGCCGCTGTTCGCCGAACTGGCGCGGCTGGCGGCCCCCGGCGCGACGCTGGCCACCTTCACCAGCGCCGGTTTCGTCCGCCGCGGGCTGATCGCCGCCGGCTTCGCCATGCAGCGGGTCAAGGGCTTCGGGCAGAAGCGCGAGATGCTGGTGGGCGAGTTCCAGGGCCAGCCGCAGGACGCCGCCAAGCCCTGGTATGCGCGCCCGCCGGCGCCCGTGGGCGAGCGCCGCGCGCTGGTCGTCGGCGGCGGCCTGGCCGGCTGCGCCACCGCCGCCAGCCTGGCTGTGCGCGGCTGGAAGGTAAGCCTGGTGGAACGCCATGGCGAACTGGCCGCGGAGGCCTCGGGCAACCCCCAGGGCGTGCTCTACCTCAAGCTCTCGGCCCACGGCACGGCGCTGTCGCGCCTGGTGGTAGCCGGCTTCGGCCATACCCGCCGGCTGCTGGAACGCCTGCAACGCGGCCGCGACTGGGACGCCTGCGGCGTGCTGCAACTGGCCTTCGACGAAGCCGAGGGCAAACGCCAGGCAAAGCTGGCCGAAGCCTTCCCCGAGGACCTGCTGCAGGCGCTCTCGCGGGAACAGGCCGAAGCCACCGCCGGCATCGCCCTGCCGGCCGGCGGGCTGTTCTTCCCCGAGGCCGGCTGGGCGCATCCGCCGGCGCTGTGCCGGGCCCTGGCCGAACACCCGAACATCGAGCTGCTGAGCGGCCACGAGGTGCGCCTGGAGCGCGACGGCGGGCAGTGGCATGCCCTCGACGGCGAGCAGCGCCTGGCCTCGGCGCCGGTGGCAGTCCTGGCCATCGCGGCCGAGGTACGCGCCTTCCCCGGCGCGGCCAGCCTGCCGCTCAAGCGCATCCGCGGGCAGATCAGCCGCCTGCCGGCCACCGACGCCAGCGCGGCGCTGCGTACCGTGGTCTGCGCCGAGGGCTACGTCGCCCCGCCGCGCCTGGGCGAGCACACCCTGGGCGCCAGCTTCGACTTTCACAGCGACGACCTGCAGCCCACCGTCGCCGAACACCAGGGCAACCTGGAGCTGCTGCGGGAAATCTCCCCGGACCTGCTGCAGCGCCTGGGCCCGCAGGACCCGGCAGCCCTCGAAGGCCGCGCCGCGTTCCGTTGCACCACCCCGGACTACCTGCCGCTGATCGGCCCGCTGGCCGCGCGCGAAGCCTTCGCCGAGGCCTACGCCGTGTTGGCCAAGGACGCCCGCCAGGTACCCGAAGCGCCCTGCCCCTGGCTCGACGGCCTGTACCTGAACAGCGCCCACGGCTCCCGCGGGCTGATCAGCGCGCCGCTGTCCGGCGAACTGCTGGCAGCCTGGCTGGACGACGAACCGCTACCCCTGTCCCGTGCCGTGGCCGAGGCCTGCCATCCCAACCGGTTCTTCCTGCGCGAGTTGGTGCGGGGGCAGAAGAAGGCTGAAGGCTGAAGGCTGAACGGATTGTCACCGGGGCGTCCGGCGTGGCCGGCAAACCACCCCGTAGGATGGCGTTGAGCGAAGCGATACCCATCAGAAAATCGTAGGGCGGATAACGCCTACGGCGTTATCCGCCGTTTGGCCTTGGTTCCCGGCGGCGTCTGGGTTGACCTTGGCGTGGGCTGTGGCTTCGGTGCATCGGCGGATAACCGCGAACGGTTATTCGCCCTACGCTGGGGCACGGTCGTACCGCGATTGGCATTGCGTGGCCCCTCACTCCTCTTCCTCCTCCTCCGGCAACTCGAACAACTCCGCCGCCCGCAACAACCCCGCCAGCACCGCATGCCGCTCCCACTCGGGCAATTCGGCGAAGCGCGCCAGCACATACTCCGGCAACAGCGGCGGCGCCGACTGCAGCGCATCGCGGCCGGCGTCCTCCAGCAGCAACCACTGCTTGCGCCTGTCCTGCTCGTCACGCCGGCGCGCCAGCAGGCCACGGCTTTCCAGACGATCGAGCACCCCGGACAGCGAAGCCTGGGACAGGCTCACACGCTTGGCCAGGCGGCTGGCGGTGATCTCCCGCTCCACCAGCATCACCTGCAGGATCAGCAACTGCAGCGGCGTCAGCCCGCCGAAGCGGCTCAGGCGCTTGGCATGCACCTCGCTGCCCTGCTGCAGCCGCCGCAGGGCCTGGAACATGGACAGCGCATAGGCATCCTCCAAGGCATTTTTCCTTTCAACCATAATCAATCGTCCGTTCAAAAACCGCAGTAATTCATAAAAAAATCATAGAACTACTTTCACATGAAAGAGTCTTTCTGTTAACACAAAAAAAGGGCCCCGGCCTGAACCCCATTCATCCCCAACGGAGAACCGGTAAGGAAAATGTGCGGCTTAGCAGGAGAACTACGCTTCGACAATCAACCGGCCGACCTCGCGGCGGTCGAACGCATCACCCACCATCTCGCCCCCCGCGGACCCGACGCCTGGGGCTTCCACAGCGAAGGGCCAGTGGCCCTTGGCCACCGCCGGCTGAAGATCATGGACCTGGCCGAAGCCTCCGGCCAGCCGATGATCGACACCACCCTGGGCCTGTCCCTGGTGTTCAACGGCGCCATCTACAACTACCCCGAGCTGCGCAAGGAGCTGGAAGCCCTCGGCTACCGCTTCTTCTCCGGCGGCGACACCGAGGTGCTGCTCAAGGGGTACCACGCCTGGGGCAAGGAGCTGTTGCCCAAGCTCAATGGCATGTTCGCCTTCGCCATCTGGGAGCGCGACGCCCGCCGGCTGTTCATCGCCCGCGACCGCCTGGGCATCAAGCCGCTGTATCTGGCCCGGGACGACAAGCGCCTGCGCTTCGCCTCCAGCCTGCCGGCGCTGCTGCAGGGCGGCGGCGTCGACACCAGCCTGGACGCCGAGGCGCTCAACCTCTACCTGAACTTCCACGCCGTGGTGCCCGCGCCGCGCACCATCCTCAACGGCGTGCGCAAGCTGCCGCCGGCGACCTGGATGAGCATCGACGCCGATGGCCGCAGCGAGCAGCACTGCTGGTGGCGCCTGGAATACGGCTGCCGCGAGGACGAACGCGAACTGCGCCTGGAGGATTGGGAAGACCGCGTGCTGGACAGCCTGCGCGAGGCCGTGGCCATCCGCCAGCGCGCCGCCCGCGAGGTGGGCGTGCTGCTCTCCGGCGGGGTGGATTCCAGCCTGCTGGTCGGCCTGCTGCACGAGGCCGGGGTGGACGACCTGCTGACCTTCTCCATCGGCTTCGAGGATGCCGGCGGCGAGCGCGGCGACGAGTTCCGCTATTCCGACCTCATCGCCCGCCGCTACGGCACGCGCCACCACCAGCTGCGCATCGGCGAGAACGAGGTGATCGAGCAGCTGCCGGCGGCCTTCCGCGCCATGAGCGAACCCATGGTCAGCCACGACTGCATCGCCTTCTACCTGCTCGCCCGCGAGGTGTCGAAGCACTGCAAGGTGGTGCAGAGCGGCCAGGGCGCCGACGAACTCTTCGCCGGCTACCACTGGTACCCGCCCATGGTCGACGCCACCTCGCCGCTGCACGCCTACCGCGCGGCCTTCTTCGACCGCAGCCACGGCGAGTACGAAGCCACGGTGCGCCCGGCCATGCGCGTGGAGGACGTGGCCCAGGCCTTCGTCGCCGAGCACTTCGCCATGCCCGGCGCCAGCGACGCGGTGGACAAGGCGCTGCGCCTGGACAGCACCATCATGCTGGTGGACGACCCGGTCAAGCGCGTCGACAACATGACCATGGCCTGGGGCCTGGAGGCCCGCGTGCCGTTCCTCGACTACCGCCTGGCCGAACTCTCGGCGCGCATCCCGGCGCGCTTCAAGCTCGGCGACGGCGGCAAGCAGGTGCTCAAGGCCGCGGCGCGGCGGGTGATCCCCGCCGAGGTGATCGACCGGCCCAAGGGCTACTTCCCGGTGCCGGGCCTCAAGCACCTGCAGGGCAACACCCGGGCCTGGGTCAGCGAACTGCTGCTGGACCCGAGCCAGGACCGCGGCCTGTTCGAGCCGGCGCAGATCGACCGCCTGCTCGGCAGCCCGCAGGACGACCTCACCCCGTTGCGCGGCTCCAAGCTCTGGCAGCTGGCCGCCCTCAACCTCTGGCTGACCGAACAGGGACTCTGACCCAGCCAGCAGCGCGGGCCGCCGGCACCGTACCGGCGGCCCGCCCTCCAGGGAGCGAACCATGAAAAGCCATTTCAACCTGCCCCATCCGCACAACCAGCGCCTGCTGCGCGGCCAGGTGCCGACCTACCAGCGCCTGCAGGCGCGCTTTGCCGAGGACCACGAGCGGCCCGGCTGCGAGCCCCACAGCCTGCACTGCGGCTGGGGCCGGCTGCTGATCGGGCACACCTTCGCCGAACCCGACGCGCTGGCCGGCGAGCTGCTCAACGAGCGCCCCGGCGAGCGCGACATCGCCCTCTACGTGGCGGCGCCGCAGCAGGTGCTGGCCCATGCGCCGCAGCAGCTGTTCCTCGACCCCTCCGACACCCTGCGCCTGTGGTTCACCGACTACCGCCCGGCGCGCCGCTCGTTCCGCGGCTTCCGCATCCGCCGGGTACACGGCGAGGACGACTGGGCGGCGGTCAACCGCCTGTACCTGGCCCGCGGCATGCTGCCGGTGGACGCGCAGCGGCTCACCCCGCACTACCAGGGCGGGCCCACCTACTGGCTGGCCGAGGACAGCGAGACCGGCAATGCGGTCGGCGCGGTCATGGGCCTGAACCACGCCAAGGCCTTCCACGACCCCGAAGGCGGCTCCAGCCTCTGGTGCCTGGCGGTGGACCCGCAATGCAGCCGGCCCGGCGTCGGCGAGGCGCTGGTGCGCCACCTGATCGAGCACTTCATGAGCCGCGAGCTGGCCTACCTCGACCTGTCGGTGCTGCACAGCAACAAGCAGGCGAAGGCGCTGTACCGCAAGCTGGGCTTCCGCGAGCTGGCGACCTTCGCCATCAAGCGCAAGAACGGCATCAACCAGCCGCTGTTCCTCGGCCCCGGCCCCGAGCAGGGCCTGAACCCCTACGCCCGGATCATCGTCGACGAGGCCCATCGCCGCGGCATCGAAGTGCAGGTGCAGGACGCCGAGGCCGGCATCTTCAGCCTGACCCAAGGCGGCCGGCGCATCCGCTGCCGCGAGTCGCTGTGCGACCTGACCAGCGCGGTGAGCATGACCCTCTGCCAGGACAAGCGCCTGACCCACCGGGCGCTGGAACGCGCCGGCCTGAAGCAGCCGCAGCAGCGCCTGGCCGCCAGCGCCGCGGACAACGCCGCCTTCCTCGCCGAGCACGGCGCGCTGGTGGTCAAGCCGGTGGACGGCGAGCAGGGCCAGGGCGTGGCGGTGAACCTGACGCGCGCCGAAGAGGTCGAGGCCGCCATCGAACACGCCCGCCAGTTCGACGGCCGCGTGCTGCTGGAGAGCTACCACCCCGGCCAGGACCTGCGCGTGCTGGTGATCGGCTACGAAGTGGTGGCCGCCGCGGTGCGCCACCCGGCCACGGTGATCGGCGACGGCCGCCACAGCATCCGCCAGCTGATCGAGGCGCAGAGCCGCCGGCGCCAGGCCGCCACCGGCGGCGAAAGCCGCATCCCCCTGGACGGCGAGACCGAGCGCACCCTGCAGGCCGCCGGCTTCGGCTACGACGACGTGCTGCCCGAAGGCCGCCGCCTGGCCGTGCGCGGCACCGCCAACCTGCACACCGGCGGCACCCTGGAAGACGTCACCGACAAGCTCCACCCGGCCCTGCGCGAGGCCGCCATCCGCGCCGCGCGGGCGCTGGAAATCCCGGTCACCGGGCTGGACCTGCTGGTGCCCGACGTGGAGGGCGAGGACTACGTGATCATCGAAGCCAACGAGCGCCCGGGCCTGGCCAACCACGAGCCGCAGCCCACCGCCGAACGCTTCCTCGACCTGCTCTTCCCGCTCAGCCGCGAACCCCTGGACCGCGAGGTGCCCGCATGAGCCGACTGCCGCAACCGGACCTCAACTACCTGCAGCGGGTGCTGCTGGAGATGCTCGCCATCCCCAGCCCCACCGGCTTCACCGACACCATCGTGCGCTACGTCGCCGAGCGTCTGGAGGAGATCGGCATCCCCTTCGAGATGACCCGCCGCGGGACCATCCGCGCGACCCTCGCCGGCCGCCGCAACAGCCCGGACCGCGCGGTCTCAGCGCACCTGGACACCATCGGCGCCATCGTCCGCGAGATCAAGCCCAACGGCCGCCTGGCCCTGGCCCCGGTGGGCTGCTGGTCGAGCCGCTTCGCCGAAGGCAGCCGCGTCACCGTGTTCTGCGACAACGGCGTGCTGCGCGGCAGCGTGCTGCCGCTGATGGCCTCGGGGCACGCCTTCAACACCGCGGTGGACAGCCTGCCGATCAGCTGGGACCACGTCGAGCTGCGCCTGGACGCCTACACCGTGAGCCCGGCCGACAGCGCCTCGCTGGGTGTGTCCATCGGCGACTTCGTGGCCTTCGACCCGCTGCCGGAGTTCACCGACAGCGGCCACATCAGCGCCCGCCACCTGGACGACAAGGCCGGCGTGGCGGCGCTGCTGGCGGCGCTCAAGGCCATCGTCGAAAGCGGCCAGGAGCCGCCGATCGACTGCCACCCGCTGTTCACCATCACCGAGGAGATCGGCTCCGGCGCGGCGGGCGCCCTGCCCTGGGACGTCAGCGAGTTCGTCGGCATCGACATCGCCCCGGTGGCCGAGGGGCAGAACTCCAGCGAGCATGCGGTGAGCGTGGCCCTGCAGGATTCCGGCGGGCCCTACGACTACCACCTCTCGCGGCACCTGCTGCGCCTGGCCGAGCGCCACGAGGTGGCGGTGCGCCGCGACCTGTTCCGCTACTACCACAGCGACGCGCAGTCGGCGATCGAGGCCGGCCACGACATCCGCACCGCGCTGCTGGCCTTCGGCTGCGACGCCACCCACGGCTACGAGCGCACCCACATCGACAGCCTGGCCAACCTGGCGCGCCTGCTCTGCGCCTACCTGCTCAGCCCGCCGGTGTTCGACAGCGACGCCGAGCCCAAGGAAGGCGCCATCGAGCGCTTCAGCAAGCAGCTGGAACACCCGGTGCACATGGAGAGCACCACCCACGTGCAACCGGTGGGCGAGTTGCTGGACAACGGCAAGGACGACGAAAAGGGGCGCCACTGAGGCGCCCCGGACTCGCCGCCGGCGCGGCGCGCGACTAGAATCGCCGCCTGTTCCGCCGAGTGCCCGCCCATGCTGATTCCCTACGACCTGCTCGAAGCCGAGACCCTCAACAACCTGCTGGAAGACTTCGTCACCCGCGAAGGCACCGACAACGGCGACGACACGCCCCTGGCCACCCGCGTCGAACGCGCCCGCCATGCGCTCAGGCGCGGCGAGGCGGTGATCGTGTTCGATCCGGAGAGCCAGCAGTGCCAGTTGATGCTCAAGGTGGAAGTGCCGAAGGAGTGGCTGGAGAGCTGAGCGATACCCATCCTACGGGGTGTGTGGTGGTGTAGGAGCGAGCTTGCTCGCGAATGGCGCTTGTCGGGGACTTTAGGTGCTGGGCTTTGGAGCGCCCTCTCACCAGCCCTCGGCTGCGCGCCCCGCCCTGAAGGGAGAGGGGGCTTGTCCGTGCCGAGAGAGGAAATGGTTTCAGCCGGCAACCTTCGGAGTTGCCGGCTAACTCCAAAATACCCGAGCACGCCGAACGGTCCCCTCTCCCTTCAGGGAGAGGGTTAGGGAGAGGGAACAGAGGTGGGCCCGGCAGCGGAGTCACCGGGGAGCTTGTTCGCGAGCAAGCTCGCTCCTACGAAAAGCCAGCCCCCCATCAAGGCGCCAACTTCGGCCCCAGCAGCACCACGCTCGCCCCCACGATGCACAGCGCCACGCCCAGCCAGTCGCTCCACAACGGCCGGCTCTTCTCCACATACGCCAGCCAGAACAGCGACGCCGCCACGTAGATGCCGCCATAGGCCGCATAGGAACGCCCGGCATAGGCCGCCTCGACGCGGGTCAGCAGCAGGGCGAAGCACAGCAGGCTGAACAGCCCGGGAATTATCCACAGGGGCGTGCGGTCCAGGCGTAGCCAGAGGAAGAAGGCGTAGCAGCCGGCGATCTCGCAGAACGCGGCCAGGAGGAACCACAGGTAGTTGAGCATCTCGCTTTCCTTGGCGGCTCAGCCGCGCAGGCCGCCTTCGCGTTCCCAGGCGCAGCGTACCCGCAGGTCGCCTTCCTGGGGGCTGTGGAAGCCGCGTTCGGATTCCCAGCGGAAGGTGTGGCAGCCGTTGAGTTCGGTTTCCAGGTGCACCACCGCGCTGGCCCAGTACAGGCGCTTGAGCAGCGCCTCGAACTGCTCCACCCACAGGTTCCACTCGTATTCGATGGCCGGGTAGCTGGCGCCGAAGTGGATCACCTGGGACTGGTACAGGCCGGCACCTTCCTGCTCGCAGCGGCTGAACATCTCGCGGCCGAGGAACGGCCAAGCCTCGCCCATCGGCAGGCTGTCCAGCACCTTGCGGTTGGCCGCGCGGCGCAGGCGCCGCTCCATGGAGTCGCCGGGCCAGTCGCGGATGCAACCATAGACGATGGATTCGGACTGCAAGACGGTGAGACTCCCTCTGGACGACGCTGCCTTCTAGCACAGGCGCTGGCGCCACGGAAGCGCCGGGCGGCAATGTTGCGTGGCCTGGCCCGGAAAAGCGAAAGCCCCGCGATGGAGGCGGGGCTTTCACTGGGGTCCAACTTACATCGGCAGGCAGGCCGGTGAAGCAAAACTACGCTTTTGCACCGCCCTGGGCAAGCGCTGTTTTCGCTTGCACCGAAGCGGTGCAGAGACTCAGGCCAGGCTGCGCTGCTTGGCCTTCATCTTCTGCGCCATGCGCGTCATCTCGTCGTAGATCGCCTGCGGGTTCTGCTGCTTGACCTGCCAGGCCAGGCGGCCCTGCTCGTGGGGCAGGATCATGAAGCTGCCGCGCTCGACTTCCTGGTGGATGTAGTCGGCGATGTCGGCGGCGCTGATCGGCGAACCTTCCAGCAGCTTGCCCACCTGGTTCTTCATGTCCGGGCTGGGGCCGCGGAAGGAGTCCAGCAGGTTGGTCTGGAAGAACGACGGGCAGACCACGTGGACCTTCACCTCCACCAGGCTCAGCTCGGCCAGCAGGCTTTCCGACAGGGCCACCACGCCGGCCTTGGCCACGTTGTAGTTGCTCATCGCCGGGCCCTGCATCAGCGCGGCCATGGAGGCGATGTTGACGATGCGCCCCTTGCTGCGCTCCAGCAGCGGCAGGAAGGCCTTGCAGCCCTTGACCACGCCCATCAGGTTGATGGAGATCTGCCAGTCCCAGTCTTCCAGCGACAGCTCCTCGAAGAAGCCGCCGGAGGCCACGCCGGCATTGTTGACGATGACGTCGATGCCGCCGAGCTTCTCCTCGCAGGCCTGGGCCAGCGCCGTCAGCTGGCTGTAGTCGCGCACGTCGCAGCGCTGGGTGAAGCCGTCGCCGCCGGCCTCGCGCACCAGGCGCAGGGTTTCGGCCAGGCCGTCGTCGTTGATGTCGGCCAGGGCCAGGCGCCAGCCTTCGCGGGCCCAGCGCAGGGCGATTTCGCGGCCCAGGCCGGAACCGGCGCCGGTGATCATCATGCGGTTTTGCATAGGGGGGTTGCCTTGTCTTGTCCGGGGAATTGTCCGGCAGTGTAGCCAAGGGCCCGCCCGCGCTGCGCTTTAATCAGGCTGCTGAATGGCGCCGGCAAACCGGCGCCACAGCCAGGTAAGGCGCGGCCTTCAGAACAATGGAAGCAGCAGACAGGAAAGCTTCCCGAGAACCAGAGCGACGCCCGCGAAGATCAGCACGAAGGCCGCGCAATTGACCTTCTCGCGACGCAGGCCGGCGAACGAATGCACGCGGTAGCGCAACAGGAAGAAACCCAGCGCCAGCAGCAGGGCCGGGGCGAAATAGACGAACTGCCAGTAGCGTTGCGGATCGCTCTCCCGCGCCAGCCAGTCCGCCGCCGGCAGCGCCACCAGGCCACTGAGCAACTGGCCGAGCAGCCACAGGCTGCCCAGGGCGACCAGTACGACTCCGAGCATTCCCTTTCCCCCGTCCTGCAAAAGGCCATCATGGTAGGGCGTGGGCGGACGGCGGGCTGTGTCCTGGATCACTTTGCGCACCTTGCGCCGGCGGCGAACCGCAAAGGGTTCACGCTATACGTAGCCCAGCAGGAGCATGACCAGCAGCACCACCAGGACCACGCCGAGGATCCCCGAGGGCCCGTAGCCCCAGCTGCGCGAATAGGGATACACCGGCAGGCCGCCGATGAGCAGAAGGATGAGGATGACCAGCAGAATGGTTCCCATGGTGCGCCTCCCGTAGGCAGTCGGACGGCACGCCGGCAATGCCGGCCCGCGTCCGCGGAACGGGCAGCGCACGGGCTGCCCACCTGCTATTGGGACTGGCGCCGCAACGCCGGGATTCAGTTTTTCTGCGCCGCGGGCTCAGTGCTGCAGGTCGGGCAGCGAGCCCTTGCGCAGGCGCAGGAACATCAGCGCCACGCTGCGCGCATCGCCCAGCGCGGTGTGGCGGCCTTCCACGGGAATGCCCAGGGTGCGCGCCAGGGTGTCGAAGCGCAGGTCCAGGTGCAGGTCCGGGTAGCGCCGCGCCATCTTGCGCTGGTACAGCGCGGAGACCTCGATACGCGGGTTGCCCAGGGCCTCGCCCAGGCGCTCGCGCAGGTGGCGGCGCAGCACGGCGACGTCGAACGACAGGTAGTAGCCCAGCAGCGGGCGGTCGCCGATGAAGGCCAGCGTCCGGCGCAGCGCCTCGTCCAGCGGCAGCTGGCCTTCGAGGTCGGCGCGGCGCAGCTTGTGGATGCGGATCGACTCGCCGTCGAGGCTGGCCGGCGGCTCCACCAGCAGCTCCAGGCGCTCGCCGAGCACCAGCTTGCCGCGGCGGATGAGCACCGCGCCTATGCTGAGGATGTCCGCCTTGCGCGGGTCGAGGCTGGTGGTCTCCAGGTCCAGGGAGACGATCTCCTCGGCCTCCTCCGGGGCGTGCAGGCACCAGTACAGCCGGCGGCGCCAGCCGGACCAGTGATGGTCGGGAATCTTCACCAGGGCGTTCATCGGCTCTCCAGGTGGAACTGCCGTTCCAGGCTCTGCTTGAACTTCTTCACCGCATGCAGCCCGAAGCGCAGCATGTCGCGCTCGTGGCGGCTCAGGCGGGCGACGTCCAGGCCCTGCTGGCGGCCGTCGCGCTCGCCGGCCAGTTGCTGGACCAGGCGCAGTTGCAGGAACAGCTCGAAGGCTTCGGCGAGGTTCTCCGCCAGGCCCTCGTCGAGCACGCCGCGCGCCTTCAGCGCTTCCAGCCGGGCCAGGCTGCCGCGCGCCTCCAGTCCCTCGCGCAGGGCCAGCACGCGGCAGCCGTGGACGATGGGGAAGATGCCGCCGCGCTTGATGTCCAGGTGTTCTTCGCGGGTCTTCAGCTGGCCGAGGAAGGTCAGCGGAGTGTCGAACTGCAGGGCCGCCACGGCGATGTCCGCCAGCCAGCGCTCGCCGTCCGCGGCGAAGCCCAGCAGGCCCTGGCGCAGGCCGTCGAACAGCTGGCGGTTGCCGGCCACCGGCCAGGCGTCGGCGAGGATCGACAGGCGCAGCAGCTGTTCCGGGCGCCCCTCCAGGGCCGTGGCATTCAGCTCGCGCTGCCAGGCGGCCAGCGGCTTGCACCACTGCGCGTGGCTGGCCATGACGCCGCCGGGGCACGGCGGGTAGCCGCAGGCCAGCAGTGCTTCGCTGAAGCGCTGCATCAGCGCCAGGGCCTGTTCCTGGGGGAAGTCGTCGGCGAGGATCAGGGCGTTGTCCTGGTCGGTCTTGAGCAGTTGCTCGCCGCGGCCTTCGCTGCCCATCACCACCAGGCAGCAGCGGCTGCGCAGCGGCGCCGGTATCAAGAGTTCGAAGAGGCGTTCGAGCAATTGCTCGTTGAGCGCGCCGACCAGTTGCATGATGAAGCGCAGGCGGATGCCGTTGCCGGCCAGGGTGGCGATCAGGGTGTGCAGCGTCTCGGCGGCGCCGCGCAGTTCCTCCTCGGTCTCGGCGCGGGCGATGCGCAGCGCCAGGACGTGGGAATGGGTGGAGAACAGGCTGAGCACCTGGGTCAGGTGCAACAGGCCGACCACTTCGCCGTCCTCGTGCACCGCGACGCGCTCGATGCGCAGGCGCGTCATGAGGATCATGGCGTCGAACAGGAAGTCGCCCAGCTCGACACTGGCCAGCGGGCCGTGGGCGAGCGGGCCGATGGCCTCGTCCTCGGCGCGGCCGTCGCGGAAGTGCGCGCGCATCAGGTCGGTGCGGGTGACGATGCCCAACTCGCCGCCACTGCGCACCAGCAGGGCATCGGCGCCATGGCTGAGCTGCAGGCGCGCGGCGTCGCCCAGGGGCAGCCCGGCGTCCACTTCGATGGCCGGCAGCAGGTGCTCGCGGGCGATGCGGGTCAGGATGAATTCGGCCAGGTTCTGCCCGTCGCGCCGCGCCAATTGGCGCTTGGCCGCGAGGTCGGCCTGGAAGAAGCGGGCGAAGACGGGGTTGTCGCCGCACAGCTGGTGGAAGGTGCTGGCCGGCAGTTCGTAGAGGATGCTCTCCTCCACCGCGCGGTAGGCGTGCTTGCTGCTGCCGGAGAACAGCCCGCGGATGTCGAACAGGTCGTCGCCGGCGTACTGGGCGAACAAACGGCCGTCCTCGCCGCGCTCCTCCACCACGCCCTTGAGCACGATGAACAGGCAGGGCACCGCCGCGCCGGCTTCGAGCACGGTCTCGCCACTGGTGTAGTAGGCGACGCTCAGGGCCTCGGCGAAGGCCTGGCGCTCGCCCGCGCGCAACTGGTCGAAAGGCGGCGCGGAGAAGTTGAAGCTCTCGGGCATCGCGAGCCCCTTGTGGCAGTGCGAAAAAGGCGAAGCCGGAGGCGAGCCTCCGGCTTCGTCGGGTCAGCCGCGAGGCATCAGTGGGCTACTGCGCCACTGGCGCCCAGGCCGGTCTGCGAGCGGATGAACTGCGGGAAGAAGCGTGCGCGCTCCTCGTCCGCCGCCGCCGACTTGTCGGTGATGGAGAAGAACCAGATGCCGACGAAGGCCACGGCCATGGAGAACAGCGCCGGGTATTCGAACGGGTAGATGGCTTTCTCGTGGCCGAGGATCTGCACCCAGATGGTCGGGCCGAGGATCATCAGCACCACCGCGGTGATCAGGCCCAGCCAGCCGCCGATCATGGCGCCGCGGGTGGTCAGCTTCTTCCAGTACATCGAGAGCAGCAGCACCGGGAAGTTGCAGCTGGCGGCGATGGAGAAGGCCAGGCCGACCATGAAGGCGATGTTCTGCTTCTCGAACAGGATGCCGAGGACGATCGCGACCACGCCCAGAGCGACGGTGGTGATCTTCGACACGCGCAGCTCGTCCTTCTCGTTGGCCTTGCCGCCCTTGATCACGCTGGCGTACAGGTCGTGGGACACCGCCGAGGCACCGGCCAGGGTCAGGCCGGCGACCACCGCGAGGATGGTGGCGAAGGCCACCGCGGAGATGAAGCCGAGGAACAGGCTGCCGCCCACGGCGTCGGCCAGGTGCACGGCGGCCATGTTGTTGCCGCCGATCAGGGCGCCGGCGGCGTCCTTGAAGGCCGGGTTGGTGCTCACCAGCACGATGGCGCCGAAGCCGATGATGAAGGTCAGGATGTAGAAGTAGCCGATGAAACCGGTGGCGAAGAACACCGACTTGCGGGCTTCCTTGGCGTCACTGACGGTGAAGAAGCGCATCAGGATGTGCGGCAGGCCGGCGGTGCCGAACATCAGCGCGAAGCCCAGGGAGAAGGCCGAGATCGGGTCCTTCACCAGGCCGCCGGGGCTCATGATGGCCTCGCCCTTGGGGTGTACCTTGATGGCTTCGGAGAACAGCGCGCTGATGTCGAAGTTGACGTGCTTGAGCACCATGATCGCCATGAAGGAAGCGCCGCACAGCAGCAGCACGGCCTTGATGATCTGTACCCAGGTGGTGGCCAGCATGCCGCCGAACAGCACGTAGAGCACCATCAGGATGCCGACCATGACCACCGCGACGTGGTAGTTCAGGCCGAACAGCAGTTCAATCAGCTTGCCGGCGCCGACCATCTGCGCGATCAGGTAGAAGGCCACCACCACCAGCGAGCCGCAGGCGGACAGGGTGCGGATGTCCTTCTGCTTGAGGCGGTAGGAGGCCACGTCGGCGAAGGTGTACTTGCCGAGGTTGCGCAGGCGCTCGGCGATCAGGAAGAGGATGATCGGCCAGCCCACGAGGAAGCCGATGGAGTAGATCAGGCCGTCGTAGCCGGAGGTGAACACCAGCGCGGAAATCCCCAGGAAGGACGCGGCGGACATGTAGTCGCCGGCGATCGCCAGGCCGTTCTGGAAGCCGGTGATGCTGCCGCCTGCGGTGTAGAAGTCGGCGGCCGACTTGCTGCGCTTGGAGGCCCAGTAGGTGATGCACAGGGTGAAGCCGACGAAGGCGACGAACATGACGATCGCCGAGACGTTGATCGGCTGGCGCTGCACATCGCCGGTCAGGGCGTCGGCCCAGAGGGCGGGGGCGAAGGCGGCCAGGCCGAGGGCCGCGAACAGGCGGGCGATCATTGCTGGACCTCCTTGAGGACTTCCTGGTTCAGGCGGTCGAACTCGCCATTGGCGCGGCGCACGTAGATGCCGGTGAGGACGAAGGCGGACAGAATCAGCCCGACGCCCAGGGGAATGCCCCAGGTCACCGAGGAATCGGGGCTCACCTTGGTGCCCAGCACTTGTGGTTCGAATGCGATCAGCAGGATGAAGGCCACGTACAGGCCCAGCATGATCAGTGAGAGCAGCCAGGCGAATCGCTCGCGTTTGGCCACCAGTTCCTTGAAGCGCGGATTGGTATCAATCCGCTGGTAGATGCTGTCGTTCATTTTGTTCTTGTCCTCACAGCGGGGGATGACGCGGATGTCGTCGATCCCCACTTTAGGACTCTGGTGCAAGGCCTCCAGACGACTTTAGTCGTAGCGGGCTGGGAGGTGCTGGCTAGAGCCTTCGGCGCAGAAATGGCGGAGGTACCTGTAGGAGCGAGCTTGCTCGCGAATGGGGTTTGCCGGGAGTTATGGTGCTGGGTTCAAGGGCGCCCTCACCCCAGCCCTCTCCCAGAGGGAGAGGGGGCCGTTCGGAGTGGCTTGCCAGTCCGGCACCCTCCTCCACTCCCGTCATTTGCCGACCGCGCCAGGGTGATTTTCGTAGGATGGGTTGAGCCTTGCCGGCCACGCCGTGGGGCTCTTCGTAGGAGCCGCTCCTACGCCGCCCACCCACACCATTCCCATGTAGGAGCGCGCCCTGCGCGCGAAATCGCGGGCAGGGCCCGCTCAGTTCCAGGAAGGCCGGGCGTAGGAGCGGACCTTGTCCGCGATTGGATTCGCCGGCCACGCCAGGCGCCCCGGTGGCACGAACAGCCCCCAACAAACAAAAAAGCCGCTTCCCCCAAAAGGGAAGCGGCTCTCCTCACAACCTCCACCGACCCGGCAGCAACCTACCGCCAGGCCAGGCAAAGCCTTACTGCGTCCACTCCTTCACCCGGTCCGGATGGCTGGCCACCCACTGCTTGGCCGCCGCCTCGGGCTTGGCGCCGTCCTGGATAGCGAGCATCACCTGGCCGATCTCCGCGCCGTCCTTCCACTGCAGCTTCTTCAGCAGCGCCCAGACTTCCGGGGCCTTCTTCTCCAGCGCCGGGTTGGCCACGCTGTCGACGTGCTCTTCCTCGCCGTAGACCTTCTTCGGATCATCGAGGAACTTCAGCTTCCACTTGGCAAACATCCAGTGCGGAATCCAGCCGGTCACCGCCACCGCCTTCTTGTCGTTCTCGGCGCGGGTCAGCTCGGCGATCATGCCGCTGCCGGAGCTGGCCACCAGCTTGTAGTCCAGGCCGTAGTCCTTGATCGCCTGGTCGGTCTTGAGCATCACCCCGGCACCGGCGTCGATGCCGACGATGCGGCCGCCGAAGTCGTCCTTCATCGCCTTGAGGTCTTCGATGCTGTTGGCCTTGACGTACTCCGGCACGATCAGGCCGATCTTCGCCCCGGGGTAGTTGACGCCCAGGTCGACCACCTGGTCCTTCATCTTCGCGTAGTAGGCGCCGTGGGTCACCGGCAGCCACGCCGAGAGCATGGCGTCGAGCTTGCCGCGGGCCACGCCCTGCCACATGATCCCGGCCGCCACCGGCATCAGCTTGACCGGGTAGCCGAGCTTCTCGCGGATCACTTCGGCGGCCACGTGGGTGGTCGCCACGCTGTCCGACCAGCCATCCACGTAGCCGATGGTGATCTCCGGCTTGGCCGCCGCACCAGCCAGGCCCGCTGCCGCCGACAGCACGAGCCCCGCACCCAGGCCCATCAGTCGTCGCATCATTCGCATAAGAGTCTCCCCTTGTTCTAGGTTCACCGGAACGAGCGCTCCGGGACGGTCTTGGCCGCCCCTCCATCATCTGCGCGAGGGGCTGGCGGGCTGCTCCGAGAACGACGCGCAACCTGCCGGTACGCGACAACGACTGTCCAATTACGACAACCACGGAGCATTTACGACATGCTCGTGTCCCCCACTGATGCCAGAGAGCCATCCCACGCTCGTCTGCGCAGACGCCGGAGGCGGGGCATTGCTAAGATGCGCGACCTGCTCGAAAGCACTGCGCCCATGCCCAGATTCCAGCGCCATCCTTTTTCAGCCTACTGTCTCGGTCTGCTCCTGGCCACCCTTGCCCTCTGCGCCACCTGGTACCTGCAAGGCCGCGCCATCGTCCTGCCCGACGCCGCCGGCCCCACGCACAAGCTGCAGTGCGCCTCCTACAGCCCCTTCGGCAAGGACCAGTCGCCCTTCGACCAGCCCTTCACCCTGCGCCCGGCGCAGATGGACGCCGACCTGGCGCTGCTGGCGACGCGCTTCACCTGCGTGCGCACCTATTCCATGAGCGGCCTGGAGGGCATTCCCGAGCTGGCCCGCAAGCATGGCCTGAAGCTGATCCTCGGCGCCTGGATCAACGCCATCCCCGCCGACAGCGAACGCGAGGTGCAGAAGCTGATAGCGGCGGCCAACGCCTACCCCGACGTGGTCCAGGCGGTAATCGTCGGCAACGAGACGCTGCTGCGCCAGGAGGTCACCAGCAAGTACCTCGAAGGCCTGCTGGCGCGGGTGAAGAGCCAGGTGCGCCAGCCGGTGTCCTACGCCGAGGTCTGGGAATACTGGCTCAAGCACCCGCAGTTGGCCGGCGGCGTCGACTTCATCACCCTGCACCTGCTGCCCTACTGGGACAACCAGCCCAGCGGCATCGACGGCGCCCTGGAGCACGTCGCGGACATCCGCCGGCGCTTCGACCAGGCCTTCCCCGGCAAGGCCATCCTGATCGGCGAGACCGGCTGGCCCAGCGAGGGCCGCCAGCGCCAGACCGCCCTGCCCAGCCGCGTCAACGAGGCGCGCTACATCCGCGATTTCGTGCGCCTGGCCGAGGAACACGGCTGGCGCTACAACCTGATCGAGGCCTTCGACCAGCCGTGGAAGCGCCGCATCGAAGGCGCCGTGGGCGGCTACTGGGGCCTGTTCGACGCCGACCGGCAGGACAAGAACGTGCTCGCCGGGCCGGTTTCCAACCAGCCGGACTGGCCGCGCTGGCTGACCTTGTCGCTGGCGCTGTGGGGCGCCGCCCTGCTGCTCGGCGGCCGCCCGGCCCACGCCCGTGACGCCCTGCTGCAACCGCTGGCCGCCGCCCTCGGCGCTGCCTGCGTCGGCCTGTGGGGCGCCCAGGCCCAAGTGATCTGCACCTTCCTCGACGAATGGCTGTGGGCGGCCTACCTGGTGCTGCTCAACCTGCTGGTGCTGCTGCACCTCTCCCTGGCGCTGGGCGCCGGGGCCGGTTGGCGCGCACGCCTGCTGGCCTGGCTGGAAGCCCGCGGCGGCTGGTGGCTGCTGGCCAGCGGCTTCGCCGGCGCGGTGTGGATGCTGGCCCTGGTGTTCGACGCGCGCTACCGCAACTTCCCCAATGCGGCGCTGCTGTTCCCGGCGCTGGTCTACCTCTGCCGGCCGGCGACCGCGCCACGCCGCGAGGCTAGCCTGCTGGCGCTGCTGATCGCCGCGGGCATCGTCCCGCAACTCGTGCTGGAAGGGCTGGGCAACCGCCAGGCGTTGATCTGGGCGGGGATCGCCCTGCTGCTCGCCGGCGCCCTGTGGCGCGGCCTGCGCCAGGAAAGGTGCGTGACGGCCGCAGCCTCGGCCCCGGCCGCCTGATTCAGGCCCGCGCCGGGCGCGGCTGGCGCACCAGGCGCAGCCCGGCCAGCACCACGGCGAACACCGCCATGCTCACGCTGTAGAACACCAGCGCCAGCAGGCCGACGAACAGCGCCAGGGCCGCCAGCCACCAGCCGATGCGCCCTGGCAGCAGAAAGGCCGGCACGGACGCCGCCAGCGCCGCCTGGCCGAACACCCCGAAATGGATCAGCAGGCCCAGCCCGGAGCGCGCCTGGCACGCCCACAGCGCCGCATCGTCGGCGCACACGTCCACCCAACTGCCGTTTTCCAGCAGGCCGAAGCGCACGCCATAGCAGGCGGCCAGCCAGAGGGCGACGAGGCAGAGCAGGATCAGCGATGAACGTGAGGGCATGGCGCCATTTTCCGCGGGCGAAGGGCGCCCAGCATAACCAGCGCGGGGGGCGATGCAAGAGGCACAGGCCCCCTGGCGTGGGCGGCTGCAGCCGTTGCGCATAACCCACCGCCGAGGTTGCCAGCGCCGGGCCGGCACGGCATGCTCGGCGGTCCGCTTCACCAGGAGATGAGCATGTCCCGCATCCAGCTGCGCCCCGCCCGCCCCGACGACGTCCCGCTGATCCTCGAGTTGATCGCCGAGCTGGCCGACTACGAACGCCTGTCCCACGAGAACAAGGCCGACGCCGGGCGCATGCACGAGCACCTGTTCGGCCCGCGCCCCTACGCCGAGGTGCTGATCGGCGAGGTGGACGGCGTCGGCGCCGGCTTCGCGCTGTTCTTCCACAACTACTCCACCTGGCTGAGCCAGCCCGGCATCTACCTCGAAGACCTCTACGTGCGCCCCAGCGCCCGTGGCCTGGGCCTGGGCAAGGCGCTGCTGAGCGAACTGGCGCGCCTGGCGGTGGAACGCAAGTGCGGGCGCCTGGAGTGGTCGGTGCTGGACTGGAACGAACCGGCCATCGGCTTCTACCGCAGCCTGGGCGCCGTGCCCCTGGACGAATGGACCGTCTACCGCCTGGCCGGCGATGCCCTCGCCCGCCTCGGCCGGCGCGACTGAACGACCACCCTGGAGGATTCCGGACGCGTCCTACAGCACTTGTAGAACTTGCACTTGTCACAGTGCTCGGTTTCACTGCATTTCGCGTCCTACTGAAAGGAATCCACCGCATGCCTCTGCTTACGCGCGTGGCTGCCCTGCTCGGCAGCCTCGTCATGGGCTTCGCAGGTCCGGCGCTCGCCAGGGATGTCGACCCGGCCAGTTACGGCTACCCCCTGGGCAACCCCTTCGAAGCGACCATCGCCACCACCCCGGCGGAACTGCGCCCGCAACTGCCGGACGATGCCGACATCGACCAGCACGACTACGCCCTCAAGCTGCGCCCGGAACGCGAATTCCAGCTGCCGGACAACTTCTGGCCGGTGAAGAAGCTGCACTACCGCCTGGCCCGCCAGGACCACCCCGCGCCGCTGGTGTTCATCATCGCCGGCACCGGCGCCAGCTACCTCAGCAGCACCCCGGAGTACCTCAAGCGCCTGTTCTACGGCGCCGGCTACCACGTGGTGCAGATTTCCTCGCCGACCAGCTGGGACTTCATGGCCGGCGCCTCGATGCGCGCCACCCCCGGCTACAGCCCCGACGACGCCGACGACCTGTACCGGGTGATGCAGGCGGTGCGCGCCCAGCACCCGAGCCTGCCGGTCACCGGCTACTACCTCACCGGCTACAGCCTCGGCGCGCTGCACGCGGCCTTCGTCAGCCACCTCGACGAAACCCGCCGCAGCTTCAACTTCAAGCGCGTGCTGCTGCTCAACCCGCCGGTGAACCTCTACACCTCGGTGAGCAACCTCGACCGCCTGGTGCAGACCCAGGTCAAAGGCATCACCGACTCCAGGACCTACTACCAACTGGTGCTCGGCAAACTGACGCGCTACTTCCAGCAGAAGGGCTACATCGACCTCAACGATGCCTTCCTCTACGACTTCCAGCACTCCAGGCAGCACCTGACCAACGAAGAGATGGCCATGCTGATCGGCACGAGCTTCCGCTTCTCGTCCGCCGACATCGCCTTCACCTCGGACCTGATCAACCAGCGCGGGCTGGTCACCCCGCCGCACTACCCGATCAACGAGGGCACCAGCCTGGAACCCTTCTTCAAGCGCGCGCTGCAATGCGACTTCGACTGCTACATGGTCGAGCAGCTGATCCCCATGTGGCGCAAGCGCCATGGCGGCGGCAGCCTGCCGCAGCTGATCCAGCAGACCAGCCTGTACGCCCTGCAGCAGTACCTGCACGACACGCCGAAGATCGCCGTGATGCACAACGCCGACGACGTCATCCTCGGCCCCGGCGACATCGGCTTCCTGCGCCGCACCTTCGGCGACCGGCTGACGCTGTACCCGCTGGGCGGCCATTGCGGCAACCTCAACTACCGGGTCAACGCCCAGGACATGCTGGACTTCTTCCGCGGCCAGGACGCCACCCTGCAGGCCGCCGCCGACACAGGAAAGCGCTAGATGACCCGCCGATCCCCCTGGCTGCTGGCCCTGCTGCTGGGCAGCGCGCTGGCCCACGCCGACAACGCCTCCGACCTCGGCCCGGCGCCCGCCGTGCCGCCCTCGGCCGCCAGGCAGGTGCAGCTGACGCCCGACGCCGACGGCTTCAAGCACCCGCTGGACGCGCTCAAGTTCAACCCCGGCCTGGACCAGCGCGAGTTCGAACGCGCCACCCTCAGCGCGCTCAACGTCTACGACCCCTGGGAGTCGTGGAACCGCCGCGTCTACCACTTCAACTACCGCTTCGACGAGTGGGTGTTCCTGCCCGTGGTGCACGGCTACGAGTACGTCACCCCACGCTTCGTGCGCAGCGGCGTGAGCAACTTCTTCAGCAACATCGCCGAGGTGCCGAGCCTGCTCAACAGCCTGCTGCAGTTCAAGGGCAAGCGGGCCATGAACACCACCGCGCGGCTGCTGTTCAACACCACCTTCGGCGTGCTCGGCCTGTGGGACCCGGCCACCCGCATGGGCCTGCCGCGGCAACCCGAGGACTTCGGCCAGACCCTCGGCTTCTACGGTGTGCCCGCCGGCCCCTACCTGATGCTGCCGATCCTCGGCCCGTCCAACCTGCGCGACACCGGCGGGCTGGTCACCGACTTCGTCGCCGGCCAGCAGGTGGACTACCTGGGCGTGGCCAGCGCCAGCGGCGACTACTGGGAAATCCCCACCCTGGAGGTCATCGACCGGCGCTACAGCAACAGCTTCCGCTACGGGCAGATGAACACGCCCTTCGAGTACGAGAAGCTGCGCTACTTCTATACCGAGGCGCGCAAGCTGCAGATCGGCGAATGAGTGGGCGGGCCGAATATCGACAAATTCGATATTCGGCCCGCAAAACTCGCAACCATTCATTCAATCGGCGGGACTACCATGGCCTCCATGCCTGAACGAGGAGGTCCCCCATGACCCAGCTGCGCAACCTGATCGACCTGCACATCGGCCACCCCGCCTCCGACGGCGCCGGCGTGCGCCTAACCCGCGTGATCGGCGGCCCGGGCATCGAACGCTTCGATCCCTTCCTGATGCTCGACCAGTTCGACACCCAGAACCCCGACGACTACATCGGCGGCTTCCCCGACCACCCGCACCGCGGCTTCGAGACAGTGACCTACATGCTCGAAGGGCGCATGCGCCACCGCGACCACCTGGGCAACGAGGGCCTGCTCAAGCCCGGCGGCGTGCAGTGGATGACCGCCGCCCACGGCATCATCCACAGCGAGATGCCCGAGCAGGAGCACGGCGCCATGCGCGGCTTCCAGCTGTGGCTGAACCTGCCCGGCAAGAGCAAGCTCGGCCCGGCCGGCTACCGCGACATCGAGCCGCAAGACGTACCGCGCACCACCACCGCCAACGGCGTGGAAGTGACGGTGATCGCCGGGCGCTTCGACGACGGCCAGGCGCAACTCGACGGCGCCGTGCAGCGCCCGGACACCGAACCGCACTACTACGACCTGAAGCTGCCGGCCGGCGCCGACATCGGCCTCAATCTGCCGAACAGCCACCGCGCGCTGCTGTACGTCTACGAAGGCAGCCTGCAGGTGCAGGCCGAGCGCGGCGGCGAGGTCGGCACTAACCGCCTGGCGCGCCTGGGCGAAGGCGACGCGGTGAAGCTGCACAGCGACCAGGGCGCGCGAGTCCTGCTGCTGGCCGGCAAGCCGCTGGACGAGCCGATCGTGCAATACGGGCCCTTCGTGATGAACAGCCGCGAGGAGATCGAACAGGCCCTGCGCGATTACCGGGATGGCGTGCTGGCGGTCTGAGCCGCCGGGGTCGCGGCCCTGCCCGCGAAATCGCGCGCAGGGCGCGCCCACATGGATACGGCGAGGGTGAGGCAGCGTAGGAGCGGATCTTATCCGCGAACCGCGCCGGAACCTCCGGCTATCGCGGACAAGGTCCGCTCCTACGGGGGAGGAATACCGTGCCCCCGGCAACCTGTAGGAGCGGGCCCTGCCCGCGATTTCGCGCGCAGGGCGCGCTCCTACATGGTTACGGCATGGGTGGGGCAGCGTAGGAGCGGATCTTATCCGCGAATCGCGCCGGAACCTCCGGCTATCGCGGACAAGGTCCGCTCCTACGGGGGAGGAATACCGTGCCCCCGGCAACCTGTAGGAGCGGGCCCTGCCCGCGATTTCGCGCGCAGGGCGCGCTCCTACATGGATACGGCGTGAGTGGGGCAGCGTAGGAGCGGATCTTATCCGCGAATCGCGCCGGAACCTCCGGCTATCGCGGACAAGGTCCGCTCCTACGCTGCCCCACCCTACAGGCAATGCTCCTCCAGCCCAAGAAAGCGCACCAGCTCCGCGCGCTTGTCCATCGCATCCTTGTAGCCCAGGCGGATCAGCTCGTGGCAATAGCCGCGCTCGAACAGCAGGTAGCTCAGCACCCCCGCCCCGCTCGCCCGCGTCGCGCCCGGGCTGCGCAGGAACAGGCGGACCGCCCAGGGCAGTTCCTTGCGGTGCTTGGCCGCGATCTCGTCCAGCGGCCGCGACGGCGACACCAGCAGCACTTCCACCTCGCGCAGTCCCGCTTCGTGGCAGCGGCGCTCCTGGGGCACCAGCGAGCCCAGGTAATTGACGCGCTGCAACACCTCGATATCCCCCTCCAGGCTATCGATGAAGGTGCTGTTGAGCAGGTGGATGCCCATCTGCGCCAGGGTCGGCGGCCGCCCGCTGGCCTGGCCGGCGCCTTCGTTGGGGTCGTTGCGCATCGGGTTGCCGCTGACGCCGATCACCAGCACGCGGTTGGCGCCCAGGTGCAGCGCCGGGCTGATCGGCGCCTGCTGGCGCACCGCGCCATCGCCGTAGTACTCGCGCTTGATGCGCACCGGGGCGAACAGCAGCGGGATCGCCGAGCTGGCCAGCAGGTGCTCCAGGTGCAGCCGCGTCGGCACGCCGATGCGCCGGTGGCGCAGCCAGGGCTCGATGGTGGCGCGGCCCTGGTAGAAGGTCACCGCCTGCCCGGAGTCATAGCCGAAGGCGGTCACCGCCACCGCGCGCAGCTTGCGTTGCTGCAGGGCGGCGCTGATGCCGGAAAAGTCCATCTCGCGGGCCAGCAGGTGGCGCAGCGGCGTGCTGTCGAGCAGCGCCACCGGCCGCCGCCGGCCCAGGCCCAGCAGGCTGTGGCCGAGGAAGCGCAGGGCCTGGCCGAGCACCCCGGTGAAATCGGCGCGGTACACCTGGCCGGTGTGGAAGCCCTTCCACACCCGCGTCAGGCTGTGGATGGCCTCGCGGAAGGACAGCGCGCCGCAGGCCAGGCCCACCGCGTTGATGGCGCCGGCCGAGGTGCCGACGATGACCGGGAAGGGATTGGCCGCGCCCTCCGGCAGCAGCTCGGCGATGGCCGCCAGCACGCCCACCTGGTAGGCGGCGCGGGCGCCGCCGCCGGAGAGGATGAGGCCGGTGACGGCCTGGGGGGATTGGGGAACGGCAGATTCAGTCACGACCGGAGTCCTGGATGCGTCCTGCATTTGAGTATGCAGCGCCGCTCGCCGCGGTAAAGCCGGCCGCCGCGCTCAGCGCTTGTCGTAGAGCTTCGGCGCGCCTTCCGGGCGGCTCTTGAAACGGCGGTGGGCCCAGAGGTACTGCTCGGGCTGCTGGCGGATCTCGGCTTCCACCCACTGGTTGATGCGCAGGCAGTCGGCCTCCTCGCTCTCGCCGGGGAAGTCCTGCAGCGGCGGGTGCACCACCAGGCGGTAGCCGGAGCCGTCGGCCAGGCGCGTCTGGGTGAAGGGCATGACCTGCGCGCGGCCCAGGCGGGCGAACTTGGTGGTGGCGGTGACGGTGGCGGCCTGGATGCCGAACAGCGGCACGAACAGGCTCTGCTTGGCGCCGTAGTCCTGGTCCGGGGCGTACCAGATGGCGCGCCCGGCGCGCAGCACCTTGAGCATGGCGCGCACGTCCTCGCGCTCGATGGCGCTGGCGTCCAGGTTGTGCCGCTCGCGGCCGCGGCGCTGCACGTAGTCGAACACCGGGTTGTCGTGCTCGCGGTACATGCCGTCGATGGTCTGCACCTGGCCCAGCAGCGCCGCGCCTATCTCCAGGGTGGTGAAGTGCATGGCCATGAGGATCACGCCCTTGCCTTCGGTCTGGGCCTGGCGCAGGTGCTCCAGGCCTTCTATATGAGCGAGCCTGGCCAGGCGCGCGCGGGGCCACCACCAGCTCATGGCCATCTCGAAGAAGGCGATGCCGGTGGAGGCGAAGTTGGCCTTGAGCAGCCGGGTGCGCTCGGCGGCGGACAGCTCGGGGAAGCACAGTTCCAGGTTGCGCGCGGCGATCGCCCGGCGGCTGCCGACCACGCGGTACATCAGCGCGCCCAGGCCGCGCCCCAGCGCCAGCAGCGCCGGATAGGGCAGCTGCACCACCAGCCACAGCGCGCCCAGGCCCAGCCACAGCGGCCAGTAGCGCGGATGGAGGAAGGCGGGACGAAAGCTGGGACGATCCATGGAGGGTTCCGAAATGACAGGCAAAGGCGGCATTCTACCGCGAGCGCCGCCTTTGCGCCGCCGCCCCGGTGCCACTATCGCACCTGGCCCCGCGCCAGGCTTGCGGCTGCCGGGAGGGTTCGCTATAAGTCGAGGCCATTTAGCGATGCAGTGCGACCATGAGCCAAGCCGACCTCCTCGACCAAGATCCCGTTTTCCAGCTCAAGGGCAGCATGCTCGCCGTCACCGTGCTGGAACTGGCGCACAACGACCTGTCGCGCCTGGACCGTCAGCTCGCCGACAAGGTCGCCCAGGCTCCCAACTTCTTCCGCGACACCCCGCTGGTGCTGGCCCTGGACAAGTTGCCCGACGGCGAGGGCCAGCTCGACCTGCAGGGCGTGCTGGACATCTGCCGCCGCCACGGCCTGCGCACCCTGGCCATCCGCGCCAACCGCGAGGAAGACCTGCGCCTGGCGACCATGCTGGACATCCCGGTGCTGCCGCCCTCCGGCTCCCGCGACCGCCCGCTGGAACCCCGGGACGCCGCGGCGGCCCCGGCGAACGAAGGCATAGTGCGCCGCCCGCGCAGCGAGAAGCTGGCCGAACCGGTGGTCGAAAAAGCCATCGACAAGGCCAACGGCAAGACGGCGGACAAGGCGCCTGAAAAAGCCCCTGAAAAGACCTCTGAAAAGGCTGCCGAACCCGCCGCCCCGGCCGTCCGTCCGACTAAACTGGTGACCACCCCGGTACGCGGCGGCGTGCAGATCTACGCCGCCGGCGGCGACCTCATCGTGCTCGCCCCCGTGAGCCCCGGTGCGGAACTTCTCGCCGACGGCAACATCCACGTATACGGTCCGATGCGCGGTCGTGCCCTGGCCGGCGTCAAGGGCGACACCAGCGCGCGAATCTTCTGTCAGCAACTGGGTGCCGAACTAGTCTCGATCGCCGGGAATTACAAGGTGGCAGAAGACCTTAGGCGCAGTCCGCAATGGGGGCAGGCGGTACACGTCAGCCTGTCGGGAGACGTGTTGAACATCACCCGCCTTTAACGGATACTGCCGCGAATTTCAGGGACCAGAACTCTTCGTTTTTTCTTTGGGGTGAATCACCTTGGCCAAGATCCTCGTAGTCACATCCGGTAAGGGTGGCGTCGGTAAAACCACCACCAGCGCCGCCATCGGCACCGGCCTGGCCCTGCGCGGCCACAAGACCGTCATCGTCGACTTCGACGTGGGCCTGCGTAACCTCGACCTGATCATGGGCTGCGAACGCCGCGTGGTTTATGACTTCGTCAACGTCATCAACGGCGAAGCCACGCTGACCCAGGCCCTCATCAAGGACAAGCGCCTCGAGAACCTGTTCGTTCTGGCCGCCAGCCAGACCCGTGACAAGGACGCCCTGACCCAGGAAGGCGTCGGCAAGGTCATGGAAGAACTCAAGCAGAACTTCGAATACATCATCTGCGACTCCCCGGCCGGCATCGAGAAGGGTGCCCACCTGGCCATGTACTTCGCCGACGAGGCGATCGTCGTGACCAACCCGGAAGTCTCCTCGGTGCGCGACTCCGACCGCATGCTCGGCCTGCTGGCCAGCAAGTCGGCGCGTTCCGAGAAGGGCGAGGAGCCGATCAAGGAACACCTGCTGCTGACCCGCTACAACCCCGAGCGCGTCACCAAGGGCGAGATGCTCGGCGTGGAAGACGTCGAGGAAATCCTGGCGATCCGCCTGCTGGGCGTGATCCCCGAGTCGCAGGCCGTGCTCAAGGCCTCGAACCAGGGCGTGCCGGTCATCCTCGACGAGCAGAGCGACGCCGGCCAGGCCTACAGCGACGCGGTCGACCGCCTGCTGGGCAAAGAGATGCCACATCGGTTCCTCGATGTGCAGAAGAAAGGATTCCTGCAACGACTGTTCGGAGGACGTGAATGAGCCTTTTAGACTTCTTTCGCAGCCGGAAAGCGCCGAACAGCGCGTCCATCGCGAAGGAAAGACTCCAGATCATAGTCGCCCACGAGCGCGGCAACCGTTCGCAACCGGATTACCTCCCGCAGCTGCAGAAAGACCTGCTGGAAGTGATCCGCAAATACGTGCCGATCGACCAGGAACAGGTCCAGGTGGAACTGGCCAACCAGGGCAGCTGCTCGATCCTGGAACTCAACATCACTCTGCCGGAACGTTGATCGTTCCCGGAGTGAACTGCGGCGGCCTCGGCCGCCGCAGTCATTTCTAGCCGCTGTCGAGGCCCCATGCCGCTGTCGAACATCCAGATCGTCCACCAGGACGCCGCCCTGCTGGTGGTGAACAAGCCCACCCTGCTGCTCTCGGTGCCCGGCCGCGCCGAGGACAACAAGGACTGCCTGGTCACCCGCTTGCAGGAAAACGGCTACCCGGAGGCACGCATCGTCCACCGCCTGGACTGGGAAACCTCCGGCCTGATGGTCCTGGCCCGCGACGCCGACAGCCACCGCGAGCTGTCCCGGCAGTTCCACGACCGCGAGACCGAAAAGGCCTACACCGCCCTGTGCTGGGGCGAACCGGAGCTGGACAGCGGGCGCATCGAACTGCCGCTGCGCTACGACCCGGAGAACAAGCCTCGGCACATCGTCGACCACGAGCACGGCCGCCACGCCCTGACCTTCTGGCGCGTGGTGGAACGCTGCGGCCAGTACGCAAGAGTCGAGCTGACGCCGATCACCGGCCGCTCGCACCAGCTACGCGTACACATGCTGTCCATCGGCCACCCGCTGCTCGGCGACCGCCTCTACGCCGAGGGCGAAGCCCTGGCCCTGCGCGACCGCCTGTGCCTGCACGCCAGCCTGCTGTGCCTGACCCACCCGCAGAGCGGCGAGCGCCTGCGCTTCGAGTCGCCGGCGCCGTTCTGAGCGGGAACCGCCATGGACCGGCAAGACTTCCACCGGGCAACCCGCGGCGCCCCGCCCCATCCGTCGCTGATGCAAGCGCTGGAGCATTGGCACTGCGCGCCCGGCCTGGCCCTGGACCTGGGTTGCGGCTCGGGACGCGACACCCATGAGCTGCTGCGCCAGGGTTGGCGGGTGCTGGCGATCGACAGCAATGCCGCCGGCCTGCGTCACCTGACGGAAGGCTTATCCGCAGGCCAGGCCGAACGCCTGCGAACCCGCTGCGAACGCTTCCAGGACACCGCCCTGCCCAACGCGCAGCTGATCAACAGCAGCTTCGCCCTGCCCTTCTGCCCGCCTGCCGATTTTCCGCGCCTGTGGCAAGGCATCGAGGCTGCCCTGGAGCGTGGCGGATTGTTCGCCGGGCACTTCTTCGGCGAGCGCGACCAGTGGCAGGGGCGCGACGGCATGAGCTTCCACACCCGCGAAGCCGCGCAAGCCCTTTTCCAAGGCTGGGAAACGCTGCGCTTCGAAGAACACGAATGGCAAGGCAAGACCGCCGTCGGTGGTACCAAGCACTGGCATATCTTCGCCGTGGTGGCACGACGCCCGTAGGAGCGGACCTTGTCCGCGATAGCCGGACATCCCGGCGCGATTCGCGGATGAGATCCGCTCCTACGCCGCCCCACCCGCACCATTCCCCTGTAGGAGCGCGCCCTGCGCGCGAAATCGCGGGCAGGGCCCGCTCCTACAATTCACCGTGAGGCATGGTGCCCCCGTAGGAGCAGACCTTGTCCGCGATAGCCGGACGTCCCGGCGCGTTTCGCGGATAAGATTCGCTCCTACGCCGCCCCATCCGCACCATTCCCATGTAGGAGCGCGCCCTGCGCGCGATTTCGCGGGCAGGGCCCGCTCCAATTCACCGTGAGGCATGGTGCCCCGTAGCGGACCTTGTCCGCGATAGCCGGACATCCCGGCGCGATTCGCGGATGAGATCCGCCTACGCCACCCCACCCGCACCATTCCCCTGTAGGAGCGCGCCCTGCGCGCGAATCGCGGGCAGGGCCCGCTTCTACAATTCACCGTGAGGCATGGTGCCCCCCGTAGCGGACCTTGTCCGCGATAGCCGGACGTCCCGGCGCGATTCGCGGATAAGATCCGCTACGCCGCCCCACCCGCACCATTCCCATGTAGGAGCGCGCCCTGCGCGCGAATCGCGGGCAGGGCCCACTCCTACAATTCACCGTGAGGCATGGCGTCCCCCGTAGGAGCGGACCTTGTCCGCGATAGCCGGACGTCCCGGCGCGATTCGCGGATGAGATCCGCTCCTACGCCGCCCCACCCGCACCATTCCCCTGTAGGAGCGCGCCCTGCGCGCGAATCGCGGACGGAGTCCGCGATGAATCCCCGCCGGCACTGCCACAGCCCCGCCGCCCCCGCCATTTGCGATAAACTTCCGCCCATCGTTGTCCGGAGTTTCCCATGCGTGCAGATCTCAACCAGGGCCTGATCGATTTCCTCGCGGCCTCGCCGACGCCTTTCCACGCCACAGCCAGCCTCGCCCGGCGCCTCGAGGAGGCCGGTTACCAGCGCCTCGACGAGCGCGACGCCTGGCGCACCGAGGCCGGTGGGCGCTACTACGTGACGCGCAACGACTCCTCGCTGATCGCCTTCAAGCTCGGCCGCAACGCCCCGCTGGAGCACGGCCTGCGCCTGGTCGGCGCGCACACCGACAGCCCCTGCCTGCGCGTCAAGCCGAACCCGGAACTGGCCCGCAAGGGCTACTGGCAGCTGGGCGTCGAGGTCTACGGCGGCGCCCTGTTCGCGCCCTGGTTCGACCGCGACCTGTCCCTGGCCGGGCGCGTCACCTTCCGCCTGGCCGGCAAGGTGGAAAGCCGCCTGATCGACTTCCGCGCGCCCATCGCGGTGATCCCCAACCTGGCCATCCACCTCAACCGCGAGGCCAACATGGGCTGGGCGATCAACGCGCAGACCGAACTGCCGCCGATCCTCGCCCAACTGGCCGCCGGCGAGACCCGCGACTTCCGCGACCTGCTCGGCGAGCAGTTGCAGAACGAGCACGGCATCATCGCCGACGCCATCCTCGACTACGAACTGAGCTTCTACGACACCCAGCGCGCCGCGGTGGTGGGCCTGGGCGGCGAGTTCATCGCCGGCGCCCGCCTGGACAACCTGCTGTCCTGCTACGCCGGCCTGGAAGCCCTGCTGGACAGTGGCGACGAGCAGAGCGCGGTGCTGGTCTGCACCGACCACGAGGAAGTCGGCTCCTGCTCGGCCTGCGGCGCCGACGGCCCCTTCCTGGAGCAGGTGCTGCGCCGCCTGCTGCCCGACGGCGACACCTTCGTGCGGGTGATCCAGCGCTCGCTGCTGGTCTCCGCCGACAACGCCCACGGCGTGCACCCCAACTACGCCGACAAGCACGACGGCAACCACGGCCCGCTGCTCAACGGCGGCCCGGTGATCAAGGTCAACAGCAACCAGCGCTACGCCACCAGCAGCGAGACCGCCGGCTACTTCCGCCACCTGTGCCTGGAGAACGAAGTGCCGGTGCAGAGCTTCGTGACCCGCAGCGACATGGGCTGCGGCTCCACCATCGGCCCGATCACCGCCAGCCAGCTGGGCGTGCGCACCGTCGACATCGGCCTGCCGACCTTCGCCATGCACAGCATCCGCGAACTGGCCGGCAGCCACGACCTGCGCTACCTGGCCAAGGTGCTGGGGGCGTTCTATGGCAGTGCCGAGTTGCCTTGAGGCTGCGGCTTTTCGTAGGAGCGAGCTTGCTCGCGAACGGCGTTTCCCGGGCACTCCGATGTTCGGGGTGAGCTCTGTTCCCTCTCCCTAACCCTCTCCCTGAAGGGAGAGGGGACCGTTGGGCAGGGTTTGATGTTATGGCGTTAGCCGGCTAGCGCAGTGGCTTCCGGCGGAAACCATCACCTTTCTCGGCACGGACAAGCCCCCTCTCCCTTCAGGGCGGGGCGCGCAGCCGAGGGCTGGGGAGAGGGGGCGAAGGTCAACCAAACGCACGAAGGTCCGGGTTCGCGAGCAAGCTCGCTCCTACGAAGAGCCCCACGCCGTCAATCCGGCACTTCCACGCTCACATGAATGGCGTCGTGCCGCCAGAACTCCAGGTCGCAGTCGATCACCCGGCCGTGCTGGTCGCGGTTGATGCGGGTGATGCGCAGCGCCGGGCTGCCCTCGGCCACCCGCAGGGCGCTGGCGGCTTCGCCGTGCAGGGCGGTGGGGACCATGTCGAAGCGCACGCGGCCGTAGCGGATGTCGTAGCGGCTGGCGTAGAGATCGGTCAGCGACTGGCGCAGGTCGCTGTCGAGGATGCCAGGGAAATAGGCCGGGTTCAGGTAGTGCTCCACGTACAGCACCAAGCGCCCGTCCACCCTTCGTGCGCGGCGGATCTGGTAGACGCTGGACAGCGCCGGCAGCTCCAGGTGCGCGCAGATCGCCGGGCTGGCCGGCAGTTGGCGCGCCGACAGCACCTCGGTGGCCGGTACCCGCTGCTGGCCGGCGACCATCGCGTGGAAGTGGCTGCGCACCAGCGGGTTGTACAGCAGCCGCGGCGGCGAGACGAACCAGCCGCGGCGCTCCTCGCGGTAGATCAGGCCCTGGGCTTCCAGCTGCGTCAGCGCCTCGCGCAGGGTGATGCGCGTGGTGTCGAAGAGCTCGCTCAGGCGCCGCTCCGCTGGCAGCTTGCCGCCGGCCGGCAGCAGGCCGCTGTCGATCTGTTCCAGCAGCGCCCGGCAGATCGCCGTCACCGTCGGTAGCGCCTCGTCGCGCATGCTGTTTCCCTCTTTTGGACTAGACCAGCCCCAAGCTGGGGCACTTCACCGCAACCGGCGGCAGCTTCCACTGTAGGAATCGCCGGTGACCGTCCGGTGACAATGCCATGGCAAGCAGGCCCCATGCCAGCTCCCGGGCCCGGCATAGCCCCGGCGCATCAAGGTCTTGTGCATGGTCTAGGCTGTATCCGGGCGCTGCCTGCCGAACGATCGGCCGCCGCCCGGACACGAAATTGTCATGCCCGCTTCGTAGATTGGCCTGGGTCTTGCTGATCTAGACCAGCGACGCGCCGTACCCTCGTCGGGGTGCGGGCCCGACTGCCAAACCCGATGACCGAAGGAGCACCGAATGAAACGCTTGCTTGCTTCACTGCTGGGAACCGCGATTGCCCTGGGCAGCGCGACCGCCATGGCCGCCGAGGCCGACCTGCAGGCGCTGGAACAGGCCGCGCGCAAGGAAGGCCAGGTGAACAGCGTGGGCATGCCCGACAGCTGGGCGAACTGGAAGGACACCTGGAAGGACCTGGAGAGCAAGTACGGGCTCAAGCACATGGACACCGACATGAGCTCGGCCCAGGAGCTGGCCAAGTTCAAGGCCGAGGGCGAGAACGCCAGCGCCGACATCGGCGACGTCGGCGCCGCCTTCGGCCCCATCGCCGTGCAACAGGACGTCAGCCAGCCCTACAAGCCGAGCACCTGGGACCAGGTCCCGGACTGGGCCAGGGACAAGGACGGCCACTGGGCCCTGGCCTACACCGGGACCATCGCCTTCATCGTCAACAAGCAACTGGTCAAGGACGTGCCGCGCAGCTGGGCCGACCTGCTCAAGGGCAAGTACAAGGTCACCATCGGCGACGTCAGCAGCGCGGCCCAGGCGGTCAACGGCGTGCTCGCCGCGGCCATCGCCAACGGCGGCGACGAGAAGAACATCAAGCCGGGCCTGGAGTTCTTCGCCCAGTTGGCCAAGCAGGGCCGCCTGTCGCTGACCAACCCGGTGATCAACACCCTGGAGAAAGGCGAGGTGGAAGTCGGCATCGTCTGGGACTTCAACGGCCTGAGCTACCGCGACCAGATCGACCCCAGCCGCTTCGAGGTGCTGATCCCCTCCGACGGCTCGGTGATCTCCGGCTACACCACCATCATCAACAAGTACGCCAAGCACCCCAACGCCGCCAAGCTGGCCCGCGAGTACATCTTCAGCGACGCCGGGCAGATCAACCTGGCCAAGGGCAACGCCCGGCCGATCCGCGCCGAGCACCTGCAACTGCCGGCCGAGGTCAAGGCCAAGCTGCTGCCCAACGAGCAGTACGCCAAGGCCCAGCCGATCAAGGATGGCCAGGCCTGGGAAGCGACCTCCAAGCGCCTGCCGCGCATGTGGCAGGAGAACGTGATCATCAACATGCAGTGACGCGGCGCCGCCCCGGCCACGGCCGGGGCGCCCGTTCCGGTTTCCCCGACACAGGCAGCTACGATGTCCCGTCCCGTCATCCTGGTCATTCTCGACGGCCTCAACTACGGCGTCGCCCATGACTGCATGGGCCACCTGCAGGCGCTCTGCAACGCCGGCCGCGGCCGCCTCTACCGCCTGCAGTGCGAGCTGCCGTCGCTGTCGCGGCCGCTCTACGAATGCCTGCTCACCGGCGTCGCGCCCATCGACAGCGGCATCCTGCACAACCAGGTGTCGCGCCTGTCGAAGGAGCGCAGCCTGTTCCACTACGCCCGCGACGCCGGCCTGAGCACCGCGGCGGCGGCCTACCACTGGGTCAGCGAGCTGTACAACCGCTCGCCCTTCGACGCGGCCCGCGACCGCCACACCGAGGACGCGGCGCTGCCGATTCAGTTCGGCCACTTCTACTGGACCGACCACTACCCCGACTCGCATCTGCTGGCCGACGCCGAGCACCTGCGCCGCCGCCACAAGCCCGACGTGCTGCTGGCGCACCCGATGAACATCGACGACGCCGGCCACCGCCACGGCCTGAACAGCGCCCAGTACCGCAACGCCGCGCGCCAGGCCGACGCGCTGCTCTCGGAATACCTGCACCAGTGGCTGGCCGCCGGCTACCAGGTGATGGTCACCGCCGACCACGGCATGAACGACGACCATACCCACGGCGGCATCCTCCCCGAGGAGCGCGAGGTGCCGCTGTTCGTCTTCGGCGAGGCCTTCAGCCTCGACGACCAGGTGCGCCCGCGCCAGGTCGAGCTGTGCGGCAGCCTCTGCGAAATCCTCGGCGCGCCCCACGACAAGCCGGTCTGCCAAGGGCTGCTGCGGCCATGAGCGCGAACCGCGGAAAGCGCCTGGCCCTGCTCTGCCTGCTGCCCTTCGCGCTGTTCTTCTTCGCCTTCCAGATCGCCCCGCTGCTGTGGGTGGCGATCAACAGCCTGCGCAGCGAGGACGCCTGGGGCCTGGGCAACTTCGCCGAGATATTCGCCTCGCCCTTCTACCGCCAAGCGATCCGCTACAGCCTGGAGATTTCCCTGTGGTCGAGCCTGATCGGCCTGGCCATCGCCGTGCTCGGCAGCTATTCGCTGCGCCAGGTGGACAGCCGCCTGCGCGACTTCGTCATGGCCTTCGCCAACATGACCAGCAACTTCGCCGGGGTGCCGCTGGCCTTCGCCTTCATCATCATCCTCGGCTTCAACGGCGCCATCACCCTGCTGCTCAAGCAGGCCGGGCTGATCGAGGACTTCAACCTCTACTCCAAGACCGGCCTGATCATCCTCTACACCTACTTCCAGATTCCCCTGGGGGTGATGCTGCTCTACCCGGCCTTCGACGCCCTGCGCGAGGACTGGCGCGAATCGGCGGCGCTGCTGGGGGCCAACCACTGGCAGTTCTGGCGGCACATCGGCATCCCGGTGCTGACGCCGGCGCTGCTGGGCACCTTCGTCATCCTCCTGGCCAACGCCCTGGGCGCCTACGCCACCGTCTACTCGCTGACCACCGGCAACTTCAACGTGGTGCCGATCCGCATCGCCGGCCTGGTCTCCGGCGACGTCTTCCTCGACCCGAACATGGCCAGCGCCCTGGCGATGATCCTGGTCGGGCTGATGACCGTCATCACCCTGGCCCACCAGTGGCTGCTGCGGCGGAGCTATCATGTCCAGAAACGCTAGCCCGCTGTACCACCGCCTGGTGGTCTGGGCCCTGTTCCTGATCCTGCTGCTGCCGCTGGCCGCCACCCTGCTCTACTCCCTGGCCACCCAGTGGTCGGCCAGCGTGCTGCCCGACGGACTGACGCTGAAGTGGTACCTGGCGCTGTGGACCGACCCGCGCTTCCTCGCCGCCTTCGGCCAGTCGCTGCTGGTGTGCTTCGGCGCGCTGCTGCTGAGCGTGCTGCTGATCCTGCCGCTGATGTTCGTGGTGCACTACCACTACCCGCGCCTGGACGCGCTGATGAACGTGCTCATCCTGCTGCCCTTCGCGGTGCCGCCGGTGGTCTCCTCGGTGGGCCTGCTGCAGCTGTATGCCGCAGGCCCCCTGCCGCTGACCGGCACGCCCTGGATCCTCATCGGCTGCTACTTCACCATCGCCCTGCCGTTCATGTACCGGGCCATCGGCAACAACCTGCAGGCGATCAACCTGCACGACCTGATGGACGCCGCCCAGCTGCTGGGCGCCAGCACCTGGCAGGCAGCCCTGCTGGTGGTGCTGCCGAACCTGCGCAAGGGCCTGATGGTGGCGCTGTTCCTGTCCTTCAGCTTCCTCATCGGCGAGTTCGTCTTCGCCAACCTGCTGGTCGGCACCCGCTACGAGACGCTGCAGGTCTTCCTCAACAACATGCGCAACAGCAGCGGCCACTACACCAGCGCGGTGGTGGTCTCCTACTTCCTCTTCATCCTGCTGCTGACCTGGGCCGCCAACCGCCTGAACAAGGACCGCACATGAGCTTCCTCAGCGTCGAACGCCTGGACAAGAGCTTCGGGGACACCCAGGTCTTCCAGGACATCGACTTCGCCGCCCGGCGCGGCGAGTTCGTCACCCTGCTCGGCCCCAGCGGCTGTGGCAAGTCCACCCTGCTGCGCTGCATCGCCGGGCTCACCGCGGTGGACAGCGGGCGCATCCTGGTCGACGGCCAGGACCTGGTGCCGCTGCCGCCGCAGAAGCGCAGCATCGCCATGGTGTTCCAGAGCTACGCGCTGTTCCCCAACATGACCGTGCAGCAGAACGTCGCCTTCGGCCTGCGCATGCACAAGGTGCCGGCCGCGGAGGCCGCCAGCCGGGTGGCCGAGGTGCTGGAGATGGTCGAGCTGGGCCAGTACGCCGCGCGCTACCCGCACCAGCTCTCCGGCGGCCAGTGCCAGCGCGTGGCCCTGGCCCGCTCGCTGGTCACCCGCCCGCGCCTGCTGCTGCTCGACGAGCCGCTGTCGGCGCTGGACGCGCGCATCCGCAAGCACCTGCGCGAGCAGATCCGGCGCATCCAGCAGGAGCTGCAGCTGACCACGGTGTTCGTCACCCACGACCAGGAGGAGGCGCTGACGCTGTCCGACCGCATCGTGCTGATGAACGCCGGGCGCATCGTCCAGAGCGGCGACGCGGAAACCCTCTACACCGCGCCGGCCGACGCCTTCGCCGCCGGCTTCATCGGCAACTACAACCTGCTCGACGCCGAGCAGGCCGGCCGCCTGCTCGGCCGGCCCTTCGCCGGGCAGGTGGCGATCCGCCCGGAATCCCTGCGCCTGAGCCTGGATGCGGGCGACGGCATCGCCGCCCAAGTGCTGTCCCACAGCCTGCTGGGCAACGTCATCCGTTACCGGGTACGGGCCAACGGCGTCGAACTCACGGTGGACGTGCTCAACCGCAGCGCGGAACGTCTCTATCCGGCCGGCAGACAACTGGCGCTGGCGATCGATCATGAAAGCATCCGGGAGGTGGCCTGATGGCCCTGGTGATCTTCGACCTTGACGAAACCCTCATCGACGGCGACTGCGCCAGCCTGTGGAGCCGGCGCATGGCCGAGCTGGGCTGGGTCGACGGCGAATCCTTCATCCGCCGCGACGCCGAGCTGATGGCGCGCTATGCCCTGGGCGAACTGTCCATGGAGGCCTACATGGCCTTCAGCCTGGAGCCCATGGCCGGGCGAAGTGTCGAGGAAGTGGAGCGGGAGGTGGAGGCCTACGTCGAGGACGTCATCGAACCGCTGATCTACAACGACGCCTGCCGCACCCTGGCGCGCCACCGCGCCGCCGGCGACAGCCCGCTGGTGATCTCCGCCTCCGGCGTGCACCTGGTGCAGCCGATCGCCGAGCGCATCGGCATCCAGGACGTGCTGGCCATCGACCTGGAGGTAGTGGACGGCCACTACACCGGCCGCACCCAGGGCGTGCTGACCTACCGCGACGGCAAGATCGTCCGCCTGCTCGACTGGCTGGGCGGCGACGAAAACCCGCTGGCCGCCGCGCACTTCTATTCCGACTCGCGCAACGACCTGCCGCTGCTGCGCCGCGTCGGCAACCCGCACACGGTCAACCCCGACCCGGTGCTGCGCGGCGAGGCGGAAAAGCACGGCTGGGAAATCCTCGCCTGGCGCTGAGTCCACCAGGAAACGCCATTCCCCTGTAGGAGCGCGCCCTGCGCGCGAAATCGCGGGCAGGGCCCGCTACCCACCGGCAAACACGACGCCGCGTAGGATGGTGTTGAGCGAAGCGATACCCATCACCGATGGCCACATGGGTTTCGCCAAGGCTCAACCCATCCTACGAAGAGCGCCTCGGCGCAGCCGGCAAGACAGTTGCGCCTACAGATTCAGGGCAAACACCGTGCGGAACCGCCCGTCAGGCCAGGCTCTCGTCGATCAGCAGCACCACCTTGCCCTGCACCTGGTTGCTGGCCAGGGCCTCGAAGGCCTGCTCGGCATCCTTGGCGGCGAACTGGCGTTCCAGCCGCGGCTGCAGTTGGCCGCTGGCGAACAGCGGCCAGACGCGGGTGCCCAGCTCGGCGATCAGTTGCGCCTTGAAGTCGGCGTCGCGGCTGCGCAGCGTCGAGCCGGTCAGCTGGATGCGCTTGCCCAGCAGCAGCGCCAGGTCCAGCTCGGCCTTGCGCCCGCCCATCAGGCCGATGACCACCCAGCGGCCGTCCTGGCGCAGCACCTGCAGGTTGAGCGCCGCGTAGTTGGCGCCCACCGGGTCGAGGATCACGTCGAAGGGCGCGAAATCGCGCAGCGATTCCAGCCCCTCGCCGCGCAGCACGCCGCCCTCGGCGCCAAGGGCCTCGCAGTAGGCCAGCCGGTCGGCGGAGCCGACGCTGACCCAGCAGGGGCTGCCGAAGGCCTTGCACAACTGGATGGCAGCCGAACCCACGCCGCTGGCGCCAGCGTGCAACAGGACCTTCTCGCCCGGCTGCAGGCCCGCCAACTGGAACAGGTTGAGCCAGGCCGTGGCGTACACCTCCGGCAATCCCGCCGCCTCGGCCAGCGACAGGCCGGTGGGCACCGGCAGCACGTGGCGGGCGTCGGCCACCACTTCCTCGGCCATGCCGCCGCCGGCCAGCAGCGCGCAGACGCGGTCGCCCACCTGCCAGGTGGCGCCGGCGCCCACTTCGCTGATCACCCCGGCGCATTCCAGGCCGAGCACGTCGCTGGCCCCCGGCGGCGGCGGGTAGAGCCCGGCGCGCTGCAGCAGGTCGGCGCGGTTGAGCCCGGCCGCGGCCACGCGGATGCGCACCTGCCCAGCCCCGCAGGTCGGCGCGGCGCGCTCGGCCCACTCCGCCCGCCCTTCGATACCTTGCAATGCGTTCACGCTACCTCCATAGTGCTTGCACGGCCCGCACCACGTCGGTCGGGCCTTTCTCTTCGCTCGTCGCGCCAGAGCCCAATCTCGACAAGCTTGGAACCCGGCGACGCCAGATACGGCCTAATATGCGTCATAACTCCGCACCCAGTCGATTAAGCATGAAGCGATTTCTGCCCCGCACCGCCCTGCTGTTGGTCCTCGGCGCCAGCGCCCTGTCCTCGTTCGCCGCGCCCTCCGCCGGCCAGAACTCCTGGGACGGCCTGCAGCCGGACCGTGACCAGGTGATCGCCAGCCTCAACATCGTCGAGCTGCTCAAGCGCCATCACTACAGCAAGCCGCCGCTCAACGACGACCGTTCGGCGAAGATCTACGACGCCTACATCAAGGCCCTGGACCCGTCGCGGATGTACTTCACCGCCGGCGACATCGCCCAGTTCGCGCCCTGGCGCACCCAGTTCGACGACTTCCTCAAGAGCGGCGAGCTGGACCCCGGCTTCACCATCTACAAGCGTCACCTGGACCGCCTCAAGGAACGCCTGGACTTCGCCCTGGCGATGCTCGGCAAGGGCGTCGACAAGATCGACTTCAAGGTCGACGAGAGCCTGACCATCGACCGCGAGAACGCGCCCTGGGCCAAGAACGGCGCCGAGCTCGACGACCTCTGGCGCAAGAAGGTCAAGGACGAGGTGCTGCGCCTGAAGATCGCCGGCAAGGACGACAAGGCCATCCAGGAACAGCTGACCAAGCGCTACAAGAACCAGCTGATGCGCCTGGAGCAGACGCGCAGCGAAGACATCTTCCAGGCCTATATCAACGCCTTCGCGCAGACCTACGACCCGCACACCCAGTACCTGTCGCCGGACAGCGCGGAAAACTTCGACATCAACATGAGTCTCTCCCTGGAGGGCATCGGCGCGGTGCTGCAGAGCGACAACGACTACGTCAAGGTCGTGCGCCTGGTGCCGGCGGGCCCGGCGGAGAAGAGCAAGCAGATCGCCACCTCGGACAAGATCATCGGCGTCGCCCAGGGCAAGGGCGAGATGGTCGACGTGGTCGGCTGGCGCCTGGACGAGGTGGTCAAGCTGATCCGCGGGCCGAAGGGCTCGCAGGTGCGCCTGGAAGTCATCCCGGCGAGCAACGCGCCGAACGACCAGACCAGCAAGATCGTCACCATCACCCGCGAGGCGGTGAAGCTCGAAGACCAGGCGGCGAAGAAGTCGGAAATCACCCTCGACCACGACGGCCGCAGCTACAAGCTCGGCGTGATCGACGTGCCGGCCTTCTACCTGGACTTCAAGGCCTACCGCGCGGGCGACCCGAACTACAAGAGCACCACGCGCGACGTGAAGAAGCTCATCGGCGAGCTGCAGAAGGACAAGGTCGACGGCATCGTCATCGACCTGCGCAACAACGGCGGCGGCTCCCTGCAGGAAGCCACCGAGCTGACCGGCCTGTTCATCGACCAGGGCCCGACCGTGCTGGTGCGCAACAGCGACGGCCGCGTCGACGTGCTCAACGATGACGAGGGCAAGGCCTTCTACACCGGGCCGATGACCGTGCTGGTCAACCGCCTGTCCGCCTCGGCCTCGGAAATCTTCGCCGGCGCAATGCAGGACTACCACCGCGCGCTCATCGTCGGCGGCCAGACCTTCGGCAAGGGCACCGTGCAGACCATCCAGCCGCTCAACCACGGCGAGCTGAAGCTGACCCTGGCCAAGTTCTACCGCGTCTCCGGGCAGAGCACCCAGCACCAGGGCGTGATCCCGGACATCGCCTACCCGTCCATCGTCGACGACAAGGAAATCGGCGAGAGCGCCCTGCCCGACTCCATGCCCTGGGACACCATCCGCCCGGTGCTGTCGGCGCAGAGCGACCCCTTCAAGCCGTTCCTCGACCAGCTGAAGACCCAGCACGACGCGCGCACCGCGAACAATGCCGACTTCGTCTACGCCCGCCAGCGCCTGGCCCTGGCCCAGGAACTGATGAAGGAGAAGACCGTCAGCCTGAACGAGGCCAAGCGCCGCGCCCAGCAGAGCAGCATCGAGGGCCGCCAGTTGGCCATGGAGAACGCCCTGCGCAAATCCAAGGGCCAGGAGCCGCTGAAGGAACTCAAGCAGGAAGACGACAACGCCCTGCCGGACGACGACAAGACCAAGCCGCAGGACGACGCCTACCTCACCGAGTCCGGGCACATCCTGCTGGACTACCTGACGCTCAGCTCGGCGCTGGCCAAGCACTGAAAGCGCGGAGTCGTCACGAAACAGTCATGACTCAGTAGTGAAATGCGCAAGGGCCGGGAGACCGGCCCTTCGTCTTTTCACCCCACAGAGAACCGTCATGACCGTCACCGAGCAGTTGAGCGCGCTGGCCCAGATCATCGCTCACGGCGACCTGCATTGTCTGTTCCAACCCATAGTGTCGCTCTCCGAGCGGCGCCTGGTGGGCTACGAGGCCCTCACCCGCGGCCCCTCCAACAGCCCTCTGCACTCCCCTCTCACGCTGTTCAGCACCGCGCGCCACGCCGGCCGCCTGAGCGAGCTGGACGTGCTCTGCCGGCGCCGCGCCTGCCAGCGCTTCCATGAGCTGGGGCTGGGCGGCAAGCTGTTCCTCAACGTCGCCCCCGAGTCGCTGCTGGACCCCAGCCACCAGCCCGGACGCACCCTGCAGTTGCTGCAGACCCTCGGCATAGCACCGGGCGACGTGGTCATCGAGCTGACCGAGCAGGCGCCCATCGAGGACTTCGGCCTGCTCGACACCGCGCTGCACCACTACCGCGCCATGGGCTTCTGCATCGCCCTGGACGACCTCGGCGCCGGCTACTCCAGCCTGCGCCTGTGGTCTGAGCTGCGCCCGGACTACGTGAAGATCGACCGCCACTTCATCGACGGCATCCACCAGGACGGCGTCAAGCGCGAGTTCGTCGGCTCCATCCTGAAGATGGCCCACGCCTCCCGTGCCCAGGTGATAGCCGAGGGGATCGAATTGCCGGAGGAACTGGCGGTGCTCTCGGAGATGGGCGTCGACCTGGTCCAGGGCTACCTGATCGGCCGCCCGCAGGAGCAGCCGGTGCGCGAGGTCCGCGGGCTGCTGCCGGACCTCGACCGCACGGACGCCCTGCACGGCGAGGAACAGGCCGACCTGCGCCCGCTGTTGCTGGAACAGCCGGCGGTGAGCCGCGACACGCCGATCGCCGAAGTGCTGGAAGCATTCCGCGCCCAGGCCAACCTGAACGCCCTGGCGGTGCTCGACGAGCACCAGCAGCCGGTGGGCATCGTCCACCGCCATGCGCTCTCCGATGCCCTGCTCAAGCCCTTCGGCACCGAACTGTACGCACGCAAGCCGATCAGCCGGCTGATGAGCGAGGACTTCCTCGCGGTGGAGCGCAGCCAGTCGCTGCAGCAAGTCAGCCGCCTGCTCACCAGCCGCGCGCGGCAGCGCATCGAGGAAGACTTCATCATCACCCAGGGCGGCCGCTACCTCGGCCTGGGCCGGGTGATCGACGTGCTCAAGCTGATCACCGAACTGAAGATCCGCCAGGCGCGCTACGCCAACCCGCTGACCCTGCTGCCGGGCAACGTGCCCATCCAGCAGTGCCTGGGGCGCCTGCTGCAGCAGGAACGCGAGGCGGCGGTGTGCTACGTCGACATCGACAGCTTCAAGCCCTTCAACGACCTCTACGGCTACGCCCGCGGCGACGAAGTGCTGCTGTGCCTGGCGCAATGCCTGAGCGACCGGGTGGACCCCGGCTGCGACTTCGTCGGCCACATCGGCGGCGACGACTTCATGCTGGTGTTCACCTCCGGGGACTGGCGCAACCGCCTCAACCAGTTGCTGGAGGACTTCCAGGGCCAGTGCCGGCGCTTCTACAACCAGGAGCACCTGCAGGCCGGCTGCTTCGTCGCCTACAACCGCCGCGGCCAACGCCAGGAGTTCCCGCTGCTGTCGCTATCGATCGGCGTGGTGCACCTCAAGCCCGGCGCCGGCGAGCGCCTGGACGCGGCGCAGCTGGCGAGCATCGCCTCCGAGGCCAAGCGCCACGCCAAGGAAATCCCCGGCTACAGCCGACACGTCATCACCCTGGAATAGGCGGCGCTCAAAGCCCCAGTTGCGCCGCCAGGGCCTGATAGCGTTCGGCTTGCTCGGCATCGGCGGCGAGGCCTTCGGCCCCGTCGCGATAGAGCTCGGCCAGGCGCCGCGCGGCCAGCGGATGACCGGCCTCGGCGGCCTGGGCCCAATGACGCGCCGCAGCGGCACCGTCCGGCTGCCGCTGCGCGCTGCCCTGCAGGGCCTGCACGCCCAGTTGGTAGGCAGCCTTGGCATCACCGCCGGCGGCCGCCAGGGCGAGCAAGCGCAGGCCCTCCTCGCGGGCGCCGAAGCCCTGGCCACGGAACAGCAGCAGGTGGCCGTAGAAGCTCTGCGCAGCCACGTCGCCGAGGTTGGCCATGCGCGAGAACTGCCCCTGCATCCACTGCCAGGCGCGCGGCTGGCGGACCAGCCAGGGCCAGCCCATCAGACGTCGCGCCATGGCGTAGGACAGGCGGGCGCGCAGGCGCCAGACGAACTCGCGGCTCACGGCTCTTCCGGATAGTCGAATTCGAACACCCGCACCACCTCGGCGGCATGCCAGCCCGCCGCCGCCGGGCCGTCAGAAGCGCCGGAGAAGCGCCCCAGGCGCTCCACGCACTCGAAGAACCCGGTGCGCGGCAGGCGGCTGGCGCCCTGGCTGATCACCAGCGAACTACGCAGCGGCCGGCCGGCGCGGGCATCGAGCTGCGCCAGGTGTTCCAGGGCCGCGGTCAGGGTGGTCATCGCCGGGGTCGGCAGTTGCAGGCGCTCGATCAGTGCCCGGTAGGTCAACAGGTGGCGCTGGCGGCGCGCGTCTTCCAGCTCGTCCAGCAAGCCCTGCCAGTGCTTGCGGCTGATATGCACGCTCAAGATGCCGACTCCGACTTCGCTCCCAGTGCGCGACGCAGGCCGTGCTCGATGGCTTCGCTGACCTCGCGCTCGCCGCTTTCGATCATCCCCAGGTAGGACGGGCTGATCCCCACCTCGCGGGCCACGCTCTCCAGGGACAGGCCACGCGCCTCGCGCAGTTCGCGCCAGGAGGCGGTCGGCGCCGCCGCCGTGACGACGGCTGCCGCTGGCGGGGCGGCGCGGGCGCCGGCAGCGGCCAGCAGCGCCTGGTAGTCGGCCCAGGGAAGCACGGCGTACTCCGCTTCGCCGTCTCGTGTGATCACTTGCACATTCATCGACAACACTCCTTGCATGCCGGCATTTCAACGGGCAATGACGGCAACCACTGGCGCCTGCCCGGCATTCCGACCCTTCACAGTATCGCCCATGAAACGCCGCTCGGCCTCATCGGGCGCATCATCGCGCACGGCATCGCAACGCCGCGCACGGTTCGCGTGGACGGCAACTCAGCCGCGCGCCGGCCGCTCCGGCCCCGGCAGCAGCGCCAGGGACTGGCGCGTCTCGCGGCTCTGCGCGTCGCGCCAGAGCTTGAAGGCATCCAGCTCGGCCTGCCAGTGGCGCACCACCCAGGCCAGCACCGCCAGGTCGTCCAGCAGGCCCACGCCGGGCAGCCAGTCGGGAATCATGTCCAGCGGCGAGAGGAAATACAGCAGCGCCGCCACCACCGCCAGCAGCGCCCTGGGGTTGAGCTGGCGATACTGCCCGCGCACGGTGGCCAGGGCGAGTTCCTGCAGCAGGCGCAGGTCGGCCTTGACCAGCTTCAGGCGCGCGCTCTTGCGCGCCACGGCGAACAACAGCGCCGGTACCCGGCCCCGGGCGAGAAAGCGTTCGGCCAGGGCCAGATAACGGTCGAAACCGGCGGGTTTCTTCATCGGGCACCTCGTTCCGGCGGTGTCGCCGGGGGACGTTTGGGTTATCCACCTTTCCTGTGGATAACTCTGTTGAAAGTATCCGGTCTCCACGCCGGAAAGCCCGTCGCCAGCGGCCTACAGACAGATCGGCGATTTTTTGTTCAGCTCGGGAAACCTTATAAAAATCATACAGTTGCGGCTATTCGATATCACCCTTCGCTGTCAAGCACCGGCCGTAACCACGGCTGCGACATATATGTGCATAAGGGTAACATCCCGCACCAGACTACGCCCTTTCCGACCGACTGGTCAGCCGCGGAGCAGCGCCATCTTCCTGCAGAAACAGGAACGCCCCGCACGGGCGGGGCGTCCTCTTGGTACGAATGTACTCAGTTCTGCGCCGGGGCTTGCGGCTGCTCGGCGCCGGCCTGGTTGGCATCCTTGATGCCCAGCAGTTCCAGGTCGAACACCAGCACCGAGTTGGCCGGGATGGTCGGGCTCGGGCTCTGCGAGCCGTAGGCCAGTTCGCTGGGGATGAACAGCTTGATCTTCTCGCCCACGTGCATCAGCTGCAGGGCTTCGACCCAGCCCGGGATCACGCCGTTGACCGGCAGGTCGATGGGGCTGCCGCGCTGGATGGAGCTGTCGAACACGGTGCCGTCGGTCAGCTTGCCCTCGTAGTGCACGGTGACCACGTCGGTGGCCTTGGGCTGCGGGCCGTCGGCCTTCTTCACCACTTCGTACTGCAGGCCGGACTTGGTGGTGACCACGCCTTCGCGCTTGCCGTTGTCCTCGAGGAACTTCTTGCCGGCCTTGAGGGTTTCCTCGCTCAGCTTGGCCATGCGCTCCTCGGAACGCTTCTGCAGGTCGGTGAACGCCTGGGTCAGCTCTTCATCGGTGACGCGCTGCGGCTTCTTGCCGATGGCATCTTCGATGCCCTGGGCGACGGCCTTGGAGTCCAGATCGTTCATGCCTTCCTGGGCCAGGCTCTTGCCCATGTTCAGGCCGATGCCGTAGGAGGCCTTCTGCGCCGACGTCTTGAGCTCCACATTGGCAGCCTGCTGATCGCAGCCCGCGAGAACCAGGCCGACCAGTGCGATCGCTGCCGCCAACCGATGTTGTTTCATGCTGATTCCTTGTCTGATTGCCATGCTGGCATTTCGATGAAACCGCGAGCTTATCAGGGCGCCGCGGCCAATGGCTATGGGCAATAGGAACCACTGCCGGGGGATAAGTTCCCACGGCAAACTTATAGAAAAATTAACGGGATAGGCGTTGCGAACGGCGTCGCACGCGGGCCTTTTCCGGAGCCGGAAAAGACAAAGCCCCCAGGCATTTCTGCCTGAGGGCTTGGAATATGGCGCAGCGGACGGGACTCGAACCCGCGACCCCCGGCGTGACAGGCCGGTATTCTAACCGACTGAACTACCGCTGCGTCGGACCTCGAGTTTGGTGGGTGATGACGGGATCGAACCGCCGACCCTCTGCTTGTAAGGCAGATGCTCTCCCAGCTGAGCTAATCACCCTTCACTCTCGAAGTGGGGCGCATTCTACGGAGGCATTCGCACCCTGGCAAGCCCCCGCGTGAAAAATTTTTTCTGCCGTTCCAAAGGCTTAGGAAAACGCCGGCGAAACGCCATGGGCTTGGCCTGGACCGCCGCTGTGGGAATAATGCAGTCCTTTGTGTCCGGGAGTTTGACCCTCATGTGGTTCCGTAACCTGCTCGTCTACCGCCTCACCCAGGATCTGCAGATCGATGCCGATGCCCTCGAGAAAGCCCTGGCCAGCAAGCCGGCGCGCCCCTGCGCCAGCCAGGAACTGACCACCTACGGCTTCACCGCGCCCTTCGGCAAGGGCCCCGACGCGCCCCTGGCCCACGTCAGCCAAGGCTTCTACCTGATCAGCGCGCGCAAGGAGGAACGCATCCTCCCCGGCAGCGTGGTGCGCGACGCGCTGAAGGACAAGGTGGACGAGATCGAGACCGCGCAGATGCGCAAGGTCTACAAGAAGGAACGCGACCAGCTCAAGGACGAGATCGTCCAGAGCCTGCTGCCGCGCGCCTTCATCCGCCGCTCCTCGACCTTCGCTGCGATCGCCCCGGAGCTGGGCCTGATCCTGGTCGATACCGCCAGCGCGAAGAAGGCCGAGGACCTGCTCTCCACCCTGCGCGAGGCCCTCGGCTCGCTGCCGGTGCGCCCGCTCAGCGTCAAGGTCGCGCCCAGCGCCACCCTCACCGACTGGGTGAAGACCCAGGAGGCCGCCGGCGACTTCTTCGTGCTCGACGAGTGCGAACTGCGCGACACCCACGAGGACGGCGGCGTGGTGCGCTGCAAGCGCCAGGACCTGACCAGCGACGAGATCCAGCTGCACCTGTCCTCCGGCAAGCTGGTCACCCAGCTGGCGCTGGCCTGGTCGGACAAGCTCAGCTTCGTGCTCGACGACAAGCTGGCGATCAAGCGCCTGCGTTTCGAGGAACTGCTGCAGGAGCAGGCCGAGAAGGACGGCGGCGACGACGCCCTCGGCCAGCTCGACGCCAGCTTCATCCTGATGATGCTGACCTTCGGCCAGTTCCTGCCGGCGCTGTTCGAAGCGCTCGGTGGCGAGGAAATCCCACAGGGCATTTAAGCCCATCCCGGCCGGCGCCCTATATGGCGCCGGCCCGACAATAACGACAAGGATCACCGTCCATGCGCGCCATCGCCTTGCTGAGCCGCTTCGTCGGCAACACCTTCGCCCTCTGGGTACTGCTGTTCGCCGTGCTGGCCTTCCTCGCGCCGCAGTGGTTCCGCCCGCTGGCGCCGGCGATAGTGCCGATGCTCGGCATCGTCATGTTCGGCATGGGCCTGACGCTGAAGCTGGAAGACTTCGCCGAAGTAGCGCGGCACCCCTGGCGCGTGTGCCTGGGCGTGGTCGCCCACTTCGTCATCATGCCCGGCGTGGCCTGGCTGCTGTGCCAGCTGCTGCAGCTGCCGCCGGAGATCGCCGTGGGCGTGATCCTGGTCGGCTGCTGCCCCAGCGGCACCGCCTCCAACGTCATGACCTGGCTCGCCCGCGGCGACCTGGCGCTGTCGGTGGCCATCGCCGCGGTGACCACCCTGCTCGCCCCGCTGCTGACGCCGGCGCTGATCTGGCTGCTGGCCTCGGCCTGGCTGCCGGTGTCCTTCGCCGAGCTGTTCTGGTCGATCCTGCAGGTGGTGCTGCTGCCCATCGCCCTCGGCGTGGTCGCCCAGCGCCTGTTCGGCGCGCGGGTGGGCAAGGTGGTGGAAGTGCTGCCGCTGGTCTCGGTGGTGTGCATCGTGGTGATAGTCGCGGCGGTGGTGGCGGCCAGCCAGGCGAAGATCGCCGAGTCCGGCCTACTGATCATGGCCGTGGTGATCCTGCACAACGGCTTCGGCTTCCTCCTCGGCTACCTCGCCGGGCGCGTCTTCGGCCTGCCCCTGGCGCAGCGCAAGTCGCTGGCCCTGGAAGTCGGCATGCAGAACTCCGGGCTTGGCGCGGCCCTGGCCAGCGCGCACTTCTCGCCGCTGGCGGCGGTACCCAGCGCGTTGTTCAGCGTCTGGCACAACATCTCCGGGGCCACCCTGTCGAGCTGGTTCCGCCGCCTGACGGACAAGCCCGAACAATCCTCCTGAAGCCTGCTGGCTCGGGCGGCGCCTGCACAGGTTGCCGTCCGGGCCAGATTGTGCAAAATACTGCACATCGTGAGGACGACCTCACCACCGCCTGGTGCACCGACGGGGACGGCCCTGCCATCGACTACCCTCGGAGGTCCCCATGTCCTGGTTCATCCTTTTCCTCGCCGGCCTGTTCGAAGTGGCCTGGGCCGTCGGTCTGAAATACACCGAAGGTTTCACCCGCCTGTGGCCCAGCGTGCTGACCGCGCTGGCCATGGCCGCCAGCATCGGCCTGCTGGGCCTGGCCATGAAACACCTGCCGCTGGGCACCGCCTACGCCATCTGGACCGGCATCGGCGCGCTGGGCACGGTGACCCTCGGCATCCTGCTGTTCGGCGAATCCGTCGCCCCGCTGCGCCTGCTCAGCATCGCGCTGATCCTCTGCGGCCTGGTCGGGCTGAAGTTAAGCCATTGAAATCGGCACGTCCGTCCTGTCGCTTTCCCGGAAAAGTCCCGGTATGCTGCGGCAACTGTGCTTGCCAGGATCGTCACGGCTGATGACCTGAAGGCGGCGACGCTCTTCGTTCGGCCCGGCCCACACCTTGCAACTCAGAACAGGCGGCGGTAACGCCGTGCAGCAAACCACAACGTTCAAGGTGTAACTCCATGTCGAATCGTCAGACCGGCACCGTCAAATGGTTCAACGATGCCAAGGGCTTTGGCTTCATCACCCAGGAAAACGGTGGCGACCTGTTCGTTCACTTCCGTTCCATCCAGGGCAATGGCTTCAAGTCGCTGCAGGAAGGCCAGAAGGTCTCCTTCATCGTTGTAGAAGGCCAGAAAGGCCTGCAGGCGGACGAAGTTCAGGTTATCTGAACCTCGCGCCCCTGTGAAAAAGCCCCGGCTCTGCCGGGGCTTTTTCGTTTCAGCGGGCGTTGCCGCGCAGGCCAGCCACCTGCGCCTGCAAGTACTGGCGCCCAGCCTCCTGCGGCGGCAGCGGCTGCCCCGCCACCAGGCGCACGCGCGACCAGAAGCGGCGGAAGAAGCCCTTGTCCGGGTCGCGGCTGAAGAAGCTGCCCCACAGGCCCTGCAGCGCCATGGGGATCACCGGCACCGGGGTTTCCTCGATGATCCGCTCCACCCCGCCGCGGAACTCGTTCATCTCGCCGTCGGCGGTCAGCTTGCCCTCGGGGAAGATGCACACCACCTCGCCGTCCTTCAGGTACTGCGCCACGCGGCGGAAGGCCTCCTCGTAGATGCGCTCGTCCTCGTGGCGCGCGGCGATGGGCACGGCACCGGCGGTGCGGAAGATGAAGTTGAGCACCGGCAGGCGGAAGATCTTGTAGTACATCACGAAGCGCACCGGGCGGCGGATGGAGCCGGCGATGAGCAGCGCATCGACGAAGGACACGTGGTTGCACACCAGCACCACCGGGCCCTCGTCGGGGATGGCCTCTAGGTTCTGGTGGTCGACGCGGTACATGGAGTGGCTGAGCAGCCAGACCAGGAAGCGCATGGTGAACTCGGGCACGATCTTGAAGATGTACACGTTCACCGCGACGTTCATCAGCGACAGCACCAGGAACAGCTGCGGGATGCTCAGCTTGGCCACCGACAGCAGCAGGATCGAGACGACGGCGGCGACCACCATGAACAGCGCGTTGAGGATGTTGTTCGCGGCGATCACCCGGGCCCGCTTGTCCTCCTCGGTGCGCGCCTGGATCAGGGCGTACAGCGGCACTATGTAGAAGCCGCCGAAGACGCCGATGCCGAGGATGTCGCCGAGCACCGCCCAGCTCTGCGGGTGCTCCAGCACTTCCAGCCAGGTGAACGGCGCGGCGCCGACGGGGAAGCCGCCGCTGTGCCACCACAGCAGGATGCCGAACAGGCTCAGGCCAATGGAGCCGAAGGGCACCAAGCCGATCTCCACCTTCTTGCCCGAGAGCTTCTCGCAAAGCATCGAGCCCAGGGCGATGCCCACCGAGAACACGGTGAGGATCAGCGTCACCACGCTCTCGTCGCCGTGCAGCAGCTCCTTGGCGTAGGTCGGGATCTGCGTCAGGTAGACGGCGCCGAGGAACCAGAACCAGGAGTTGCCCACCAGCGAGCGCGACACCGCCGGGCGCTGGCCGAGGCCCAGGCGCAGGATGGCCCAGGACTGCTTGAAGATGTTCCAGTCCAGCTGCAGCTGCGGCAGCGCGGCGGCGGCGCGGGGAATGCCGCGGCTGGCCAGGTAGCCGCAAGCGGCCACCAGCACCACGGCGATGCCCACCGCCGGAGCGTAGGCCTGGCGCGACATGAGCACGCCGGCGCCGATGGTGCCGGCGAGGATGGCCAGGAAGGTGCCCATCTCCACCAGGGCGTTGCCGCCGACCAGTTCGTCGTCGCGCAGGTGCTGCGGCAGGATCGAGTACTTCACCGGGCCGAACAGCGCCGAGTGGGTGCCCATGGCGAACAGCGCGAGGAACAGCAGCGGCAGGCTGCCGAGCAGGAAGCCCGCGGCGCCCACCAGCATGATGACCACCTCGGCCAGCTTCAGGGCGCGCATCAGCGCGTCCTTGTTGAACTTCTCGCCGAACTGCCCGCCCAGGGCGGAGAACAGGAAGAACGGCAGGATGAACAGCAGGGCGCAGAGGTTGACCAGCAGGTTGCGGTCACCGCCGACGCTCAGGTGGTAGAGGATCGCCAGGATCAGCGACTGCTTGAAGATGTTGTCGTTGAAGGCGCCGAGCAGCTGGGTGATGAAGAACGGCAAAAAGCGCCGGGAGCCCAGCAGGGCGAATTGCGAGTGTTGGCTCATCGTCCGTGTGTACCTGGTCAGGCGACCCCGAAAGCGGGCCGGGAGGACGCCGCGGCGTCCGTCGCAGATTTGACTGCAACTGCGATGCCTCTGGCCACATCCGCAGGCAAAAATTCCGAATTGCCTCTCGCATGACCGGACAGGCCGGGGCGAAATCGCGGACAGAGTGCGCTCGTTGTTTCCGACTGCACCGAGGTGCGCTTCGTAGGATGGGTTGAGCTTGCGAAACCCATGCGGTCATGGCGATGGGTATCGCTTCGCTCAACCCATCCTACGGGGCTGCCCCACCCACACCGGCCCCATGTAGGAGCGCGCCCTGCGCGCGAAATCGCGGGCAGGGCCCGCCTACAGGTTGCACGGTATTCCTCCCCGTAGGAGCGGACCTTGTCCGCGATAGCCGGAACCACCGGCGCGATTCGCGGATGAGATCTCCTACGCTGCCCCACCCGCACCATTCCATGTAGGAGCGCGCCCTGCGCGCGAATCGCGGGCAGGGCCCGCTCCTACAGGTTGCACGGTATTCCTCTCCCCGTAGGAGCGGACCTTGTCCGCGATAGCCGGAACCCCCGGCGCGATTCGCGGATAAGATCCGCTCCTACGCTGCCTCACCCGCACCATTTCATGTAGGAGCGCGCCCTGCGCGCGAATCGCGGGCAGGGCCCGCTTACAGGTTGCCGGGTGGCAGGCCGGAGCGTCCGCAGGCCTGGCGGTATTCCCCCGGAGCCACGCCGTAGGCCTGCTTGAACTGGCGGCTCAGGTGGCTCTGGTCGGCGTAGCCCAGTTGCGCCGCCACCGAGGCTGGCGCGCAGCCGCCCTTGAGCAGGGCGCGGGCCTGTTCCAGGCGGCGTTGCTTGATCCAGGCGTGGGGCGGCAGGCCGGTGGCCTTGCGGAACACCCGGGCGAAGTGGAAGGGCGACAGGTTCACCGCCGCCGCCAGCTCTTCCAGCGACGGCGGCTCGACCAGCCGGGCCGCCAGCAGCTCGCGGGCGCGGGCTACCGCCTGGGGTTCCTGCCCGGCCGGGCGCGCCTCGGGCACCCGCGCGTGGCGCTGGAACAGCAACAGCAATGCCTCGCGCCAGCAGGTCTGGCGCTCCAGGCTGCTGGCATTGGATTCCAGCAGGCGGTGCACGTGCAGGAAGGCCCGGCTCAACTCGGTATCGTGCAACACGCTGGCGTCGAAGGTCGGCAGGCCGCGGCCGCCCAGCTCCAGCTCGTCGAGCACGCTGCCGACCTGCCCGATCTCCGGATAGAACCCCCGGTACAGCCAGCCCGCCTCATGGGCCTTGGAGCCGGTGTGGACCTCGTCGGGATTGATCAGCACCAGGCTGCCGCTGGGCGCCAGGTGCTCGGCGCCGCGGTGGCGGAAGCGCTGGGCGCCCTGCTCGATCAGCACCAGGGCGAAACCTTCGTGGACATGAGGGGCGAAGCGCTGCTCGATGAAGCGCGCGTGCAGCAACTCCAGGCCGCCCAGTTCCTGGGCCCGCCAGAAGCGCGTGCGCTCGCCCTGGGCGCTGTCGAGGAGCATGCCGGGGCCTCAGCCGATGAAGCCGGCTTCCAGGGCGGCCTTCACCTGCGGCCACTCCAGGTCGGTGATGCTATAGAGAACGCTGTCGTCCAGGCGCCCGCCGGCCAGGCGCCGGTGGTTGCGCAGCACGCCCTCGCGCACCGCGCCGAGCTTCTCGATGGCGCGCTGCGAGCGCAGGTTGCTGGCGGCGGTCTTCAGCTGCACGCGGACCATCTTCCAGTTGTCGAAGGCCTGGCGCAGCATCAGGTACTTGATGCTGGCGTTCAGCCCGGTGCCGTGCTGCGCCGCATCCAGCCAGGTGCCACCGATCTCGCAGGCCGGCAGCGCCGGAAGGAAATCCATGAAACGGGTGGTGCCCACCAGCTGGTTGCCCAGGCGCACCACCAGCGGCAGGGCGCGGCCCTCGCGCTGCTCGGCGAGGCTGTTGCGGTACCAGTCCGGGCGCTGCGGCGCGCTCATGAACTTCAGCGCCTCGCGATTGGCCTCGGCCAGCGCCACCAGGTCCGGCACGTCGGCCTCGACCATGGGCTCCAGGCGCAGCGCACCGCGCTGCAGGGTGATGGGTGACGGTCTGAACATGGCCCCTCCTCGTACCTCGACTTTCCGCCGGCTCCTATCGGAACCCGGCGCCCGGCAATAGTGCCACAGCCGCGCCAGGGCGCGACGGGCGGGGCCGGGCGAAAAGGCCGGCAAAGCTACCAGCGCTTTCCCAGTGCGGCAAGCGGCCTCTGAGACCTTGGTCGCAGGGGTTCTGACAGCATCGGACTTTGGTGCGAAACTGCATCCCAGCAGCTCCTGCGGGGGAGCGAGTCGATTTGTCGGAGTTCGCATGTCGTTGTCCAGTGGGCTGATCGCCACGGTCGCCCTTCTCTACATGGCCATCCTGTTCGCCATCGCCTTCTATGGCGACCGCCGCCGCGCGCCCCTGTCGCCGCGCCTGCGCGCCTGGGTCTACAGCCTGTCGCTGGCGGTCTATTGCACCAGCTGGACCTTCTTCGGCGCCGTCGGCCAGGCCGCCGGCCAGCTCTGGTCGTTCCTGCCGATCTACCTCGGCCCGGTATTGCTGATGCTCTTCGCGCCCTGGGTGCTGCAGAAGATGATCATGATCAGCAAGCAGGAGAACATCACCTCCATCGCCGACTTCATCGCCGCGCGCTACGGCAAGTCCCAGGCCCTGGCGGTGGTGGTGGCGCTGATCTGCGTGGTCTGCGTGCTGCCCTACATCGCCCTGCAGCTCAAGGGCATCGTCCTGGGCGTAAACCTGTTGATCGGCGCCGGCGCCGACTCCGGCGGCAGCCGCGCCCAGGACACGGCGCTGATCGTCTCGCTGGTGCTGGCGCTGTTCACCATCGTCTTCGGCACCCGCAGCCTGGACGTCACCGAGCACCACCGCGGCATGGTGCTGGCCATCGCCTTCGAGTCGCTGGTCAAGCTCACCGCCTTCCTCGCCGTGGGCATCTTCGTCACCTTCGGCCTCTACGACGGCTTCGGCGACCTGTTCGACAGGGCCCGCGACGCCCCGCAACTGGCCGAGTACTGGCAGGAGACCGTGCACTGGCCGGCCATGCTGCTGCAAACCGGCGTGGCCATGACCGCCATCATGTGCCTGCCGCGGCAGTTCCACGTGCTGGTGGTGGAGAACATCGAGCCGCGCGACCTCAACCTGGCGCGCTGGGTGTTCCCCGCCTACCTGGTGCTGGCCGCGCTCTTCGTGGTGCCCATCGCCCTGGCCGGGCAGATGCAGCTGCCGGCCGGGGTCATCCCCGACTCCTTCGTGATCAGCCTGCCGCTGGCCGAGGCGCACCCGGCGCTGGCGCTGCTGGCCTTCATCGGCGGCGCCTCGGCGGCCACCGGCATGGTCATCGTGGCCAGCGTGGCGCTGTCCACCATGGTCTCCAACGACATGCTGCTGCCCTGGCTGCTGCGCCGCAAGGGCACCGACGCCGAGCAGCCGTTCGAGGTGTTCCGCCACTGGCTGCTGACCGTGCGCCGGGTGAGCATCGCGCTGATCCTCCTGCTGGCCTACGTCAGCTACCGCCTGCTGGGCTCCACCGCGAGCCTGGCGACCATCGGCCAGATCGCCTTCGCCGCCATCGCCCAGCTGGGCCCGGCGATGATCGGCGCGCTGTACTGGAAACAGGCCAACCGCCGCGGCGTGTTCGCCGGCCTGGCCGCCGGCGCCGCGCTCTGGGCCTATACCCTGGTGCTGCCGGTGATCGCCCGCAGCCTGGGCTGGCCGCTGGAGCACTTCCCCGGGCTGACCTGGCTGGCCACCCACCCCTTCGGCATCAACATCGAGCCGCTGACCCTCGGCGTGCTGCTCTCGCTGATCGGCAACTTCGCCCTGTTCGGCCTGGTCTCGGTGTTCTCCCGCACCCGCGTCTCCGAGCACTGGCAGGCCAGCCGCTTCATCGGCCAGGAAATCTCCCAGCGGCTCAGCTCGCGCTCGATGCTGGCGGTGCAGTTGGAAGACCTGCTGATGCTCGCCGCGCGCTTCGTCGGCGAGGAGCGCGCGCGGCAGAGCTTCATCCGCTTCGCCTACCGCCAGGGCAAGGGCTTCGTGCCCAGTCAGAACGCCAACGACGAGTGGATCGCCCACACCGAGCGCCTGCTCGCCGGCGTGCTCGGCGCGTCCTCGGCGCGAGCGGTGGTGAAGGCCGCCATCGAGGGCCGCGAGATGCAGGTGGAGGACGTGGTGAAGATCGCCGACGAAGCCTCCGAGGTGCTGCAATTCAACCGCGCCCTGCTGCAGGGCGCCATCGAGAACATCACCCAGGGCATCAGCGTGGTCGACCAGTCGCTGCGCCTGGTGGCCTGGAACCACCGCTACATCGAGCTGTTCGACTACCCCGAGGGGCTGATCCACGTCGGCCGGCCGATCGCCGACATCATCCGCTACAACGCCGAGCGCGGCCTGTGCGGGCCCGGCGACCCCGACCTGCACGTGGCCAAGCGCCTGTACTGGATGCGCCAGGGCACCCCGCACACCTCCGAGCGGCTGTTCCCCAACGGCCGCGTCATCGAGCTGATCGGCAACCCCATGCCCGGCGGCGGCTTCGTCATGAGCTTCACCGACATCACCGCGTTCCGCGACGCCGAGCACGGCCTCAAGGAGGCCAACGAGAGCCTGGAGCAGCGCGTCGAGGAACGCACCCAGGAACTCTCCCAGCTGAACCAGGCGCTGACCGAGGCCAAGGGCACCGCCGAGGCCGCCAACCAGTCGAAGACGCGCTTCCTCGCCGCGGTCAGCCACGACCTGATGCAGCCGCTGAACGCCGCGCGGCTGTTCTCCGCGGCGCTGGCGCAGAGCGAACTGCCCGGCGAGTCCAGCGACCTGGTGCGCCACCTGGACTCCTCGCTGCGCTCGGCCGAGGACCTGATCACCGACCTGCTGGACATCTCGCGCCTGGAAAGCGGCCGCGTCAGCGCCGAGCGCGCGGCCTTCCCGCTCAGCGCCCTGCTCGACCCGCTGGGCGCCGAGTTCCGCGCCCTGGCCCAGGAACAGGGCATCGACTTCCACCTGCGCGGCAGCAAGCTGCGCGTGGACAGCGACATCAAGCTGCTGCGCCGGGTGCTGCAGAACTTCCTGACCAACGCCTTCCGCTACGCCAAGGGCCGCGTGCTGCTGGGCGTGCGCCGCGAGGACGGGCACCTGCGCCTGGAAGTGTGGGACCGCGGCCCGGGCATCCCCGAGGACAAGCTCAGCGTGATCTTCGAGGAATTCAAGCGCCTGGACAGCCACCAGACCCGCGCAGAGAAGGGCCTGGGCCTGGGTCTTGCGATCGCCGACCGGCTGTGCAAGGTGCTCGGCCACCGCCTGCAGGTGCGCTCCTGGCCGGGCAAGGGCAGCGTGTTTAGCGTCAGCGTGCCGCTGGCGCGGCAACCGGCGCCGGCCGAGCTCAACGGCCACAAGGCCGAGGTGCCCACCGAGCTGAACGGCGCCCAGGTGCTGTGCGTGGACAACGAGGACAGCATCCTGGTGGGCATGAACAGCCTGCTCAGCCGCTGGGGCTGCCGCGTGCTCACCGCGCGCAGCAAGGCCGAGTGCGAGCGACTGCTGGACAGCGACGCGCGCCCGGAACTGGCGCTGATCGACTACCACCTGGACAACGGCGAGACCGGCGCCGAGCTGATGGCCTGGCTGCGCACCCGCCTGGGCGAACCGGTGCCCGGCGTGGTGATCAGCGCCGACGCCCGCCCCGAACTGGTGGCGCAGATCCACGCCGCCGGCCTGGAGTTCCTCGCCAAGCCGGTGAAACCGGCGGCGCTGCGGGCACTGCTGAGCCGGCACCTGAGCCTGCGCTGAGCGGACGTCGTAGGGCGCATAACGGCTACGGCGTTATCCGCCGCCTGGCCTTGCTTGCCGGCGGCTCCTGGGTTGACCTTGGCGTTGGCTGTGACCCCGGTGTATCGGCGGATAACCGCGAACGGTTATCCGCCCTACGGTTCCGGGAGGCACGGTATTCCTCCCCCGTAGGAGCAACTGTCTTGCAAGCCGCGCCGAGGTGCTCTTCGTAGGATGGGTTGAGCTTGCGAAACCCATGCGGTTGCGCTGATGGGTATCGCTTCGCTCAACACCATCCTACGGGTCTTGTGCCTGCCGGAGGGGGTAGGACCTTGTCCGCGATAGCCGGAACCACCGGCGCGATTCGCGGATAAGATCCGCCTACGCCACCCCAGCCGCGCCACGCCCTTGTAGGAGCGCGCCCTGCGCGCGAATCGCGGGCAGGGCCCGCTCCTACAAATGGGTCCGGAGGTGGGCATGACGTAGGAGCAACTGTCTTGCCGGCTACACCGCGAAGCTCTTCGTAGGAGCCATGCCCACCGGAACCTTGTCCGCGATAGCCGGACGTCCCGCCGCGAATCACGAATGAAATCCCCCGCCTTGACCTGGAACATCCCCTCCACGCCGTCAGCTTCTAGACTCCCAGCATCCCCGCACGGAGCCGCCCCGCGATGCTGGACCACATGGAACTCGTCCTCGACCTCACCACCGCCCTGGCCATCGGCCTGCTGGTCGGCACCGAGCGCGGCTGGCGCGAGCGCGACTTCGAGGACATCCGCCAGGTCGCCGGCATCCGCACCTTCACCCTGGCCGGCCTGCTGGGCGGTTTGAGCGCGCTGCTGGCCGGGCACTTCGGCGTCTGGGCCTGGGCGGTGATGGCGCTGCTGGTGGGCCTGCTGGCGGTGGCCGGCTACCTGGCCGACGTGGGCCGCAGCGGCGACCAGGGCATGACCAGCGAGGTCGCCCTGCTCGCCACCTTCCTGCTGGGCAGCCTGGCGGTGGCCGACAGCCGCCTGCTGGCCGCCGGCGGCGGCGTGGTGGTGGCGCTGCTGCTGAGCCTGAAGGAATCCCTGCATGCCGCGCTGAAGCACCTGGACGCCCGCGAACTCTCGGCGGCCTTCAAGCTGCTGTTCATCTCGGTGGTGATGCTGCCGGTGCTGCCCAACCAGGGCTACGGTCCCTGGCAGGTATTCAACCCCTACGCCAGCTGGTGGATGGTGGTGCTGATCGCCGGCCTGGGCTTCGCCGCCTACGTCGCCGTGCGCCTCACCGGCACCCGCCACGGCCTGCTGATCACCGCGCTGCTCGGCGGCCTGGTGTCCTCCACGGCGATGACCCTCACCCTCGCCGGCATGCATGGGCAACGCCGCCTGCAACCGCTGCTGGCCGCCGGCCTGCTGGCCACCTCGGCGCTGATGTTCCCGCGGGTGGCCCTGGAGGTCGGCCTGGTCAACGTCGAGCTGCTGCCGGACCTGCTGCCGCCGCTGATCGTCGCCACCCTGGTCTATGCCGGCGGCGCGCTGCTGTATTGGCAGCGCGCCAGCCGGGACGAGACGCCCGCCACCAGCGAACCGCCGCTGAAGAACCCCTTCGAACTGGGCCCGGCCCTGCGCTTCGCCGCCCTGCTGGCGCTGATCCTGTTCCTGGTCGAGGCCGGGCACCGCTACCTGGGCGACGTCGGCGTGTACCTGGTGGCGCTGCTCTCGGGCCTGGCCGACGTCGACGCCATCACCCTGTCCCTGGCCAGCAACGCCCTGGGCGGGCTGGACGCCGAAGTGGCCGGGCACGGCATCGTCCTCGCCGTGGTCAGCAACAGCCTGGTCAAGGCCGTCCTGATCGCCCTGGTCGGCGGCGCCCGGCTGGCCCTGCGCTGCGTACCGGTGATGGTCGCCGGCCTCGCCGCGGGGGCGCTGACGCTGCTCTTCGTGTAGATCAGGCGAGCCAATGCAACGCCCGTAGGATGGGTGGAGCGAAGCGATACCCATCGCCATGACCGCATGGGTTTCGCAAGCTCAACCCATCCTACGAAAAGCACCTTGCAGAAGCGGCGTCAGCGCGGCTGCTCGAACTGGCGGAGGATCTCCCCCACCCGCTCGCCGAGCATTTCGTTGGCCGACCGCTTCAGGCCCCGCGCCAGCTCCACCAGCACCACCTGCTCGGCCAGCGGACGCAGGCGCATGAACACCTCGGCCAGTTGCTCCAGGTCGGCCGCGCCGGGCAGCAGCTCGGCGCCGCGCTTGTCCACCAGGTGGGTGACCACCAGGCGCACGATGCCGGCGGCCAGGTGCTCGGTGTCGCCGCGCAGCACCGCCAGGTGCTCCAGCAGCGCGGCCAGGGGAATGCCCGAGCGGTACAGCTCGACGCCGGCGTTGAACAACCGCGGGCTGGGGATGCTGATGCGCTCGCCGTCGAATTGCAGCAGGCCCTGCTGCAGGGCGCGGTCGATGACCTCGTCGTTGAGTTCGTCGCCGAAGATCGCCTGCAGTTCGTCGAAGCCGATCTGCCCCGGCGTCTCCAGGTTCCAGGCGCCGAGGATGGCCTGGTCCAGCCCCAGCACGTGGTCGAGGTCGTGGCCGCGCTCCCAGCTTTCCAGCAGCTCCTTGATGTTCGACAGGCCGTAGCCGCGCTCCAGCAGGCCGCCGATCAGGCGCAGGCGGCGCAGGTGACTGGCGAAGTACACGCCACTGCGGCCGCGCCGCTCCGGCGGCGGCAGCAGGCCGCGATCCTGGTAGGCGCGGATGTTGCGCACCGTGCTGCCGGCCTCGCGGGCCAGCTCGTCGACGCTGAATTCGCGCTCGTCCTCCATCTCCGCCGGGCTTTGCTCGGGGCGCTGGAGCAGGCGCTGCAGAAGGCTCAGGGGCGTGCTCATGGCGGCGATCATAGCCAGCGCCCGGCGCCGGCCACAACCGCAAGGCATCGATACGCAAGCGCTTGCGAAGCCCATCACAACGCCCAACCAAAGGCGGGACTTCATCGCCCCGCGCACCCTGCCCTTTTCGCCAAACCCGCATGGCCACTGGACTGCGCGCCGCTGCCCGCATTGGTAACAGCGCCGCCGGGCATGGCGCGGGCGGGGCGAATGGGTCAGCATCCACTGTGACATCGACCAATGTCATGGTCGCTCCGTACAACAACAATGGCCTGGAGAACGTCATGCCCCGAGGCACCCCGTCCGCCCATCCGCTCCCGCCGCCGCCACGGGAGGCCGCATGAACGCAATGCTCGAGAACCCCGGCCTGCCGCCGGCCGAACGCCTCGACGTGCAATCCGGCGCGGTGCGCCTGGCGGTGTACCGCTGGGGCGATGCGAACAAGCCGATGCTGCTGTTCGTCCACGGCTACCCGGACAACCACGAAGTCTGGCTGCCGCTGATCGCCCGCCTGCTCGGCCGCTACCAGGTGGTGGCCTACGACGTGCGCGGCGCCGGCGCCTCGGACAAACCACGGCGCACCCGCGACTACCGCCTGGAGCTGCTCAGCCAGGACCTGAAAGCCGTGCTCGACGCCGTCAGCCCCGAACGCGCGGTGCACCTGGTGGCCCACGACTGGGGCTCGATCCAGACCTGGGAGAGCGTCACCGACCCGGCGCTGCGCCAGCGCATCGCCTCCTACACCAGCATTTCCGGGCCCTGCCTGGACCACGTCGGCCACTGGATGCGCGACCGATTGCGGCGCAGGCGCCCGGCCGCGCTGCTGCAGATGCTCAGCCAGCTGCTGCACTCCTGGTACATCTACTACTTCCACCTGCCGCTGCTCCCGGCGCTGTCCTGGCGCTTGGGCGCCGCGCGCCTGTGGCCGCAGTACCTGCGCAAGGTCGAGGGCATCCGCAACCCCGGGCGCAACCCGCACCAGGCCAGCGACGGCGAGCACGGCGTGAAGCTGTACCGGGCCAACTTCATCGGTTCGATCTTCAAGCCGCGCAAGCGCCATACCGAGGTGCCGGTGCAACTGGTGGTGCCGACCCGCGACCGCTACGTCGGCCAGCAGCTGTTCCAGCAGCTTTCGCTGTGGGCGCCGCGGCTGTGGCGCCGCGAGGTGGCCGCCGGACACTGGCAACTGCTCGCCGAACCGGAGCAACTGGCCGGCTGGATCGACGAATTCGCCCGCCACATCGACGGCGGCGAGGCCAGCCAGCCGCTGCAGCGCGCCCAGCAGAAACCCGGCGCCGGGCCCTTCGCCGGCAAGCTGGTGGTGGTCACCGGCGCCGGCGGCGGCATCGGCCGTTCCACGCTGCTGCGCTTCGCCGAACAGGGCGCCAGCGTGCTCGCCGCGGACATCGACCCGGCCGCCGCCGAAGCCAGCTCCGCCCAGGCCCGCAGCCTTGGCGCCACGGCCTTCAGCTATTGCGTGGACGTCGGCGACAGCGCCGCCATGGAACGCTTCGCCACCTGGGTGAAAAGCAGCCTGGGCGTGCCCGACGTGGTGGTCAGCAACGCCGGCATCGGCCTGGCCGGCGCCATGCTCGACACCAGCGCGCAGGACTGGGAGCGCCTGCTGCGCGTCAACCTGTGGAGCGTCATCGACGGCTGCCGCCTGTTCGGCCGGCAGATGGTCGAGGCCGGCAAGCCCGGGCACCTGGTCAACGTCGCCTCCGGCGTGGCCTTCGCGCCCTCGCGCAACTACCCGGCCTACGCCACCAGCAAGGCGGCGGTGCTGATGCTCAGCGAATGCCTGCGCGCCGAACTGGCCGGGCACGGCATCGGCGTCAGCGCCGCCTGCCCCGGCTTCGTCGACACCGGCATCGTCCAGGCCACCCGCTTCGCCGGCCTCAGCGAGGAGCAACAGGCCCGCCGACGGGCCAAGGTGCAGCGCTTCTACCGCCGGCGCCGGCTGAGCCCGGACAGGGTGGGCGAGAAGATCGTCCAGGCCGTGCAGCGCAACCAACCGGTGGTCGCCGCCGGCGCCGAGGTGCACCTGGCGCGCTGGCAGTGGCGCCTGCTGCCCGGCCTGTCGCGCCTGTTCGCCCGTTTCGACCTGACTTCCCGAGGCCAACCATGACCGACCATCATCACCGCCTGGTGCAACGCAAGGTACAGTTCGACTACAGCGCCTCGCCGCTGCACTGGATTCCCGGGCAGGCCGAGGCCTCCCACGTCATCAACGTCATCCACATGATGCTGCCGGCCGGCGAGCTGTGGTTCTGCCGCCTGTACAACAGGGCCCTGCCCTTCGTGAAGGACGCGCGCATGCGCGACGACGTGCAGGGCTTCATCCGCCAGGAAGCGATGCACGCCCGCGCCCACTCCGGCGCCGTGGAGCGCTACCTGACGGTGCACGGCATCGACTCCAGCCGCTACCTGAAGGCCATGGACTACCTGTTCGAGCAGTTGCTCAGCGACACCCCGCTGGGGCTGCAGTTGTTCAACAGAACGCCCTGGCTGCGCCGCTGGTGGATCGGCCAGCGCTGCGCCATTGTCGCCGCGGTCGAGCATTTCACCTGTGTGCTGGGCAAATGGGTGCTGGAAGCCGAGGCGCTGGACCGCGCCGGCTCCGACCCGGTGCTGCTGGACCTGTTCCGCTGGCACGGCGCCGAGGAAGTGGAGCACCGCAACGTCGCCCACGACCTGCACGTGCACCTGGGCGGCAGCTTCATCAGCCGCCAGCTGTGGATGTTCGTGGTCTGGCCGCTGATCATCTGGCTGTTCGCCTTCGGCACCCGCACCCTAGCCCGCCAGGACCCGAGCCTGGGCAGGCCGCGGCCCTTCTGGCGCATCTGGCGCGACAGCGAAAAGCGCGGCCTGCTGCCACGGCGAGCCTCGCTGGCCGGAAGCTTCCTGCGCTACTTCAAGCCCTGGTACCACCCGGACCACGAGGCCAACACCCAGGAGGCCCTGGACTACCTGGCGCGCTCGCCGGCGGCGAGTCGGGCGGCGCAGGGTTGAGGGGAGTTCCGGGTAAGAGAAAGAGCACCCTCTCCCTAACCCTCTCCCTGAAGGGAGAGGGGACCGTTCGGAGTGCTCAGGTATTTCGGCGTTGGCCGGCTAGCACAGAGGCTACCGGCTGAAACCAAGTCTTCTCTCGGCACGGACAAGCCCCCTCTCCCTTCAGGGAGAGGGCTGGGGAGAGGGAACGGGGTCAACCTCAAGCACAACAGCCGCCGGGAAACACGGTTCGCGAGCAAGCTCGCTCCTACGAAAAGCGCGGCAACGTAGGACTATTTGTCTTCTTCCAGAACCTGCGGCTCATCGCCCAGCGCCCGCTCCAGCCAATCCCCCGGCAGGCTCTTGCTGGCCCGCGCGCCGAGCAGCTTGACCTGTTCCGCACGGCTGATCAGGTTGCCGCGCCCCTCGCAGAGCTTGTTGCGCGCCGCCGCGTAGGCCTTGTCCAGCTGCTGCAGGCGCGAGCCCATCTCGTCCAGGTCCTGGACGAAGAGCACGAACTTGTCGTACAGCGCGCCGGCGCGCTCGGCGATCTCGCGGGCGTTCTGCGTCTGCCGCTCCTGGCGCCAGAGGCTGTCGATCACCCGCAGGGTGGCCAGCAGGGTGGTCGGGCTGACGATCACGATATTGCGCTCGAAGGCCTCCTGGAACAGGTTCGGCTCAGCCTGCAGGGCCACCGAGAAGGCCGCCTCCACCGGCATGAACAGCAGCACGAAGTCCAGGCTGTGCAGGCCTTCCAGGCGCCGGTAGTCCTTGCCGGAAAGACCCTTCACGTGGTTGCGCAGCGACAGCACGTGCTGCTTCAGCGCCTGCTGGCGGATCACCTCGTCGTCACTGGCGACGAACTGCTGGTAGGCGGTGAGGCTGACCTTCGCATCCACCACGACCTGCTTGTCGCCGGGCAGGCGGATCAGCACGTCGGGCTGGAAGCGCTCGCCGTCCGCCGCGCGCAGGCTGACCTGGGTCTCGTACTCGCGGCCCTTCTCCAGGCCGGCGTGTTCCAGCACCCGCTCCAGCACCAGCTCGCCCCAGTTGCCCTGGGTCTTCTGGCCCTTGAGGGCGCGGGTCAGGTTGGTCGCCTCCTCGCCCAGGCGCAGGTTGAGCTGCTGCAGGCGCTCCAGTTCCTTGCCCAGGGAGAAGCGCTCGCGGGCTTCCTGTTGATAACTCTCTTCCACGCGCTTCTCGAAGGCCTGGATTCGCTCCTTCAGCGGGTCGAGCAATTGCCCCAGACGCTGCTGGCTGGCCTCGGCGAAGCGTTGCTCGCGCTCCTCGAAGATCTTCCCGGCCAGCTCGGCGAACTGCGCGCGCAGCTCGTCCCGCGCCGCCTGCAGGTCGCCCAGGCGCTGCTGGTGGCCTTCCTGCTGCTCGCGCAGTTCGGCAGCCAGCGCGGCGCGCTCGGCGGACAGCCGGCGCAGTTCCTCCTCGCGGCCCTCGCGCTCGGCCTGCCAACTGCGCTCGGCCTGCTGCTGGCGCTCGCGCTCGGCGCGGCCCAGGTCCACCTCGCGGCGCAAGGCCGCGGCCTCGCCGGCCAGCTCGCCGTGTCGGCCGCTCAGGCGCTGGAAGGCTTCACGCTCGGCCTCCAGTTGCGCGCCCAGGCCATCCTGGGCCAGTTGCGCGGTGGTCAGGCGTTCGCGCAACAGCGCCAGTTCGCTCTCCTGCCGCGCCGCGCGCTCGCGCAGGTGCCAGGCCAACCAGCCCAGCGGCAGCGTGGCGGCCAGCAGTCCGATCAGCAGGTTGGGCAAGTCGACGGGCATGGGCGCTCCAGGGCGGGTGGTCGCAGGAAAATTCGCGCCATGGTAGCAGCCGCGAATAGGAATTCAGTGCGGCTTTTGCCGTCAGGGCTCTTGACAACGCGGAAGGAAAGCAAGCGCTTGGGACAATCCACAGAAGCTGTGGATAACCACGTGGATAAGGTGATGAAAACGTCTTATACGCCTTGGCCGCTGGGGCTGCCGCTTAGATTGGTGCTTTTTTCACCAATAAATAAAGCCATTAAAAATCAATAATTTACAAACGCTCAACGAAAAATCAAGCGCTTACGGAGGAATGTTTCCAGCGCTTGACAACAGCCACCAACATTGTGCACAAGTCCGCGCCGGACAGGGGCGGACCGCCTCATTTCAGGGCAATCCGAAGGGATTTTCAGGCAAGCTTCAGCAGCGAATCAGACGCATTCGCGGGCTCTGCGCCGACGTTCCTGGCGAGGAATACTGCCCGCCCCGGCAACAGGCGCGGCCTGGCCCAACGACTCCAGCACGCGCTCGTACATGCGTTGCGCGGTGGGCTTGTCGGGGTACTGGAAGAAGTACTGGTTGAGGTAGACGCGCCACTGTCGGCGGTCATGGGGATGGGCTTCCAGGCGAATGTCCATGGCGCACTCCGTTGCTTGGCCAGCGCAATAAGCTAGCGCGTTCGCCCCACCCCGCGCGGGCAGGACGACGGACGGTCACGCCGGGTGCGGCAGGTCGCCCTCGACCAGGAATCCCGCGCGCGGGAACAGCCGCGGCGCCCCCGGCACCTGGGCATGCTTGAAGGCCACGTAGTCGGCGGTGGTCTCGCACAGCCAGGGCATGAGGTTGCGCGGGCGCTTGTCGACGAAGGCCGAAGGCACGAAGAGCGCGGCATTCAGCCCACCTTCCGGGCAGCGCGCCGAGCGGTATTCGAAGGCCTCCACCGCGGCAGCGCGCATGGCGCTGCCCAGCGCCTGGGTCAGGCGGTAGTCCCGCGGGTCCTGCAGGCGCTCGGCATAGCTGTCGAAGGGCGGCGCCTGCAGGCGTATGCCCCGTTGCACCTGGAAACGCGCCTCGAAAGAAGCGTGCTCGGAAAGGATGCGCCCGCTGGGCGGCGGGCTGGCCATGCCCTCCCAGAGCACGAAGCGGTAATAGGCCGCCTCGGCCATGGCCGTCTCCAGGCGCAACGCGGCGTAGAACAGGCTGGGTTCGTGGCGGCGGCCGAAGCGCGAGCCCCAGCGCAGCGGCGGGTAGCGGAACGGCGTCTTCAGCAGGTAGTGCAGGGTTTCGGTGGAGGGCGGCAGGTGCGGCTTGCTGGTCTCGATCAGCTCTTCCAGCAGGGCCTGCTCCTCCAGGGTATCCACCAGTTGCAGGGTCGCGACCTGCTCCTGGCTCTCCACCAGGCGCACCAGCTTGCCCCGCAGCGGGGCGATGGCCTGCTCGCCCCGGCATTCGCGCCACAGTTCGGCGCCGGCGTCGAGGGCCATTCAGATCTTGCCCCGGATGGCGTCGAGGTACTCGACCACCTGCACCAGGCCCTGCACCTGCTCCATCCGCTGCAGCGGCACCCCGCTCAGGTGGCGGTTGGGGGTGCGCAGGAAGTGGCGCATGTCCTCCAGGTTGCCGCCGAACAGGGCGAAGAGCGCGCGGTATACCCGCACCAGCAGCAGCGCCAGCTCGCCGGTCTTGCTGCCCACCCGCAGGCCGCCGCTCTTCCAGCGGCTCACCGCGCTGCGGTCGACGCCGACGATGGCGGCCAGCTCCTGCTGCGTCATGCCCAGTTGCTCACGGGCAGCCAGTACCGCCTTGGCCAGGACCAGATCGGCCGACGGAGTTTCCCGGATCAGTGCGCTCATGCCGTACCTCTTTCGTGCATTTGATGCAAACATACCATCAAATGTGAAAACTGCACAAAGCACTTCCCCTTTTCCGGCAGAGCGCCGGACGCGGTTCGGGCGGCCATGTATCAGCGCCCTGACGAAAGCGACGAATTCTTTACCGGACCTTTACTCCACATTGGCGTTTCTTGACCTGGACGCACGGTCTCATGAAGTACCCGAACCGGCTGCGCCCGGTGGCGGGATCGACCGATAGCAGCGCGCGCCGCAACCGCCGGCCGCGCCAGGAGAACACCATGAAGAAGACCGTCGCCCTGCTCTGTGCCGCCCTGATGCTCGGCAGCCCGCTGGCGAGTTTCGCCCAGCAGGGCCCCGGCCCGGACCACGGCCCGAACCGCCCGGACAATCGCCCGCAGCAGCACCAGCAATACCAGCAGCAGAAAGGCTCCCAGGGCGGCCACTACCAGGGCCGCACGGGCCACGCCGATCCGCGCTACTACCGCGACCCGCACTTCCGCCCGCAGGCCGGCATGCCGGTGCCGCACCGCGAATGGCGCCGCGGCGTGGTGGTGCAGCCGGTCTACCGCAGCGACCGCTACTGGGTCACCGACTGGCGCGCCCGTCACCTCTATGCGCCGCCGCGCGACCATCGCTGGCTGTACGTCAACGGCGACTACGTGCTGGTGGCCATCGCCACCGGGGTGATCGTCAACATCCTGGCCGGCTATTGAGGCGCCTCAGGCGCTGGTGCTGAGCAAGGCGCCGGCGCCACCGCCGCCATTGCGGATCGCTTCGGCCAGCGCCGCCGCCGTGGCCAGCATGGCGGCGCTGGTGCTGGCGATGCGGCTCTGCAGGGCCATGATGATCGCGGTGCGCTCGTTTTCCGAGGAATATTGCCGCTCCTGCGCGGCCGCCAGTTCCTGCTGCTCCTGTTGCAACTGCTTCTGCAGCTGCTGCAGGCGCTTCTGCAACTGCTCGACGGCGACGCTGGAGCTACCGCCGCTTTCGGCGCCGGCGCCAGCCGCGCCCTGGCTTCCGGCCTTCGCGCCACGACTGGTCACGGCGCCGTCGTCCTGGGTGGCATCGGCCGCCGTGCCGCCATCGCCATTGGCAGCTATCCGCAATTGACCGGCGAGGGCCTGGCTGGAAGGCGTCAGGGAAAGGTTCATGCCCGAGGTTCCTTTTTCCGGGTGTCCGGCCCCTCTATCGACTGCTGTAGGAAAAACTTGAAAGACCATTCGCCGATGCCAGGCAAAGGCCCTAGGATAGGCCCCTTCATGCCCAGGCAGCCGTCACCATGGACAAGCAACGCGCCCACCAGTTGATCCTCCAGCGCCTCGACGCCGACCTCGATGTCGCCGTCCGCGCCGCGCGCACCGCCCACGAGGCCGCCACCCACGAGGAAAACATCGCCGAGAACAAGTACGACACCCTCGGCCTGGAAGCGGCCTACCTGGCCGCCGGGCAATCGCGCCGGGTGGAGGAGATCCGCCAGGCGCTCGCCTCGTTCCAGGGCCTGGTGCTGCGCGACTTCGACGCCGAGCTGGGCATCCAGACCAGCGCCCTGGTCGAACTGGCAGACCATGAGAACCGCCGCCGCTGGCTGTTCCTGGGTCCAGACGCCGCCGGCCTGAAGATCGAACTGGACGGCCACGAGGTCCTGGTCATCACCCCGCGCTCGCCGCTGGGCGGCGCCCTGCTCGGCCGCCACCCCGGCGATGAGATCGAGGTCGGCCTGGGCTCGGCGCGCCAGGCCTACGAGATCGTCGCGGCGCTCTGAGCGCCCCGCCCGCATACCGGCGAATCCCGGACTAAGCTGCATGGCCGTCAACCCGAAAAGGAGATGCCGCCATGCTGTTCAACTGGTCCGAATACGTTCCCGCGGTGAAGAAGGCCTTCGGCTCATTGGGTAAGAAACATCCGAAGATGATCGCCGCCTACCAGGCGCTGGATGCCGCGGCCGCGGATGGCGACGCACTGGACGCCAAGACCCGCGAGCTGATCTCCCTGGCGGTGGCCATCACCACCCGCTGCGACGGCTGCATCGGCGTGCACGCCGAGGCCGCGCGCAAGGCCGGCGCCAGCGAGGCCGAAGTGGCCCAGGCGCTGGCTACGGCGATCGCCATGAACGCCGGCGCCGCCTACGTCTACTCGCTGCGCGCGCTAGAGGCCTTCGAACAGCCGCAGGGCTGAGGTTCAGGCGCGGCGCCGGGCGCCGCGCCCAGGCTTTCTCCGGCGGCGGAATTGGGTTATCCATTGCGTTTTCGCCCGACGATGAGCCGCCATGTCCTCGCCCAGCATCAGTCTCTGCAAACTCGCCCTCGGCATCGCCGCCGGCATCTGGCTGGGCTTCGTCGCCGTGGCCCTGAGCTGCCTCCTGCTCCTGCGCTTGTGGCCCGGCGCGCCCCTGCCGTTGCCCGCCGGCCTGTCGCCGGCGCCGGCCAGCGCTCCGGCGCCCACCCCGGATGCCAACGCGGCGATGTTCCAGCAGTACCTGGAGAACCAGCGCAAGGCCCAGGCCGAACAGAGCCGGCAACTCGAACAGAGCGAGCGGGAACAGCGCTTCAACAGCGCGCCCTGCCAGTTCTGGCGCCAGCAGTACCAGGCCGACCCCAGCGAGAAGAACCGGCTGAAGATGGACGGCTACTGCGGCTGAGGCCCGGCGCCCACCACCTGGTTGCGGCCCTGGTGCTTGGCCCGGTACAGCGCCTTGTCCGCGTCGCTCAGCCAGGCGCTGGCATCCACCTGGTAGGGGCTGTAGGACGCCACGCCGATGCTCAGGCCAACGGACAGGTCCGTCGCCAGCTGGTAGTGCTTTTCCGCGAAGCTCTGGCGCAGGCGCTCCATGATCTCCACCGCCAGCGTCTGGGTGGTGCCGGGCAGGATCACGCAGAACTCATCGCCGCCATAGCGCCCCGGGGTGTCGGTTTCACGCAGCGAATGGGTGAGCAGGTGGCTGAGCTCGGTGATGACCATGTCGCCCAGCACATGGCCGAAGCGGTCGTTGATGCCCTTGAAGTGGTCGATGTCGATCAGCGCCACGCTGGCCCGGGTGTGCTGCTGGCGGCACTTCTGGAATTCGTTCTCCAGCTGGTCCATCCAGGAACCGTGGTTAAGCAGCCCGGTGAGGCTGTCGGTGCGGCTGACCGCGCGCAGCGCCTGCTTGTGCTCGGACAGGCGCCTGGCCAGGCTGTAGCTCACGCCGCCCACCGCCAGCGGGTAGACCACCAGCATCGGCAGGCAGGCATACACCTGCAGCGGCGTGGCCACGGCGGTGAAGGCGATGCCGAAGCACAGCCAGGCCAGCAGCACGCCCAGCAGCTGCGCCACGCTGCCCAGCAGGAAGAAGCGCAGGCCGCCGGCGGCGATGTTGTCCATCGCCATCATCGACAGGATGGTCACGCTCGGCAACGGGTTGAGCTGCATGGCCCCGGCCCAGAAGCCGCCGAACAGCGAATCCAGCAACAGGTTGCGCCGCTCCGCCTGGTACGGCGCCCGCGACAGGCGCGCCAACTGGTAGGCCAGGTGCGGCCAGAGAAAGCCGTTGGCCACCAGCAGAGCCCAGGCCCAACCCGGCCGCTGCAACGGCTCCAGCGCCGCCGCCACGCAGAAGAAGCCGATGCCCAACCCGACCATGCGCGGCACGTAGATGCGCCTGGCGAAAGACAACCCCTTACCGACCACAGCCCCCATACATCATCCTGATCCAGGCATCCGATAGAGCAAGCTAGCAGATCGGCAGGAAAGCGCCTATGCGGATTGGCGGCAATTTGACATTACCTCCCGCCTAGGCCATCGCCCGGCCACAGCGCCAATCCCATGGCGGAACGAGTCTGTAGGCCATCCCCCACGACCGGGTCCGATCCTTCCGCAAGCACGCCAACTCCTTACGGATATGCGTCGCCCCGATTGAGGCCCGCCCCCGCCTGGGGTATGAGAACTCCACCCCCGCCGCCATGGCACACAAGCCACAAGGATCGTCACCCATGCCCAATCCAGGAACGACAATCGCTGCCGCCCTGCTCGTCCTCGCCGCGCCCTTCCAACTGGCACTGGCCGACACTGCGAAAACCGACACCGCCTCGCCCAACCTGCTGACCGCCGCCGTCGCCTGGCGGCAGACGGCCGCCGAATACCGCGCCCTCTACTACCAGGGCTTCAACCTGGCCAAGCTGCGCCTGGACCAGGCCCTGGCCGAACGCAAGCCCGGCGCCAGGCCACCGGCGATCATCAGCGACCTCGACGACACCATCCTCAGCAGCAACAGCTATTGGGGCGCCCTGCTCAGCCAGGGCAAGGACTTCTTCGACGACGCCCTCTGGGACCGCTGGGTAGCCGCCAACGGCCCCACCCTGACGCCCGGCGCGCTGGACTTCCTCGACTACGCCAAGTCCCGGGGTGTGGAAATCTTCTACGTCTCCAGCCGCGACCAGGGCGACAGGACCGACGAATACGCCCTGAACAACCTGCGCAGCCTGAAAGTGCCTTTCGCCGACAAGGAACACGTCACCATCCTGCGCGAAAGCTCCAACAAGGAACCCGCGCAGAAAGCCATCGCCGAACGCTACGACGTGCTGCTGATGCTGGGCGACAACCTCAACGACTTCAAACGCCGCTACTACGTCGACGACGCCAGGCAACGCGCCGCCCTGCTCGACGAAGACCGCGCCCAGTTCGGCGAGCGCTTCATCCTCTTCCCCAACCCCACCGACGGCCACTGGATGAAAGCGATTTTCGGCGAATCGGAACCGGCCGACACCCCGGCCAATCGCGCCAAGTTCCGCGCCGCGGCGACTTCGGGGGCGTGGAAGGGGCAGGATTGAGGGCTGCCTGAGAGCGAGCTCCTGAGTACGCGAGCGCGCCTCAGGGCTCACTCCTTCCACATACCGATCGAAGCCATGCCTTTCCTACAAATCAACAGGAAGGAACCTGTATACCGCCCATGCGCTGAAAGGAACCCTCCATGAGTTGATTCATGGAGGAGGCGCAGGAATGTCATCGTTCTACAGCTATTTCAAGGAAAACATGGAAGCACTGGGCCTGCCGGCGCCCGAATCGCTTTACGGCACAGCCGCTACCGCGCTCGCCACACTCTCGACCCTGAATACCTTGCTCGAGAAGTTCGGCCGAAACGTAACGGTGACTGAGCTGGCTAGGGCCGGACTCAGGGGTGAGCGCCTGCTGACCATGGGCTCGATGCTGGCGAGCTTCTACATTGGCGCCGTCATCGGCAGCCTGGCCGTGGCATTGGGCAGGACGCTATCTGGAGGAACGCGCCTGGCCGATGCGCTTGCCCTGGCGAGCCGAAACGAGGTGTACAGTTTCGACGTGCACCTGGTACTCAGGAACAACCCCGGCCTGTACGATCGAACCATGCCTGCGAACGTCCGCCGAGCCATGACGTGGAGAGCCTACGTGTGAAGGACCGCATCCTGTTGATTCTTGCGAGCCTGCTGGCGGCCGGGCTCGCCTGGGCATTCTTCCATTACCTCGGACAGGACGCGTGGTTTCTCTTTTCGGCCACACTCATCGTAACCCTGGGTTGCCAGAACGTTCGGCTGCAGCGGAAGCTCAAGGCGTTAAGATCCGATATGGATTCGCAGTCACACAATATCTAAATCGCTTTGTCGTGCTCGCAGCTATGCCATGGGGCGATAGGATTTCGCAGGTAATGGGATTCAGGGGAGAAGCCGCCCTAATTCACAGGACCGGAAAAGACAAAGCCCCCGAAACGCTAGGCATTTCAGGGGCTTTGGCCATCTGTAATGGCGGAGAGATAGTCCGCCTGGCGAAAATCCACGAGCGTCCATCAAAGGCCCACAGCCCACTGATTTCATGGGGGCTCTGTATTCAGCCCGTCCAATAACGTCTTGCAGAATCTAGCAGAATCCGGCTATAAAACGTGGGTAGAAAGGTGGGTACATAAATGGCTCGCGGCATCAACAAGCTCTCCGCACTCGCGGTCCAAAAGACTAAGGAACCAGGCTACTACGGTGACGGCGGCGGCCTGTGGTTGCAGATCAGCAAGCTCGGCGGCAAGTCCTGGGTATTTCGCTATACCCGCCACGGCAAAACGCGGGAAATGGGCCTTGGCCCTGTCCACACCGTTTCCTTGAGCGACGCTCGCCTGAAAGCCTTGGAACACAGGAAAAGCCTCTTGGAGGGGGGCGACCCTCTTGAGGAGAAGAAGGCCAAGCAGCAGCTCGTCAAGCTGGAGGCAGCCCGGCACAAGACGTTCAAGGAATGTGCCCGGGCCTACATCAAAGCCAATCGCGCAGGCTGGAAGAACCCGAAGCACGTTCAGCAATGGGAGAATACGCTCGAGACCTACGCCTTCCCCATCATTGGGGAGTTGGCCGTAAGCAGCGTCGACACGGACCTGGTGCTGAAGGTTTTGCAACAGGAAGTGGCCGTAGGAACAGAAACAGTTCAGCTCTGGTATGCGAAGGCAGAAACTGCAAGTCGACTAAGAGGCCGTCTAGAGAACATTTTTGATTGGGCGACCTTCCGTGGCTACCGCAAGGGCGAAAATCCAGCCCGCTGGAAAGGCCACCTCGAACACGAGCTGCCAGCAAGAAGCAAGGTACAAAAGGTCGAACACCATGCTTCTCTCCCCTATACGGAGATCGGCAACTTCATGAGCGAACTGCGAAAGCGCCCCGGGATCTCCGCTCGAGCCCTGGAATTTTCTATCCTCACAGCCTCCCGCTCAGGGGAGATCCGTGGTGCGCGATGGGATGAAATAGACCTCAAGGAGGGCATCTGGACAGTACCAGCTGAGCGAATGAAGGCAGGCAAGGAACATGCTGTCCCGCTATCTCCAGGCGCCATACAACTGCTGGAAAATCTCCCACGTGTAGCCGATAGCCCCTATGTCTTCCCTTCCCCGAAGGGCAAGCAGCTCTCAGATACGTCGCTCACTGCTGCTCTGCGACGCATGAAACTTGGGCACCTGACCCAACATGGCTTCCGCTCGACATTTAGGACCTGGGCAGGAGAACAAACGAACCATCCGAGAGAGGTGTGTGAGCACGCCCTAGCTCACAAGCTGCCAGATAGCGTCGAAGCTGCCTACCAGCGTGGCACTCTGTGGCCTAAACGCATCCAGTTGATGCGTGATTGGGCGAATTACTGCTCTACCCCCTAAGCATTTCGCTCTTCAGGCCAGAGGCAATCAGTCCGGTATCGGCCAGGAGCGGACGTTCATATGGGGCTATCAAAACGGAGGCCCCTCAGTTTACCTGCTTGTGAAGTGACACTTTGCTCGGCCACTTGCGCCCGATTTTAGCAGCGGCCACAAGCAGCCTTACAGCAGCCAAGGGCTACTCATTGCGCGAACTCCTCGCGATAGCTATTGTGGTGATGCTTCGTTTGCTTGCTGGTCGAGCCGCCAGGCGGCGGTGAAGCCAGTTTGCCAGACGGCAGCGATCTCTCTTCGGAGGGCGCTGTTCGGGTCGCGACCAAGATAGCCGTTCTGGTATCTGGGTCTCCCGTAGGTAGTGAGTGTCGCCCGACTGCTGCTTCAACGACCGTAACTCTGTCCTTTCAATGGGCACGCCAGACGGTTGGCAGCTTTATTTTCAGTGCGGCGCTCGTTGTCCGACCGCGTGAGGCGTGGTTGACCGAGGGGCCGAAAAAGGTACGATTCATCGTGCCCCAGACGACGCCCAGGAGGCCAAGATGCGCCCATGCAAAAACGTGCCAATTCGGCGCGAGCGGCAGCCAAGCTGTTTCTAGCTGCCCTCTGCTTCGTTTGCTTGCTGGTCGAGCCGCCAGGCGGCGGTGAAGCCAGTTTGCCAGACGGCAGCGATCTCTCTTCGGAGGGCGCTGTTCGGGTCGCGACCAAGATAGCCGTTCTGGTATCTGGGTCTCCCGTAGGTAGTGAGTCCCTGTAGCAGTTGGGTGAGAGCGAACTGGTGTTGCCCAACAACACAAGGAGTAGCTTTGAGTAGGCTATATAAGGACATTTGCAGCCAACGAACGCTTTACGGCGCCTGGAGGAAGGTGCGTAGTAGCGCCATCTTCTCCTCCTCTGATGAAATCAAACGGGAGGCTGAAGATTTCGAAAGTCGGCTCCCTGACTCCTTGATCGATATTCAGCGCGCTCTATCGAAACAAGCATTTATATTCCTCCAGCAAACTGGCGTCGCACAGAAGAAGCCAGGCGGGAAATCCCGCCCCTTGGTTCTAGCTCCTATCCCGAATCGTATTGTCCAGCGAGCCCTTCTCGACGTTTTGCAGCGACGCGTCCGCTTTGTTAAGCGAGTTCTTGGTACTTCCACAAGCTATGGTGGCATTCCCGAAAAACGTGTAGCCATGGCCATCTCTGACGCGAGAGAAGCAATGCGTGCGGGTGCACGATTCCACATTAGGTCAGACATCCCCGCCTTCTTCACCAAAATCAACAAAGACCGGGTTCTAGAGCTTCTGCGGCCGCATCTGAACTGTGAGGCTACCCTCAAGCTTTTTGAGGAAGCCATCAAAACGGACTTAGCCAATATCGACGACCTCAGAAGGAAGGGGCTGGCCGAGATTTTTCCAATCGGAATCGAGGGAGTGGCTCAAGGATCTCCATTGTCCCCCCTGATAGCCAACATCTACCTGGCCGACTTCGATCTAGAAATGAACTCAGACGGCATTACATGCCTACGCTACATCGATGACTTTTTGCTGCTTGGGGCAACTCTTAGTGATGTAGACAAAGCCTTCAACAGATCGTTGAAGGTGCTGAGCAAGATTGGTCTGGAGGCTTACGACCCACGGACAGACAAAGCAAAGGCCTCCCGTGGAGCCACCCAGAAGGGGTTCGATTTCTTGGGCTGCAATGTCTCTCCGGGTTTGGTACAGCCTAGCGAAGCGACACGCAAACGATTCAGGGCAAAGTTGGACGCCGAGTTCGTCGCTGCTTCACATGCCCTACGCTATAACGCCCAGTACCAAGACGGCGACGGGAAGTACGCATACTCATCCACTCTTTTCCGGATCGACAAAATCATCCTAGGGTGGGGAAAAGCTTTCACGTTTTGCAATGGCACTCACAGCATGAGCGCGCTGGGTGATTTTATTTCAAAAAAACTTGCTCAGCTTGAAGCAGAGAAGACTGCTGTTCTGGCCAAGTCCGACAGCGCAGCGCAAAGAAGAATCCTGGGCGTACGCCTCCTGACTGACATCCAAGGCTAAACTGCTCCTGATGTCCGAGATCTGCCCCCATGGGCAGCCGCGCCTATACAGCTAGCTTCTCCTAAGCCGCCATTAACCGACGTCAATGAGTTCAGCAATGTCCTCGCGGGGTATAGCAAGCCCATTACCTGTAAAGGTATGTTTAAGGTGGCACTCGCCATCATCTGATAATAAATAGGCCCAGAGCGCGGCGGAGTAGTCGTCAATGTTCGAGACCCCTCCTTTGAACTTGACTACAACGGGCCTCAGCCTCTCCTCGATGATTTCCAACAAGTCGACCACCCCTCCACCACCACAAAAGCTGGAAGACCACAGATCCTGAATAGCCTCTGGAACCCGATAGCGAATCCCATTTGAGCTAGAGCTGGCAGCGGTGAAAGTATTCCAAGCGTAGGGGCCACACATCTCGGGTGTGGAGCCCTCAAACTCGCTGCGACGCTTAACGATTCCCCTGGCCGCCTGCTTCGCAAGTGATTGCTTCTCAGGGGGAATCCACTCGGTGATTTTTTCTAAGAAACGCTCTACACCTTGCGACGAACCTAGGAGGCCCTCATCAAACCATGAAGTGCAGCCATCGTAGCTTGTCGAATGGTAGTAATAAGCTTGGGTGATATCAGTGCGAGGAGAGGCTTTCAGCAGGTGGCATACAAAAAAATGGAAGCCCCTCGTATCAATCTCAGAATAAACCTCAGCGATTTGTTGCACTTCAGGACTTCGAAGAACTCTATCGACTTCCTCAGTGGGAACTGCATAGATTTCAGCAAGAGATCTAATGGCATCCGCTCTGTTATCACAGCTCGGGATAAACAATGAATCGTCCCCTCTTTTATAGTCGATTCGAATGACTGCTTCTGGCCGCCTCCTGCCTGTTGCGACAGGCTCAATGCGGCCAAATGCTGCCTGCGGGCGAAGGCAGAAAACGACCGATTGCTGCCTGACATGAAGGGCTACAAGTGCCCCATAGCCATCGTCAGAGAAGATCAACAGGCCAGACATGGCTTCATCGAACGGCTGTTTAGTTGGCCGAAGAAGCGCAGCTGCCTAGCGGCCCATTACTGCAAGCTCGCAACAAGTTGCGCAGCGATGAGGTCTTGTAGCGGCGATGTTTACCATTTAATTTTACCTGCAGTCCCTAATCCCTAACCAGAATTTCATAAGTGAACGTCACATGCTCTGGAACATACTCTTGTGCGTTGACCTCACGCTGCACCTCATCAATTGTGATGATACACAGAACTCCATACGAGTTTAATAGGACTGCTTTCTGCCCCAAAACTGGGTTGACAATGCGACCCGGTGTTATGAAAGACTCTACAGTGAGCGGGTCAAAATCCGGACCAACAATCAGGCCAACCGCTTTCAAGCCGCTATCTATGTACACCTGGATACTGTTGTTGGAATGCCCACTGAAGTTGATTTTGAATTCGAACTCCCCGTGGCCAACCGTGTAGTGGGCATGGTTTCTATAGCGAAAGGTCACACGTCCATTAAGGGCGGGATTCGCGTAAAGAGCTGGGTCGCGAAGAGCATCAACACGCTCAAGGCGTGCTGCGCGTTTTCGAACCAAAGACAATGGGACGGCATGAGTCTTGTCAGCCGGCAGCCCTTCAACCCATCGCCAGAGCTCGTCTATCTGAATCGACCCGGGAAACTCGTTATTTTCAGGACTGGAATTAAAGTCAAAACCCTTAGGATTATGATCATTGAGCCAGTTAGGCAATATACGCCCGGGGTTTCGGACGAATATAACTGACAACCAATTGGCTGGCTTGCCCATAAAAGCCCTACTTACCCATTCCGTCTCAATGCCAACCCCAGACTTTGGCTTATTATTAGCTCGATCAACATAATTCTCGTCGACAATCAAAAGAACATGAGCGGACTCTGTAACCTCTCGCATGAAACCATGCAGACTTGATCCATAATCTACTGCCTCATCAATTTTTACGACGTAGCCGAGCAAATGGAGTTGACTAGCAAGCAAGCGAACCCAATCTCGATGGGCTGTTGATGTCCACGCGTAAGAGATAAATAGATCGGCACTCATGCATTCAATTCCCGTTTACGTAGCGAGCCTGCGGCTCCCCACCAAAATATTCAAAATATGCCTAAACGTCCTAGTTGCTGTGATTCATTCTGCCTTGCTAAGATTTTGGCATTGTTCGGCAACCTAGCGTTCTTCGAGGCTAACGCACTGCGTAACAATGTCTTTGAAGGAATGCAAAACCAAAAGCTATAGGTACTGTTGTCGACCGTCAGTTATCGGCCGCCAAGAATTCAATATCCCGAAAGCCAATCTCTCAACGTTACGGCTGTATTTGCTTTAGCATCAAGCACCATCCACAGATCTTTCTCGTACCCTGAAAGTTTTCCCCAAGCGATTCGATGGTACAAGCCGAGATACTCCCAATTCGTCCAATTGTCATCGTAGGTGCTGTCAGATGCTGGAAACAGGGCGATTTTCATCAAACCCTTTTCGCCATCCGCAATGCCCAACTCCCAGGGAACCCACCGACTGTCTTTGCTCTTCTCAGTCGTCAGCAGAACAAAGCGTCTTGTTTGACTAATGCGCTGCTTAAGTAAGGCAGCAGTTTCTGCTGAGGTGTAGGGCGGCATTTCAGGGTCAATTTCATCGATATAGACCCGTGCACCGTGATTGTGAAGCACCTCCATCGCTCCCTCCAACAGTTCGTGATCTTTGCTGGAGTGCGACAAGAATGTGCTCGTGCCACTGCTTGATGCATTGGATCTTAGAAGCTGCTCGCGGCCACTTTGCGATCTGTTTGCTGTAAAAGCTCGAAGTTCGGCCGTGGTAACGTTCCTTGCCATCGAATCCTTTCTACTTGGGGGCACTCACGTAGCATGAGCTATTCGGTCAATGATATCAAAAACTAGGGAAACGAGCTTGTGCCGCCCAACTTTGCTATCCAGAAATCCTGGAGCAGAAAGTACTTTCAGTTCTTTATCCGTGGGCCTTACAGCGTCCTGACCAGATGAGGAGAGCTCTGATCCCAACAGCAGGTCACTGATTTTCTGCGCAGCGCCACCAGACGCCCCTACCGGAAGCAGAAATACCCCTGCCGCCTTGGCAACTTCAAACTCTTGTTCCACGCCTTGAGCGACCTCCAACTTGTCGCCGGCCAGCTTCGCACCGCCAATGAAAATGGCGATACCAGCTTGTCGCGCAAGCTCCAGCCGCAGCGCAGCCCATTCTTCGTTGTTGGGCTGGGCTCCCGCCAGGGGTTGAGGAAAGGGCCTGGCGATCAGCCGTCGCTCGAGATCCCATCCGCCGCCTTGCCGCAGCGCTCCCAAGAACCCCGACAATGACGCCGATCCAACCAACAGGCCTGCACCAGTCACCAGGTGGCGCCCTGTCTCACCAATCTGCCGGCCAATGTCCTCGGCCAGTGCATGAATGTCGGCTGACTCGGAACCTCCCCGCTCAAGAGGCCAGCTGCCACTCACCCAGATTCTGCGCGCAGCGACTCGCTTTTCAATCTGACGTAGAAGCGCCGGAATTTCGGCATAGTCACTGACCTCTACCGCCAACAAGCCATAGCGTTTCAGATCTTTCGCCCACAGCTTGTGCTGAGCATTGCGCGCTGCGAATTCCCCTTCGGTCGTGAAGTCGGCCTTCTGCGGCGCACGCACGATGGCGAAGTGCTCGGGCGGCGCATCGGTGAAGCTTTCCCGAATCAGCGATAGGACATGCCGAACATTGGGGTCGGTGAAGCTGATGCCGATGAACAGCATGGACATGCTGGTCAGGTGCGCTTGAAACAGCGGTAGGTACTGGCCTCGTTTTGAACGAAACAGCTCGTAGTCGTCCGTGGAGATGACGACATCGTCGAGGCGATCCACAGAACCATGCATCTTGTAGAGCAGCGCTGCGCCAGGTGTCACCCTAAGGGCGAGATCTTTGGAGCCGGATATGGGGTTGAGCGGCCGGCTAATGGATTCAAATGCACGCTCTATCAAGCGGTCGTAGTTGGTCGTCCAGATATGTCTGACCGGTAGCCGCGAGATGATCTCAACCGTCTCGGGGATAGGTTTGTCAGGGCCTATCTCGTTCTTGATGACATTACGGACGCGTGTGGCACCACCGTTTTCCAGGATGCTCCATTGAGCCAGCGCCGCCAGGTCGTGGACGTTCTTCGAGTCAACCTCAAGCTCTACAGCGATGTCACTGAGCAGCTCTGACCAGGAAGGGTAACCCGCCGCCATTGAGACGCCGGCACCAACGAAAATCGCCCCCACACCATCGTTCAGCGCATCAGGGTACTCATTGAGGAATCGGTTCAAAGCCGCTTTAGTCATGGTCAGCACTCATCAAATGCGCGGAGATTGCTCCAGACCTCACGGCTTGTAGTTCTTCCGGACGGCAATGGCATCCTCGATCCATTGCTCAATGCTCTCCTGGATCGATGCGTAGACCGCTTTGCTGTCGACCCCTACGGGGGTGATCAGCTTGGCATAGTTCGAAAGGTTCACAGTACCGTTCTTCAGTGTGACCAGATCGAAAGGGTTGGAGCCCGCCACCGAAGAGTTTCCATTGGTATCTAGAAGCTTGTTGATGCGAATGCCCACGACGCCCTTGCCCGCGTTCCAACCCTTGATGATTTCGTTCACCACCCATGGTCGGCTTGCGGTCTCGGAGCCCACCAGTACGACTACGCATGACTTCCCTACAAGGCTGTCATCAATCCACTTTTCAATTGCTGCATTACCCTTTTTCTTGACCTCTTCCCACTCGTTCGGCGTATAGAGCTTCTGACCATCCAATGCACCGATGTTCCGAACTTGCTGGGTGCGCCAAAAATCATTCTTGAAGTGGAAGCTGAAGAAAACATTCCTTGCCATTGCATAGCTCCTTCTTGGGGGACGGACGACTTTGATCAAACCTAACTGATTGGAAAGAGCGAATCCACAAGTTGAATCGCTCCTAGCTCCGCAGCCGCTTTTGATGGTTGCTCGTGGCCGCTTTTGGCCGTTTGCTGCCGGCCGCAGCCGGCAGCTTTGGGCTTTCTACGACACAGCAATTAGATTCGAAAAAATTTCAGTCCTACATCACTGCAATGACATACCCACCATGGAGGCCTTCCAGCCATGTCATTGCAGTGTCCTCGCTGTAACTCCCCCAAGATCGCAACCCTGCACCCCGCCATGAAGATCGGTGCCTTGGTCGGCACCGTCGGTGGCGCAGCGCGTGGTGCGTCCGCCGCTCTCGCGGGCGGTCAGGCTGGCGCAGCTGTCGGCGCCATTGCCGGCCCGCTGGGCATTACCCTCGGCTCGTTGTCCGGCGCTATTCTCGGCGGCCTGGCAGGGGGCGTAGGTGGCTGTGCGCTCGGTGCCCAGCTAGGCGATCAGTTAGATCGCCATGTGCTCGCCAACAACCTCTGCCTGATCTGCGGCCATCGCTTCAACCTGCCGACCTGATCGGCTTCGCTCTTCGCGTCCCCTTCCCTTTCACTCCTTTCATCCCTTCCGCCGGTGCTGCGCTTCGCGCAGCGCTTTATGCCGGCTATTGCTCACAGGAAACTCACTATGGCTCATCTCATCGAACGTATGGCCTATGTCGGCGAAGCCCCCTGGCATGGTCTGGGCAGCCGTCTCTCCCCAAAACAGCCGCTGGAAGTCTGGCAGCGGGAAGCTGGCATGGACTGGCAAATCCAGGAAAGCCCCGTCCACTTCAAAGCGGACGCGGTCGGCCACCTGGGCAGCATCCACTCCTTCCCCGAACAAAAGGTGCTCTACCGATCCGACACCAAAGCGCCGCTTTCGGTGGTCTCCCAGCGCTACCAGGTGGTGCAGCCGAAGGAGGTCCTGGAGTTCTACCGTGACCTCACCCAGGTCTCCGGCTACGAGCTGGAAACCGCCGGCGTGCTCAAGGGCGGTCGTAAGTTCTGGGCACTGGCGCGCACCGGACAGAACACCTCACTGAAGGGCAACGACCTGGTCAACGGCTACCTGCTGCTGGCCACCTCCTGCGACGGCACCCTGGCCACCACGGCGACACCAACCACGGTACGGGTGGTCTGCAACAACACCCTGACCATCGCCGTCGACGGTGCGACCCGAGCGATCAAGGTGCCGCACAGCACCCGCTTCGATGCTCAGGCGGTGAAGAAGCAACTCGGTATCGCCGTCTCGCAATGGGACGAGTTCATGTACCGCATGCGCCATCTGGCCGAGCGCAAGGTGCAGTGGCACGAGGCGATGGGCTACTTCATGCAGGTGCTCTGTGATGCCCAGCCCAACAACCCATTGCCGGATGCCCTACCGAACGAACGCGCGCTGCGTCGGGTGCAAAGCCTGTACGAAGGCCGCGGTCGTGGTTCGCAACTGGAAGCCGCCAACGGCACCGCCTGGGGCCTGCTCAATGCCGTCACCGAGTACGTCGACCACGAACGCCGGGCGCGCAGCAACGAGTACCGCATGGACTCGGCCTGGTTCGGTCAGGGGGCTGTGATCAAGCAACGCGCCCTGGATGCGGCCCTGCAACTGGTGGCCTGACGGCAGTTCCCTCTTCTCGTTATTCCTCTTCGCCCAGCCGGTTCTGCGACGACAGCAGTCGATCGCAGATACCGCGACGTTGGGCGTTCTCTTCCACCCGCCGGGGTTCCGCTCCTGTGGAGTGGGCTCCGGTATTCCATTGGAGGCCTCTCTCATGGGCTGGCTGTTCTCATCCCGTACCCGGGCAGAGCTGATCCGAGATCTGACCCGACCTGAAGACACGGCACGAGCCAGTGTTCGTGTTCTTGTGCATACCTTGCGCGGAAATGTGCTGTGGTCGGTCACCGAAATCACGGCGAAAACTGAAGGCGTTCACCCAGATCTCGCTCCCGGCGAGTCCGTGCGCTACATCCGCTGCGACCTGCTGCAACGCCGTGGCGGTGAGTGGGGCTACAAAGCCATGGATGAGTCCATGGCACCGTACTACTACAGCTGTCCGCTGCGCTATCTCGACCTGGCCAAGGAACTCTCGCCCGCCTGGCGCGAGAAGGTTCGCGCCCATCATGCTCGGCGACGTCAGTCGGCGACCGCCACAGCCGGCGCTGTAGCCCAGTAAGCGGGAGTGATCGCAGCGCCACCTGGATGCGGTCCTCCCGTTGACGGCCTGACGGCCTTCCATTCCCTTCGCCCTGTGCCCGACCGGTTTTCCGGCCGGGCATTTTTATGTCCGGAGAAAAATCCTCATGACTCACGCTCACTCGACTCCCAACAGAGTACGGCAGCGCCCTGCCCTGCGCCTGGTCGGCACCAAGGACCTGTCCCGCGATGACTGGTTGGCGGTGCGCAAGCACGGTATCGGCAGCTCGGATACCGCGGCTGCGGTCGGCCTCAACCCCTACAAGTCGCAGCTGGAGCTGTGGCTGGAGAAGACTGGCCGCGATGCCGGGCTGCCCAAGAGCGATCCCAGCGACGAGGAAAGTCCGACCTACTGGGGCAACATTCTCGAGCCCATTGTCGCCAACCACTATGCCCGGCGTACCGGCAACCGAGTGCGCCGGATCAATGCCGTGCTGCAGCATCCGGATCCGAAGCTGGACTGGATGCTCGCCAATATCGACCGCGAGGTGATCGGCGCCCAGGACGTACAGATCCTCGAATGCAAGACCGCCGGGATCAATGGCGCCCGTCTATGGAAGGAAGGCGTGCCGGTGTACGTGCAATTGCAGGTGATGCACCAGTTGGCGGTCACCGGCAAGCAGGCGGCCGACGTGGCCGTGCTGCTCGGCGGCCAGCACCTGGAGATCCACCGCATCGGGCGCGACGAGGAACTCATCGGCCGATTGATCGAACTGGAGCGCGACTTCTGGGGCTACGTGCAACGCGATACGCCACCAGCGGCGGATGGTTCCGAGTCGGCAGAGCAGGCCCTGCGCTGCCTGTATCCGGAGGACCACGGCCACACCCTGGACTTCACTCAGGATCCGGTGTTGTCGGCCACCTTCGATGAACTGCAGATGGTACGCGCCAGCCTGGAGGTCCAGGGCAAGCGCGAGGCCGAGTTGAAGCAGCAACTGCAGCAGGTCATGGGCGATGCCAGCCGGGCCCTGTTCGCCAATGGCGCGGTGTCCTGGCGCAAGGCCAAGGACAGCGTAGTGCTCGATGTGCCCCTGCTGCTCAAGGAAAAGCCCTACCTGCTGGCGCGCTACCCCACCACCAAGGTCGGCAGCCGGCGCTTCCTGATCACCTGAATTCGATTCCCCCCCTTGACCATTCCGGCGTCTCCCCTGCGCCGGGGTGGTCTTTTTTATTCATCCACTGGAGAACCACCATGCTCAAAGGCTTGGCCATTACCCCGCCGGTGCTCGGGCGGATTTCCATCGGCAAGGTCGTCGAGAAGAACGGCAAGCGCCTGCCGGAGAAAGACGATCAATTCACCCTCACCTCGCAGGTGCAACTACGCGATGGCTGGGTGGCCCATCCCGTCGACGAGGAATTGCGCAAAGCCCAGGAGGGCAAGATTCGGCGCATTCCGATCCGCCTGCTGTTCAACGCACCGGAGCTGAACTTTCGCGCGGAGTATTGCTTGTTCGATCGACAGACTGGGCGACCGGTCTGCGTCGGCAATGGGGAGACCTGCAAGCGTCGAGGCCAGGACGGTATCGCGTCGTTGCCGTGCCCATCACCGGATGGCTGTCCGTTGGCCAAGGGCGGTGCATGCAAGCCCTATGGTCGCCTCAATGTGGTGATCGGCGATGAGGATACGTTGGGCAGCTTCGTGTTCCGCACCACCGGCTTCAACAGCATCCGCACCCTCGCAGCGCGGCTGCAGTACCTGCAGGCGATCTCCGGCAACCGCCTGGCGTGCCTGCCGCTGGAACTGCGTCTGCGCGGCAAGTCCACCCGGCAGAGCCATGGCTCGCCGATCTTCTACGTCGACATCACGGTGCGCAGTGGCCTTTCGATGGAGGAAGCCTTGCTGCAAGCCCGGGAACTCGATGAAGCGCGCCAGGCGTCCGGCTTCGACCAGGTGGCGCTGGATGCCACGGCGCGGCTGGGCTTTGCCAATGGTGCCTTCGAGGACAGCGATGAGGAGACCGGGGCCATCGCCGAGGAGTTCTTCCCGGAGCCAACTCCCGAATCGCCACCTTCAACCGCTCCAGTAGCGGAACCGACCACCACGCCGAAACCCACCTTGTCGACGCTACTGAAAGCCCGCGCCGAAGCACGCACTCAACAAGCCGCGGACTGATGTTCGCGGCACCACCGCTAAACCTAAAAGGAGGATCGCGCCATGAACCTGGTGCGCTTCATTGGTTTGCTGTTCGTGTTCATCGGCGTGCTAGCCAGTTGCGCGATGGCCGTTGCGCTGCTGGTGCTCATGCTGCGCTTTTGGCCGCTGGCACTGGCCATCGTACTGGCACTGATCCTGTTCCACCGACTCCTCCAGCGGGTCGGGCTCCACATTTCCCTCTAGTCCCCTGGCGGCATAAGCAGGAGCCATCAGGGCTCCTACTCGCCGATTCTCATCTCAACTTTCCACCTAACAGGAGCACTCACCATGATCACACGGTGTCTGATCTGTAACTCATCCGTGGTGCTGTCCAAGGATGCCGCCAAAGCACTGGCTCGGCTGATGGGCACGCTGGACGGTTTCTTGCGCGGCATCCAGCAGTCACCTGCCCAGCAGCAGCCGATTACCTCGGACCTGCATTGCGAAAGCCCGCTGGAGCGCGCGTTCAACTTGATGCTCGATGGCATCTGCGGCGCGGCGGCGAACTGGAACAGCACCGGCGATTTCATTCGCGACGTGCGCCGCTTCCAGTTCATGGAATACGACTGCCTCTGTCTTCGTTGCGGGGCGAAGTACAACGAAGAGCCCATACCGCGCCGCTAGCTCAACTCTGCTGGCTGAAGTGGCCCCCCTCACCCGCGACTAAGTCGCTCACTTAACCGTTCGACCATCTCTACGACCAACTGACGGTCGCTCTCCTCCAAGGCATTCAGCAATCCGCTGATCCGCGTGGCCTGGTCATCCGGGCGCAAGCTGGCCTCGCTCAGCAGTTCCATCGCGTTGCAATTGAAGATAGTCGCGAACTCGAACAGCCGGGCAATGTTGGGCATGACGATTCCGCGCTCGATGCGTGACACCGCCTCATTCCCCACGCCCAGGATCTCCGCCACTTCGTCCTGCGTCATCCCACAGCGCATGCGCTGCTTAGCAATAGCCCGTCCTACCGCTTCAGCCAGTGCTTTCTGATCCGTACCAGACATGATGCCTCTCCCATTCAACCTGAATGGTTGGGCACCGCCTCATTGACATGAAGAACACCACAGGTCGAAAATCACCCCAAAAGGTTGATTTTCGACTTTATTGGTGATCTTTCTTCACTCGATACAGGGATTGTCCCCATGCACAAGCAACTGCTTCTGGCTTCTCTCCTCGGCTGGCTGGCCACCAGCACCGCTTTTGCCGGCACCTCTGAATGGACTTCCAGCTACACCCAAGGTGTCGAAGAACACCTGATCGACGACGGTAACGGCAACCAGTTGAACATCACCTGCCCAGACGATGGAGAAAGCGCGGTCTCCGCTTACGCCACCATCGCCGGAAAACAGTACTCATCCGAACGCGATGGCTTCGACGTCATCGTCGACGGCACCACCTTCAGCAACCCCTTCTACACCGACTGCGAAGCCTGCAGCTCCAGCTTCCCGGGCTTCTGGGCCGCGCTGCGCAAGGCCCGCACCCTGCAACTCAGCGCCGGCGGCCAGACGGTGAGGCTCCCGACCCAGAACCTTCCCCAGGTTCTCCAACCCCTGACCAGCAAGAAAAACCTCTGTCGCTCTGCTTGGTAGGCAGAACGACGCAAGTTGTCGCATCGCAGTTAAAGAATAAGAAAGATCCTCATCAAACCAAACCAATCACTCCACCAACTGCGCAGCCAAGTTTGGCTGCGCATTCACCACCCAACTTTTTATTTTCGAAAAGAGGTCTCCGCAAAACAAATAATAAAAAACAAATCGCCAAATACTGTTTAGGGATAAAGCACTCATGACTCCAAAATATCGCAAGACACTGCTCGCCCTGGCGATTTCCGCCAGTGCCCTACCCCTCGCCGCACACGCCCTGACGTTGACCAACAGCGGGCTGGACAGCGAAGGCAACACCTACACCGACAGCACCGAAGTCACCGGCAGCTTCACTGGCAGCGACCAGCCACTTCGTTTCTACAGCGACACTTTCAATCACGACTTGGTGCTCAACGCCCAGGTGCAGGCCACGGGCGATGACCTCAACGGCGTCGACCTGTCCTACGCCGGCGATGATGACACTCCCTCGCCCATCGGCGCGCCGACCGAGGTGTTCGGCAACCTGCAGAACAAGGGCAACATCACGGTGAACGGCGCGGGCGTCACCGGCCTGCTGATCGATCCGGCCATCATCCACGGCAATCTGGTCAATGAAGGCACCCTGCAGGTGGCCGGCGGTGTCCTCGAGGGCGATGGTATCCGTGGCCTCAAGTTCGCCGGCCAGTCGGTGTTGCAGGGCGACCTGGTCAACGCCGCCAGCGGCAAGATCCTCGCCGATGGCGAAGAGGCCACCGGCATCCAGCTCAAGGGCGGCACCATCGCTGGCAAGCTGATCAACGATGGTCTGATCCAGGTCAGCGGCGCCGGCTCGACGGGTGTTCTCGCCACCTATGATGATGACAACGGTGGTCCGGATCGGGTGGACCTCGGCGGGATCGAGAACCATGGCAGCATCGTGGCCCACGGCGACGATGCAACCGCGTTGCGTCTCGACGGCGTGAGCTTTACCAGTGCGCCGGTGCAGGTGCTCAACACCGGCACCATCCAGGCTGACGATGCCGCCATCGAGGTGGGGGCCTTCGACATCGACGGTGCGAATGCCGGCAACACGTTGGTCATCCAGAACAGCGGCAACCTGATTTCCCAGGACGAAGCCATCGATGCCTCCCAGGCCAGTGGTGGCGTGCACCTGGTCTGGAACGCCGGCAGCATTACCGGCAACCTGATCGACCTATCTAATATCGAAGTGAACGGCGACGTGACCTTCAGCGGTACCGACGCCAGCACCGATGGCGCGAACATCCGCTTGAAGGACGCCGGTTGGCTGGATGTCGGCAGCGATACCAGCAACACGCCGGCACACTTGGAATTCGCTCAGCCGCACACCACGATTCAGGGCAACCTGGATGTGGCGGGCAACTCCTCGCTGGGGCTCAACCTGAGTTCGGCCACGGATCCGAGCAAGGCCGTGGTCGCGGTCTCCGGTACCGCGGAGTTCACCAAGGGCTCGCAGATCCAGCTGGCGGCCCAGGGCAGCGACTTCAAGGCCCAGGGCACGACCTATACCCTGGTCCAAGCCGGCACCCTGCTGAATGACGGCGTCAGCGTAACCAGCCGCTCGGCCCTGCTGAACGTCGACACCGTCAGCAGTGGCGACAACCAGATCCTGGCCAAGGTCAGCACCAAGGGCCAGGACGAAGTCGGAGAGGTGATCGGTCAGATTGGCGGTTCAGCCAACGCCCAACGTGCAGGCGCGGCCTTCAGCCAGGTGATTACTGGACTGGCGCAGAGCAATCCCAACGATCCAGTGTTCCAGGCTTACGTGAATGCCTCGCAGGATCCGGCAGCGCTGAAGAAATTGACGGAACAGCTCGCTCCCGAGGTGAACGGTGGTGCGACCCAGGCGGCCACCAGTGGACAAACATTGATGAGCAACGTCACCGGCAATCGCACCAGCAGCCTGCGTGGTGCATCCTCGGGCGATGTGCTACAGAACACCGGCATCTGGGCCCAGGCGTTGTACAGCGATGCCAACCAGGATCTGCGTGATGGCGTCGCCGGCTTCAACGCCTACAGCCGCGGCATCGCCATCGGCGCCGATGGCAGGCTCACCGACCAGTTGACCCTGGGCGTGGCCTACAGCTTCCTGCACACCAGCGTAAACAGCGACACCGGCAACACCACCGACGTCGATGGCAATGCGCTGACCCTCTACAGCGGTTTCGAACAGGGCAACTACTTCGTCGATGCCAACCTGAGCTATGGCCTCAACGACAACGAGAGCAAGCGCCGTATCGCCGGCACCACGGCCAAGGGTGACTACGACAGCCAGGTCCTGGGGGCCAACGTCGTCGGTGGCTACACCTACCACCTGAACGAGCAGGTCCTGATCGAGCCGCGGCTGGCCGCTCGCTATGCGCGCGTCGACATCGACGGCTACCACGAGAAAGGGTCGTCGGCGGCGCTCAAGGTAGATAGCCAACGCTACGAAGTGGCGGAGCTGGGTGCTGGTGTTCGTGTGGCGGGCGACTTCCTGGTCGGCAATGGCAACCTGCAGCCGCAAGCCAAGCTGATGGCCTACCATGACTTCGCCGCGGACGAAGCCCAGAGCACCTCGACCTTCACACTGGGTGGCACGCCCTTCGTGAGCCAAGGTGCCAAGGCAGTCCGCAACAGCTACGAAGCCGGTGTCGGTGCGGACTACCATCTGGGTGCGGTCACGGTCGGGGTCAGCTACGACTACACCGGCAAGACCGACTTCAACGCCGATACTTTCACCGCCAAGGTTCGTTACGACTTCTGATGAGCCACTACCTTTCCGGCCCACGCACGTGGGCCGGTTTTCTTCGAGTCCTGACGGCGCTGCTGGTCGGCGCCCTCCTCGCCGGCTGCCAGTCGCCTCGCGAAGCGCTGCAGCAGTTGGCTGATGAGCATGGGCGGAAACTAGAGATCCTGCCGGGGCAACCGTTCCCGCTCGCCATACTGGTACCGCAGGGCACAGCGAAAACAGCTCGCCTGCGCGTTTACTTGGAAGGCGATGGCCATGCCTGGGCCACGGCGACACAACCCAGCCTGGATCCGAGTCCACACAACCTTCTGGTAGCACGGCTAGCAGTGGACGATCCAACGCCGAATGCCTACTTGGCGCGGCCTTGCCAGCTCGTCGCCGCACCGGCCTGTGAACCCTCGCTCTGGACCAATCGGCGGTTTTCCCAGGAAATCGTCACCAGCCTCAGTCAGGCACTAGACCAACTGAAGCAGCGTTATGGCAATCGGGAATTCGAGCTGGTGGGATATTCCGGAGGTGCAGCATTGGCACTGCTGCTGGCAGCCCAACGGGAGGATGTTGCTCAGGTCCAGACTCTGGCCGGCAACCTCAGTCCACGGCTTTGGGCACAAATGAAAGGGCTCTCGCCCCTCGACGGTTCGCTAGATCCGCTCGACTATCGTAGTCAACTCGTGTCGTTGCCTCAGCGGCATTTAGTTGGACAGCGAGACACCGCTATTCCAAGTCGCTTGCTAGACCTTTACCGGCGAGCCCTCGGCTCCCCCTCTCATATCGAATGTATCCATATACCGGGAGCAAGCCACGATACCGGCTGGGAAGTCGCATGGAAGCGTTGGGTACAGCCCCTCACTCCAGCACGACAACCTTCGCCTTGTGTTCAGCCAAGACTCAGATCAAGTGAAGCGACATGATCTGTCGCGACCTGCTGGCAGTCTGGCGTCATCCAATAGTCACGGGATGACTGCTATGCCAATCCCACCCGCACCCTTCACCCTCACCTGCGCGTGCTGCTCTTGGAAAAAGACCATTTTTCACCAGAGCGATGTGCTGGCACTGGAACGCGATTGGTTCATCACCTGCCCCAACTGCCATAGCCCTTCGCTTGAACGTCGCGGCGCTAATCATAAGGAAATTCTCAGGACGCGCTTGGAGCAATTCCTCAGTATCAATAAGCAGTGATCCTGCCCAAGAGCAAGCGACACAACTTGTCGCCCCTTCAAGCAAATCTATCGAGGATCCACCAAAGGAGCTTCCAATGAAAAATCTGTTTGCCGCAATCGGCCTCATTGTAGTGCTGAAGAAAGGGTACGAGCTGTACTGCGAATACAACGAACTGAAACGTGAGAAAGAGGCTCGTCAGTCTCCTTCCATGTGAATGAGCATCTTCAGTCCTCCCATAGCCGGCATAAAGCTATAACGCCCCGCTGAGTGGGACCCGGTCTGATTTCACAGGCAAGAGCTGGCACAATGCCACTCAAGCCGCTAGCATCGGCACTGACTTGACGCCAGAACGTTGGCGATAAGTCGCATTTCAGCACAAGGTAGTCTTCATGTCCCAAGCGAAGGATACGCTGCTCAGGCTATTCGCATTATTGCGACTGATACCCACCGAGCCTCGGCGCATCGCAACACCAACCCTTCTCGAAAAGCTCCGCGATAAAGGCTTTTCCGTAACTCTGCGTTCCATCCAGCGCGACCTGAACCGGCTGTCTGTTCCCTTCTCCTTACAGTGTGACGATAGCGAAACCCCATTCCGCTGGAGTTTCACACGAGACGCACCACTGAAGTTGGAAGACATGGATGCTCCCACCGCGCTTGCCTTGTACCTGTCGGAAAGCCATCTGAACACCTTGTTGCCCCAGACGGTGCTGGATCAACTGAGTCCGCAGTTCCGGCGGGCCCGAAACTTCCTTGGCAGCCTGGGCAATAATGGCCTGGCGGATTGGGCTAGGCGTGTTCGGGCAATTCCCTACGGGAAAACCCTGCTACCCGCAGTGATTGCTCCGACGGTATGGGATCAGGTTTCCACCGCCCTCCTGGAGCGCAAGCAGCTGGATGTTGCATACCAAAGCCGAAGCAAAGGTGAGCTCAAGCGGCTGCGCCTACATCCAACAGGCCTCGTGTCACGACACGCCGTCAGCTATCTGCTGGCGTCTGTCGATGGATATAGCGACCTGCGCCAGTTTGCCCTGCATCGCATCCGCGAGGTTCGAGTGCTGGATGAAGCGGCAGAGTCGCACGCCACATTCGACGTCGATGACTACATCGACACCGGGATTTTCAGCCATCGACAGGCCGAAACGCAGGTCGAACTGATCGCCGACGTACATCCACAGATTGCCGCCCTGCTCAGCGAGACGCCACTGAGCACCGTGCAGAGTCTGAGCGATCTGCCCAATCAGGCCTGGAAGAGGTTGCATGCCCAGGTTGCGCTGGACCGGGACACCCTATGGTGGATCTTCGGGCTCAACGACAACATCCGGGTCCACGCGCCGCAGGTCTGGGTCGATGAAATCCAACAGAAGCTAGGCAACTTGCGCACCTTTTATTCAGGGCCTGACTACTCGCCTCACGCGTGATAACGCGGTGGTGGACCTCCATATTTTGATGAAGGAAGCTCCATGGACAACGAACGTAAAAGGGCACTGAACAACTCAGTCAGCCTCTGTCCGATCTGGCCTACGCAGGCATCGGAAAAGATTGGCCACATGCTGACCGAGATCAGCCACGCAAACGTCATCATCGACAAGATTGCCGGAACGGCACAGAACAGCGCGATCAAAGGCGGGTTCGCGGCCGAGACCTGGCACGCCGAATCGTTCAACCTGGACGCCATCCTCAAGGACAAGGACGTCCGGGCCTTCACCGATAACTTTACCAATACCCCGCTCGCCAAGAACCATACAACCCATGACATCGTCGTGATGAAAGGCGATGAGCAGTTGCTCGGCGCGCAACTGAAATATTTCAAGAATGGCGATGCCACCCAAAAGGCCTTCAGGTCCACTAAGGATGGCATTCACCAGTACCGGGACAGCGATGCCTTTATCGGTCCCGCAGATCAGATCGAGCAGATCAAAGATGCCGCGAAACGCGACATGCTGCGCAACCAGCAAACCCGTCCAGAGGTGGCCAATGCCGCAGAAAAGGTACGTGAGAAGACTACGGCTAATCTCGACGTCGAGGGCGCCCAGTCGACACCGCTGAGCAAGCGGGACGCCGAACACCTGGGCAGTGGCAGCAAGACCGGCAAGGAACTGCATGAAAACATGCAGAACGGTTACCTGAACAAGGCGACTGTCCAGCAGAGCCTGCGCGCGGCGGGCTCGGCGGCGGTGATCACCACCGTCATCGCGGGCAGCATCAACACTTTCCAGTCGATCAAACGTGTACGGGACGGCGAGATCACGGCAGAACAAGCAACCTTGCTGATTTTGCAAAACACCGCCATCGCCGCCGGCGACAGTGCGCTGAAAGCGGGTGTCGCCACGGCGACGGTCAGCATCACGGCACGTAACCTGCCGACGCTGTTCGCAGGCTCTGCCTTCAAGCGCACCTTCGCCAACAGCGGCGTGGCGGCGGCGGCAGTGTGCGCGGTGGATGTGGTCCAGAACGTGGTGCTGTTCGCGGCGGGCAAGATCACCCGCGAAGAACTAGAAACCCGGGCCGGTCACAATCTGCTGCAATCCGGCGCCGCCGTCGTCGGCAGCTCAGTGGGCGCCGCGGTGGGTGCTCTTGGTGGTCCCATCGGCGCGCTGGTCGGCGGCATCATCGGCGGCCTAATTACCACGATGGCCATGAGCATCGCCATCGACAATCACATTGAGAAAAGCTTCCGTCTGACGCTGGAAGCCACCGAACACGTGGCGAGTAACGCCATGATCATGCACGACTCGCTGGAATACCTGCAGATGTCGCAGTCTTTCTATGCCGAGTTCCACAAGGGGCTGTATCTGTCCGAGCGACATTTCGCCGGCCAGGTCAAGACCATGGCAGCCCAAAGCACACAGTTGAAGAACCTGATCGATAATCTTTAAGGCGTATTTTCAATGAGCGAAACGGTCGAAGCAGCACCCCAGGAAATCTTCCAACAGCCGCTGGATGCCTCGGAGCAGGAGGCGGTTGAGGCCCTCGTCGCCCACCACCGGAACAACGCCGCGCAGACCCAGCAACTGGCGGTGGATGCCTCGCGGCTGATCACCTGCAGCGAAGAGCGCCTGAAGCAACAAGCCGAAAGCGGATTCTTCAAGCGGTTTGCCAGTGCGTTTACTGGCAAGAGTCGTCAGAACCAGTTGCAGAACCAGGTCGACGCGCTGCACATGCAGAAATTCGCCTGGCACTACCTCAAGCAACTGCAACAGCAGAACCTGATCAACGCCCAGAGTATTGCGGTGATCCGCAACAACCTGGGCACGATGAACGAATACATCATCGAAACCCGCGAATTCCTCTTCCAGGCGGTCGACAAGATCAACCGTCGTCTGATCCGGGTCGAGAACAACACCAGTTTTCACCAATGGTCGTTGAATATCGAAGCGAACAAGCGCCGCTTCAAGTCGATGCCCAAGGCGCTACTGGTGCTCAACCTCGCGTATGACTTCATGCGCAGCCATCCCGGTGTCGCGCTGACTGCGCAAGACATCAACCACCTCATCGTCACGCTGGAAAAGCTGGACGTGGACTGCGACGAAGAAGTCGAGCTGCTGAGCTTCATCATTGACTTGATCGACCAAATCGAAGCCACCAGCATCGAACGCTATCGCGCCGTCATCGAGCTGTCGTTCGAGGAGCATGTCGCCGACTCCTACTTCATCCAGAAAAACATCTCAGGCTTGGCATTCAACTCGCTGTATTACCTCTCCGACGAGTATGACCGCATCATCGACATGATCTCGGACGGTGAAGTCTGTGATAGTGACGAAAAACGCGAACGAATTATTTCCAGATTCTTTGGCAAGGCGTTTTCCGGTCTTTACACCCAGTACAGGATGCGCGACCTGATTGAGGAGATCATCGGCGGCAGCCTGCTGACTCTGGAAATATACAAGGATCAGCACGGCCTGAACGCGCTGCCCGACGAGGCCATAGAAGACGCCCACGCCGAAACGGTGGCGCTGGTGTCGTCGCTGCCGGACATCAATGCCCACTCCTTCTTCGACACCACGGATGACCGCGAAGCCCGACACAATTATCTGTTGCTGTTCGCCCTGTGCATCGAGAACTCAGGGTTATTAAACAGGCAGGGCCGAGAGTTTCTCGAGCTGCTGGCGCACAAGGCTGAATGCCCGCAGGTGCCGGGTGAAATCGCAACGCTGGCGGACAATCCTCGCAAGGCGCAGGACTACCTTCCGATCTTGCAGGATCTGCTCAAGAGCGATGACGAAACCTACACTTGGTTGCTCGACGCGTTCTACCTGCTGACGCTATGCCAGAAAGCCATCGAAGGGCCGCATGTGCTGCGCATACTGAACGCGCTGAAGCCCACACAGTTCAAGGAGCAGTTCCCCCGCGTGCTGGCGGTGCTCACCGAGCAGGACGAGGAAAACGTACTCGCTGCAGCCGAGAAGTTGCAGCAGCAAACTCACGGCTGGAAGAACATCGTGCGCTATCGCGAGTTGCGCTTCGAAAAAGCGTTCGCCGATATGAGTACCCAATTGGGCAAGATCAGCTTTGAAGCCGTGCATCTTTCGCTCGATCTGACAAAGGCGACCATGAAAGCCTCGGATTATTCGTACTTTATGGAAGCTTGGGATGACTCGTTCCTGAGCAAGGTCAGCAGTAAAGTGGGCGGCACGGCGTATACGATTGGCCGCAGCTCCTGCCTCTCCTCGCTTAACGAGATGCGCAAGAAGATCAGTGAACTCATCTCTGGGCATTCAAGCACGCTGAATCAGGGCAATCGCGTGCTGACGCGATGGGGCCTGCCCTCAATTACGTTCAAGGACGAGTCCGGCTATGCCGATTTCGAGCTGGATAATTCCGCCACGAACGAGGATTGGTACGACCAGTTCAGTCACTTCGAACGCCAGTTGGACGACACACTCACTTCCTTCTCCGAAGCCTGCACCGATGTTGCCAACCAGCTCGACCTGTTCGCGGAAGGTCGATTCGACGAGTCAGTGGTTGAACGCAAAGAAAAACAGCGCGCCGAACGGCTCGACCAGCAACAGCAGGAAAAATTGGCCAAACAGTCGGTCGTTATCGAAAAGGACGGCCATGATCATCTGTTCAGTATTGAGTGGCGCCAGGTAGAGCACCCGCCCTGTGATCCCGAGAAGATTCAGCACATCAAGACCGATGGCACCACCTGGCTGATAGTTGACAACGACGACCGGCTCTATCGGAGCCTCGACCGTGAGCACTGGCACACTGTGCGTCTCAGAGCTTCCGAAGACTCACCGCGCATCAGCAAATTGGATATTGTGAGCGGCATGTGGATCGCCATGGCGGGCTATAGCGAAGGCTTTTATTACTCCCACGATGCGCAAAACTGGAAACAGAGCCACTTCCCGGACGTGCCTGGCTACGAATTCACCCGCACCGAAGAAGTCTGCTACTTCAACGGCCTCTGGCTCTGGCGCTTCAAGGAGAGCAAGGAATACTCCTACACTGAAAAGGGCCTGATCTTCGATTCGACCAAGACCGGCAACTACGACAAGATAGCCGTCTTCTGCACTGCGAACCTCGACAATCAGTGGCAGCGCTGGGAAGACACACCGAGCCTTCCGGAAGGCGTCGTGGTGGAGAGCCTCCAGTCATTACCGAACGGAAACACGCTGCTCGCGTTCTGTAAGTACGATTGGCTCTACAAAACGTGGAAAAAGAAGAACAACGCATCCTCCTTCGTCAGCTACTTTATTGCCGGAAAAGGCTGGCGAACCTGCACTTGGGCCAGCGAAGACGATAACTACGATGCACCGCTCATCACACGTATGGGCCTAAAGCTGTTGTGCTTCTACTCGGACCACGTCATGACGTCAGAAAAAAATGGCTACGAGTGGAAGCTTCAATCCAAGGACATCCGCATCAATACCTGCGCCCATTTGCAGGATATGAGCCTATTTTCGACACGCTGGGGCCGCGAAACGCTCTACGTAAGCCAGACAGGGGAATCCTTTGCGGAGTTGGTGCTCGAAGAAGGTACCTGGAAACACATCGCCGCTAACGAGCAAGGCACCCTGAGTGTCTACTCGCCGAACAAGCATGAAACCTTCCTGCGAAGTGGCAACTACATCTGCCAGCCGAAAGCGTAAAGCGGATCTGGTGCCAGAAGTGGGCAGAGTGTAGGTCATAGCCTGTAAAGCATCGTCTTTGCAGGCTATGGTCGCCCCCTAGGATGCGGCCGATGCCAACGCCCCCGCCGCATAAGCTATTGCTATTCAAGCACTAGCAGATACCTCGCCACAGCTCATCAGACTCGACAACAGCTATGAATCGGCCAGCAGTAAATCCGTCAGGGAACAATGAGCCCCGCCCCTCCTCCTCATCAAACTGATCCACCGACCGGAGGAGTTGCTTCTCGTCCCGCAGAATTACCTCCAGTGCCTCACGAGATACCACTCTGAACCCATCGACTGATTGCCCATCGAGCTCAATGGAGGTATCGACGATCCAGGCTCGCAAATCCGACTCGGGATGCTGACCGTGGTAGCCCAACCTGAAGCGCAAATCATGATCAGCCGCCAACGCCTTTGCCACAGCGACACGCTTGCGACGCAGCTGCCAGGCAGCCTTACGCAAAGTATTAGTGCGATGCAGCCAGACCTCATGTTTGGTCGAGCGGATATACCCAGACTTGACCTCCATAAGTAGCAGCACACCATCCCGCTGGCAGATCAAATCCACCTCGCCGGCGTCGCCCTCTTCTGCAATAGGCGGCAGATACCCCACTTCAACGGCAAAGCCCCGTTGCCGAAGGCTCTCGGCTAGGGCCAGCTCCACACGCCGGGTTTCTACCTGTGCATCGGCTCTACGGGCATTCACACGGCGCAGGTTATTGATCGCTGCCGTCAGGTTGTTTTGTTGCGCGCCGACCCAGGGAAACTGAAAGCTGTAGCGGCCAACTTTGTAGAAGGGTTGTTCGTACAAGCGCGGTGTAGGCATACCCGGCTGCTGCTTCAGTTGCTGAGATAGCGCCTTGAGATCACTGGTCCAGAACTTGAGAATTGCCTTGGCTGAATCGGCGCTGCCTAGCGGATGCTCCTCGCTGACCGTCCAGCCTTTGATCCTGCGGATCTTTTCTTCTTCTTCAGACCAAGTCATGGGGAACCTGTTCTCCCCTGACAGCAGGCCATCCATAGCCAAACGGCCAAGGGCATGCGCAAGCACGCCCGACTCGCGAAGATAGTCCTGGAATGGCTGGATGAACTGGCTCTGAAAGAAAACCGAAGTCAGCTCGCTCGCCAGCAACACGTGGTGAAGCTGAACCTGAGTGCCATCCTCGAGCGAGAGCCAATCACCCAGGCCATAGATCTGCTGCAATTGCAGCTCGCTGCGACACGCCTTGATATAGGCCAACTGATTCAGTTCATGGTTCTCAGGCGAACCGATGATTTGCCCAGCCATGCCGGAGCCAACGAATGCCTGCACCACGCGGTTCATCCAGTAGTGCCAAAGCAGGTCGCTCTTACGCCCGGTTCGCTGCCACCGCACAGCTCCCGCCTCCGACTGGTTATAGATAACCGACTCGCCAGGTTTCAGCTGATAATGGCACTCAGGATCGAAGCAAAACCAGTCAATCGAACCCTCGTAGTCGATCCGCTCTTGGGTGGCAGCAATCAGAACGGCTAGCCATTCGAGATTTTCACGACATCTGGCTGAATCAGCTGTGGGCGATGCGGGGAAAATAATCGGTGAAAGATGACGCTTCAGCGACTGCTCGAGCCGTGACTCGTTCAGGCGAAAATCCTCTTCCGGGCAGGCCCGGAGTTTCCTCAAGATAATGCGGTTGTATACCGTCCACTGCTGACCGGAACGGTCATCGGAAGCGTCATCGGAAAACGCCTGATAAGCCAGCACGCTGAGGTAGGAAAAAAACTCCAGCAGAGATAAGTGCTCAAGCTGTTTCTCAGCGTTGGCAATTAGCTCATCAAAGGGCTTGAGCTGATCAAGCAAACGGTCGCAAACACCGAAGAATACTTGCCACTCTTCCCCCGCGAGCTCCGCACGAAGCGCTAGCCAGAGCGGCGAAGCAGTACGCTCAAACAGCTTCGAGTAGCGAATCGCCCATCTGAGGGTGTCTGGGGCAAGGCTTGCCAACTTCAGCAGTTGCTCGACACTAATTGCAGTGTCGAAGTGCAGCACTCGACTGAGCGCAAGGCTTGCCAGTTCGGATCGAGCAACCGCATCCGTATCAAGCCAAAAACCAGCTGATGCCAAGCCTATCGCGCGATCAATCGCAGAGAGCTTTTTACCTGCAGGCCGTTGGTCCAGGAAATGATGCAGGCATTCGTCAAGAGCACGCCCTGCATCGAATTCAGGCCGATTCCTTTCATAAACCGACTGATAATGCTGCCGGCATCGCTCCCCTTTCTCGGTCATCCCACAGCACTCACACCATCCTTAGGTTCCTGGCCAGAGCCTAAACCACCGACTGGCCGGGACTCCATAGGCACCGTGCGAGCATCCGGCACGCTGGCAACCCATCGGATCAACAGCGCGAGCTTGGTCGGATTGAAGCCTGACGTTTCGCAGCATTGCACGGTTTCGCGTGGCTGGCGGACCAGACCTACTAGCGTTCAAGCGCCTGCTCAGAATCTGCCGCTGCCGGTTACCCTGGCAGGCTCCGCTCTGCTGGCCTCGGTGGCCCAGCGCCGGCTCGTCGAAGCCAAAGGCAGTGGTATTTCCCAGGTGATCGCGGCCCTGGAGCTGCTGGGCATGACCACGGTGATCGAGGTGTTTCTACCCCGACGCCTGGGCAACGCACCTGTCCTGGGGCGGCCTGTTCCCGTTGCTGATCGGCCGCGGCGCCTGGTCGCCAGAACGCCAGCTATAGACTCGTTAAGCAACTGGTCCAATACGAAAAAGAAAACCGGCCGAGGCCGGGTCCTTAAAGGGAAAATCCATCATTGTGGATGCTCAGCAGGAGATGGGGTTCAGACTGGTCAGCCGCAATGATGGCAGCCCGATAATGTCAAACTGACACAATCAGCACAATCCTCTACGTAATGGTGTAGCCCCCTTCAGTCCTCAAAACGGTCATTGGAAGTCCCCCTGGCCCTCAGGCTGAAGCTAACTCCCCGCGTGAGCTCTTGCTGCGACACCGCCCAGCGTGACTCCTCGAGCCAGCTCTTCGACGATCTCGGCGGCGGGAAGAATGCTGCAAATACGGCCCACCTGCTCGCCGGCATATAGCGCTGTAGCTTCGAGCAAGGCCGCGGGCAATTGGTCGACGAGTGGAACGGGCGAAAAGACGGGGAGGCCCGGTCTTTGGAAAATGGCAGCATGGGCCTTCATCGGCAGCAGCCTACGTGTGAACGACAGGCTCGAATTGAACCACCGCAGCCAGGCGGGAATGGAACCATCCGCCCGACACCAGCGATCGGTCGCCTTGTTGGGCACCACACGATGAACGTCCGGCCACCCCAATCCGAACAGCTCAGTGACAAGGGTATCCTGCGCTGCCAGCAGCCTCTGGCGATATGCCTCATGCGCGTTGCTCTCGGGCGTCAGCACAAAGCGTGTTCCCGAGCAGACGCCATGTGCCCCCAGACGAATAGCCCGCTCAGCATCCTCTGCCGTGTAAATACCTCCGGCCGCGAAAAGGGGGATGGTCGACGTCAGCGCAACGATTTCCGGCAGAACAGCATCGAGCCGCTGGGTTGCCCTGACATGGCCACCAGCCTCGACACCCTGCACAACCAACCCGTCGACCCCGGCATCGAGCGCCCTTTCCGCTTCCTGCCTCGACCCCACCTGCTGGAAGACGAAGACACCCTCGCGGCGAAGCTGCTGGATCAACGGTTTTCCATCCCCCCAGAACAGCGTGACCATCGGTACCTGCTGACGGATGACCACTTCGACATGCTTCACGCGCGTGTAGGGCAGCAGCAGGTTGACGCAGATCGGTTGCCCGGCCGCCTTCGCTCGGGTCTGCTCGATGGTTTGTTCCCAGACCGAGACATCATGCAGACCCAGCGTGCCGATTCCTCCTGCCGAACAAACCGCCCCGGCCAAAGCCGGCCCCGAGATGGACGTCATGCCGGCCTGCATCACGGGGTAACGGACTCCCAGCGACTCGAGTTTGCTCAATGGCGATGACCTGCCCGCTTCACCGATTGCGGAC